>JAUNHB010000088.1 GCA_030524125.1 Eubacteriales bacterium | reverse complement strand
ATAGAGCGTCTGACTACGGATCAGAAGGTCGGGAGTTCGAATCTTCTCGCGCACGTTCAGACCGTCCGATTGTATCGTTGGACGGTCTTTTTATACAATAGGAAATTCCTCTATTGTATAAAAAGACGCTCCGCGGGATCGCACTGCGGCGGATCGGAATCATGTCGCTTAAGCGACCCGTCACAGACCTTGCCGCGAAGACAGAGACGGCGGGCGCGGGCTCATTTGCTTCAGCGGGCGCTATGCGTCCGCAGGAAAGGGACAATATGGATAAAAAGACATTTATCGAGACGCTGCGAAGAGCATTGTATGGAAAGCTGGACGCCGCCGCGCTCGAGGAGCACGTTCGTTATTATGACCGCTATATTTCACAGGAGACGGCGAACGGGCGCAGTGAAAAAAGCGTGCTGGACGAGCTGGGAGATCCGAGACTGATCGCCCGGACGATCCTGGAGACGGCCGATATGAGAGCGCCCAGAACGCGATATACCATCGACGAGGATCAGGTGGAAACGGAGGAGCGGATCCATGTGCACCGCTTCAGCGGATGGAAAGCGACGCTGATCCTGGCGCTTTTTGCAGCGCTGGTGCTGGCGCTGGCCGTGCTGGCTTTCCAGCTTCTGCTCTACCTTCTGCCGGTGCTGCTCGTGCTGGCCGCGGTCTCGTGGCTGTTCCGGCGGTTTTGGTGAGCTTTTCTTTTTGACGGAAAGCGATGCATAATTTTTGAGGGATGCTCCCATACTATCCCTGTAAACATTTATTACAGGAGGTCATAGACGATGGGTTCTAACAACAATCATTCCAGCAACGCGACGAACAAAAGCTCTGACAATTACAGCAGCTCCAACACTTCCAATGCGAAGAACGGGGCGAAGAGCAAGAACAGCTCGAAAAATTCCGCTTCCTCCAAGAACGAGCAGGCGGACAACTGCAGCTACTAGAAAAAACGGACGGACGGGGCGCGAAAGCGTCCCGTTTTTCGTGCCGGAGCTTTTGAAGCCGCAATATCACGCCTTTCTGCGGCTGCATATACTAGCTAATAAGGAAAAGAAAGGAAGGCAAACGTATGGAAACCATCTCGGCAAACGACATGGACCGCTATATTTTTGATAAAGCGTATCTTCTGGTGGACGTGAGAAAACCGGCGGAATACCGAAGACAGCACATCCGGGGCGCGGTCTGCATCCCGTACGAGTATCTGCAGGAACGCGTGCGGGGATTTGGAAAAGCCGTTCCGATCCTCTACTGCGAGCGCGGCGGTCTGAGCATGCAGGCGGCCAGAGAGCTGGAGGAGCGCGGCTACCGGGCGATCTCCGTAGTCGGCGGGATCCAGGCGTACAAGGGAAACTATCTGGAATCCTATGGCCGGACTCCGCGGCGCACGCTTTGAAGCATGACCGCTTGACAGACACCGGGCAAAGAAGATAAGATAGGAAAGAAACGTAAGAATACGGGAAGGACAGGAAATGAGCAGAATAGAACTGGTGGCCCCCTGCCATTTTGGGCTGGAGGCGGTCCTGAAAAAAGAGATAACGGAGCTTGGCTATGAGATCGTCCGGGTAGAGGACGGGAGAGTGACCTTCTGCGGGGACGAGGAGGCGCTGTGCCGCGCCAACGTGTTTCTGCGGACGGCGGAGAGGATCCTGCTGAAGGTGGGCGATCTGCGGGCAGTGACCTTCGACGAGCTGTTTGAAGGGATCAAAGGGCTTCCGTGGGAAAATTATATACCGAAGGACGGGAAATTCTGGGTTGCGAAGGCTTCCTCTGTGAAGAGCCGGCTTTTCAGCCCGTCGGACATTCAATCCATCGTGAAGAAGGCCATCGTGGAACGCCTGAAGGCGGTGTACGGGCTTGAGTGGTTTCCGGAGACCGGCGCGGAGTACCCGATCCGGATTTCGTTCATGAAGGATGAGGCATCGGTCTGTCTGGATACGACAGGCCTGTCTCTACATAAGAGAGGATACCGCACGATGGTGAGCAAGGCGCCGATCAAGGAGACGCTGGCGGCGGCGCTGCTCCTTCTGACGCCGTGGAGGAAGGACCGGATCCTGGTGGATCCCTTCTGCGGAAGCGGCACATTTCCCATCGAGGCCGCTATGATCGCGGCTAATATCGCGCCCGGCATGAACCGCTCGTTTACGGCGGAAAAGTGGACAAACGTCGTGGGGCGCAGACACTGGTACGCCGCGGTGGACGAGGCGGGCGACCTTGTGGACGACCGGATCGAGACCGACATCCAGGGCTACGACATAGACGGAGACATCATCCGGGCGGCGAGGCAGAACGCGGCCGCGGCCGGCGTGGATCATCTGATCCATTTTCAGCAGAGACCGCTGGCAGAGCTGTCCCATCCGAAGAAATACGGTTTTCTCGTCAGCAATCCGCCCTACGGAGAGCGGCTGGAGGAGAAGTCTCAGCTTCCGGCGCTCTATACGCAGATCGGGGAGCGGTTCCGGGAACTGGACAGCTGGTCCATGTATCTGATCACCAGCTATGAGGATGCGGAGAAATACATTGGCCGCAAGGCGGATAAAAACAGGAAGATCTACAACGGGATGCTGAAGACGTACTATTATCAGTTTCTCGGCCCGAAGCCGCCGAAGATCAAACGACAGGAGAGCGCAGAGTAAATGGACAAGATCATATTTGCGACGGGAAACGAAGGAAAGATGAAAGAGGTGCGGATGATCCTGGCAGATCTGGGGCTGCCGGTGCTGTCTTTAAAAGAGGCGGGGATCGACGCGGACGTGGAAGAAAACGGAACGACCTTTGAGGAGAACGCGGCGATCAAGGCGAAGGCGATCGCAAAGCTGACCGGACAGCTGGTACTGGCCGACGACTCGGGGCTGGAGGTGGACGCGCTCAACAAGGAACCGGGGATCTATTCAGCCCGCTACATGGGACACGACACGTCCTACCGGATCAAGAACCAGAGCATCATCGACCGGCTGGAGGGAAAGAGCGGTCCGGAGCGCAGCGCGAGATTTGTCTGCGCTATTGCGGCGGCGTTTCCGGACGGAAGGGTGCTCACCACGCGAGGCACGATGGAGGGCCGGATCGGATACGAGGAGAGAGGCGAAAACGGCTTCGGCTACGATCCGATCTTCTACCTGCCGGACTACGGCCGTTATTCCGCGGAGCTTTCGCTGGAGACGAAGAATCAGCTGAGCCACAGAGGAAAGGCGTTGCGGCTCATGAAGGAGAGACTGCATGAAATTCTTGATCGTCAGTGACACCCATGGGAAGGAGAGAAATCTGGAGGCCGTGCTTGAGAAGGTGGGGCCGCTGGACGGCCTGATCCATCTGGGAGATTTGGAGGGCGGAGAAAATCACATCCGCAAGCTTGTCGACGCTCCGCTCTATATGGTGGCGGGGAACAACGATTTTTATACGGATCTGCCGGGCGAGCTGGAGGTGGAGCTGGGAGGGCATCTGGCCTTTCTCACCCACGGACACGGCTATTTTGTCAGCCGGGACTCAGAGCGTCTGGCGCAGGAGGGCAGGAGAAGAGGCGCGGATATCGTTATGTACGGGCACACGCATGTTCCGGAACTGGAGAGGCGGGACGGAATGACGATCCTGAATCCTGGAAGCCTCAGCCTTCCCAGGCAGGAGGGAAGGAAGCCGAGCTACATCGTCATGGAGATCGACCGGGAGGGAGAGGCGCACTACACGATCTGCTATCTGGAGAGGAATCTGTGCTGGGGGCTGTAAGGACCCGGCCGCGGGCGTCGGAAGACGGCCGCCCCGCCGCAGATCCTGCGCCTCCGGTCTTCGGCGCATTCTTTTGAAAAAAAGGTTGACAATTCAGCGGCGGTCTTATATAATCCTGTCTTTGACAGTTATAAATGTTCAAAGTGGCCTCAACCCATTGATT
>JAUNHB010000027.1 GCA_030524125.1 Eubacteriales bacterium | reverse complement strand
TAAAGAGAGAAAATCGAGAAACGGGGAGAGAAATACATTCATGCGTATGTCGTGGCGCAAAAAAAGGTCCAGTTGAATATCCCCAAGGAATAGTGTATAATTATCCAACGTGTTGCATAGTGTCATTTTGTCCGTGTCAGAAAAAATGTTACGCAGCGGCAAAAACAGGCGAAAAAGCGGCCGAAAAACGGCGCGTCCAGCGGCTCGAAAGTCCAGGATCCCATGGGAGTTTCCAATTTTCGGAGTTGTTGATTTTGCACAAAAATAGCGAGGTAATTCATGAGAAAGCTTGCATTATCTGATGAAATTTTGTTAAAAATAGACAAACCTGCCCGTTATATCGGAGGGGAAGTCAATTCGGTCATGAAGGACAAAAATGTGGCCATCCGTTTCTGCATGTGTTTTCCGGATGTGTATGAGATTGGCATGTCCCATCTGGGCATCCAGATCCTCTACGACATGTTCAACCGCCGGGACGATATCTGGTGCGAGCGGGTCTATTCGCCGTGGCCGGATCTGGACCATGTCATGAGGGAGCGGAAGATTCCTCTCTTTGCGCTGGAGTCGCAGGATCCGGTGCGGGAGTTTGATTTTCTCGGCATCACGATCCAGTACGAGATGTGCTACACGAACATCCTGCAGGTGCTGGAGCTGTCGGGCATCCCTCTGGAGGCGAAGGATCGGACGGCGGATCACCCGTTCGTCATCGGCGGAGGCCCCTGTACCTACAATCCGGAGCCGCTGGCGGAATTTTTCGATCTGTTCTACATCGGCGAGGGCGAGACCCAGTATTTCCGGCTGATGGATCTCTATAAGGAATGGAAGGGCAGCGGACGCACGAGGGAAGCTTTTCTCCGGGAGGCCGCGCAGATCCCCGGCATCTATGTGCCCTCGCTCTACGAGGTCTCCTACCGGGAGGACGGCACGCTGGCGGCCATGGAGCCCCGATGTCCGGAGGCGCCGCAGAAGGTGAGCAAGCAGATCGTCATGGACGTGACGGACACCTATTATCCGGAGCGTCCGGTCGTGCCCTACGTCAAAGCCACGCAGGATCGGGGCGTGCTGGAGATCCAGCGGGGCTGCATCCGGGGCTGCCGGTTCTGTCAGGCCGGAATGCTCTACCGTCCCACAAGGGAGCGGGATCTGGACATGCTGAAGAAAAAGGCGTACGCCCTTCTGAAAAATACGGGTTACGAGGAGATTTCCTTAAGCTCGCTCAGCTCCAGCGATTACTCGCAGCTGGGAGAGCTGGTCCATTTCCTGATCGACGAATTTGGATCCAAAGGGATCAACATTTCGCTTCCGTCTCTTCGGATCGACGCGTTCTCGCTGGATGTGATGAGCAAGGTACAGGATATCAAAAAGAGCAGCCTGACCTTCGCGCCGGAGGCCGGTTCCCAGAGGCTCCGGGACGTGATCAACAAGGGACTGACCGAGGAGGTCATCCTCTCCGGCGCGGGACAGGCTTTCGAGGGCGGATGGAGCCGCGTGAAGCTCTATTTCATGCTGGGACTTCCCACCGAGACCGAGGAGGATATGAAGGGGATCGCCCATCTGGCGGAGAAGATCTCCGAGCGCTACTACGAGGTCCCGAAGGAGCGGCGGAACGGCAAATGTCAGATCGTGGTCAGCACCTCGTTCTTTGTGCCGAAGCCCTTCACGCCGTTCCAGTGGGCGCAGATGTGCACGAAGGAGGAATTTCTGCACCGGGCTTATGTGGTGAACCACGAGATCAAGGAGCAGAAGAATAAGAAGAGCATCAAATACAACTGGCACGAGGCCGATGTGACGGTCCTCGAGGGCGTTCTGGCCAGAGGCGACCGGCGCGTGGCCGCGGTCATCCGGAGAGCCTACGAGAAGGGCTGCCTGTTCGACTCGTGGGGCGAGTATTTCCGGAACGAGCTGTGGCAGGAGGCGTTTGCGGAGTGCGGCGTGGATCCGGATTTCTACACCGTGCGGGAGAGAGCCGAGGACGAGCGGTTCCCGTGGGATTTCATCGATATCGGCGTCACGAAGAAATTTTTGTTAAAAGAATGGCACAAGGCCCGCGGGGAGCAGGTGACGGTCAACTGCCGTCAGGGCTGCTCCGGCTGCGGGGCCGCCGTCTATGGAGGAGGTGTCTGCCATGAACATTAGGGTCCGTTTCCGAAAATACGGCTGCCTGCGCTTTATCGGCCATCTGGACGTCATGCGGTATTTTCAGAAGGCCATGCGCCGGGCGGAGATCGACATGTGTTATTCCGAGGGCTTCACGCCCCACATGATCATGTCCTTCGCCTCCCCGCTGGGGCTTGGCATCGAGAGCGACGGCGAATATATGGATATCGGCGTCAAGAGTTCCCCGTCCTCTGAGGAGGCCGTCCGGCGGCTGAACGCGGTCATGGCCGAGGGGATCGACGTGGTGAGCTGGCGTCTCCTGCCGGAGGGCAGCAAAAACGCCATGGCCAGCGTGGCCGCCGCGGACTATGAGGTTCGCTTCCGGGAGGGCCATGCGCCAAAGGACGGCTGGGAGGAGCGGTTTCTCCGGTTCCTTGAGAAGCCTGAGATCGTCGTCCTGAAGGAGACGAAGAAGGGAGAGCAGGAGACGGACATCCGCCCGTGGATCTACGGAGCCGCCGCGGCGGACGGCATCGTTTCTCTTAAAGTGTCCGCCGGGAGCGTACACAACTTGAAGCCGGAGCTTCTGATGAAGGCCTTTGCGGACAGCGAGGGCGTTCCGCTGACGCCCGCGTCGCTTCTCGTCTGCCGGAAGGAAATGTACGCGGATCAGGGGACGGACGGAGAGCGCCGCCTTGTCCCGCTGGAAGAACTGGGGGAAGAGATTGGATAGTACAAGAATCATCACCCGCATCCGGGAAGGCGTGCTGGCGGACGCTCTCTACGAGGACGGACGGCTGGCCGAGCTTTCTCTCTACCCGGAAGGGCAGGAGTCCCTTCTCGGAAATATTTATGTGGGGCGGGTGCAAAACGTCGTAAAAAATATACGGGCGGCCTTCGTGGAGATCCAGAAGGGCGTGCTGTGCTATCTTCCTCTGGAGGACGCCAAAGCGCCCGTCTACACAAAGCCCGCCGGGAAAAGCGGCCCTCCCGTCCAGGGGGACGAGCTTCTCGTACAGGTGAGCCGGGAGGCGGTCAAGACGAAGCCGCCCTCGGTCACGACCGACCTGAACCTGTCGGGCAAATATCTGGTGCTGACCACCGGAAGCCGCACGGTCGGCTATTCTGGAAAGCTGTCCGCGCCGGAGAAACGGCGGCTGAAGGAATGGGCCGCAGACAAAGCTTCAGCGGATTCCTTCGGGATGATCGTGCGCACCAGCGCGGCGCAGGCGGGAGAGGAGGAGTTGGACCGGGAGTACGGCCGCCTCCTCGCCCTCCGGGAGTACCTGACGGGGCAGGCGGTCCACAGGACGCTCTTTTCCTGCGTGTTTCGCGGGCGTCCGGCCTATGTCAGTTCGCTTCTGGACAGCCGCAGCCGGGAGCTCCGGTCGATCCTGACCGACGACCCGGCGGTCTATGAGGAGCTCCGGTCCTGTCTCATGGAGGAAGCGCCGGAGGATCTCGAAAAGCTTTGTCTCCGACAGGACCCTCAGTACCCTCTGAAGGCAGAGTACCGGCTGGAAAAAGGCATGGCCGACGCCCTGTCCGAACGGGTATGGATGAAATCCGGCGCGTATCTGGTCATCGAGCAGGTGGAGGCGCTGACAGTCGTCGACGTGAACACCGGCAAGTGCGTCAAAGGAAAGGACAAGCAGGAGACGATCCGCAGGATCAACCGCGAGGCGGCCATCGAGATCGCCAGACAGATGATCCTGAGAAACCTCTCCGGCATCCTGCTGGTGGACTTTGTGGACATGGAGGAGGACGGAGCCGCCGAATGGCTTCTGGAGCTTATGCGGACAGAGCTTCGCCGGGATCCCATGAAGGCGGCGGCCGTGGACATGACCGCGCTGGGGCTTATGGAGATCACCCGGAAGAAGCAGCGCAAAACATTGAAGGAACAGGCAAAGGAGTGTGGGATTCGATGATCGAGATCCAGGTGGAAAAAGAGAACGGACAGTATAAAAGCTTTCACATCAAAGGGCACGCCCTGTACGCAGAGGCCGGGGAGGATATCGTGTGCGCGGCGGTGTCGGCGCTGGTGATCAACGCCATCAATTCCATCGAGCAGTTTACGGAGGATGCGTTCACCTGCGACTGCCGGGACGGCATGATCGAGAGCTGGGAGTTCGCGTCCGCCCCCTCCCCGGGCGCGCAGCTTCTGATGGATTCCCTGATGCTCGGCCTTGAAAATATCGTTAAGGCGTATGGGGAGGAATATCTGAAGGTAGTACCGTAAGGTCTAATTCGCCCGTGATTTGGGGTAAAAATCAAAAAATTGGTAAGCCCCTACAGGAAGGAGCGGCTTACTGAAGGCTTTTTCATTTTACAATACGAGGAGATGATTGGTTATGGATTTTGTGTCACTGTATTTTTATGTTTTTCTGGCGGCGGTACTGGTCGGGTATTATCTGATGCCGCTGCGGTTCCGCTGGATCATGCTTCTGGCGGGAAGCTTGTCTTATTTTTGGCTGGCAACGGAATCTTTCCGGGGAATGATTGTCTTTCTTGGGATCATTGCCGTTACATGGATTCTTGGCATATGGATGGAGCATGTTTCCTTCGTAGAACCTGCGGGGGGGGGTAAATACCTGCGGAGAGCAGCGCTTGCGGTTTCACTGGTTCTTGCTTTAGTGCCGTTGTTTGCAGCTAAATACAGAGGAATTCTTTCTTTTTTTGAAACCATTCTTCACAGACGGCATTCGGGTATGCTGATTTCAATCGGACTTTCTTTCTTTACCATGCAGATCATAGCTTATCTGGTGGATATTTGGCATGGAAAGGTCAAAGCGCAGCGCAATCTGTTCAAATATGCGTTGTTTATCTCATTTTTTCCGCAAATTCTTCAGGGACCAATTCCTCGTTATGAGCAGTTGGAGCCGCAGCTGATTGAAGGACACAGATTTGACGAGGAGAAATTTGTAAAAGGCTTTATGCTGATCATATGGGGATTTTTTCTGAAACTGATGATCGCCGATAAGGCGGGCGTGGTGGTGGATACTATTTTCAGAGGATATCAGATGTATCGGGGCTGTTATGTGCTGGTGGGAGGAGTACTTTATAGTATCCAGCTTTATGCGGATTTCCTTGCCTGCGTAACGTTGGCTCAGGGAACTGCGCTGCTATTTGGGATTCGCCTTGCCGAGAATTTCCGTCATCCGTACTTTTCTTCCAGTATTAAGGAATTTTGGGGAAGATGGCACATTTCCCTGAGCAGTTGGCTCAAAGACTATGTTTACATACCGCTGGGAGGAAACCGTAAGGGAACCTTGCGAAAATATCTGAATCTTTGTATCACGTTCGCGGTGAGCGGCCTGTGGCATGGAAATGGGCTGAAATATGTATTTTGGGGGCTTGTCCATGCAGGCTATCAGATTGCGGGAAATCTGACATGGGGAATACGGGATTGGCTGTATCATCTGATCGGACTGGATGAGGGGCGCAGACTGCGGCTTTATATGGAACGGACAGTCACGTTCTTGCTGGTCATGTTGGCATGGATCATGTTTCGGGCAGAATCTTTCCGAAAAGGAGCTTCGATGATCAAGTCATTGTTTACGGTGTACAATCCATGGATTTTTTTCGATGATTCTTTGTTTTCCCTTGGACTCGAATGGAAGGAATGGGGTATCTTGATTTTGGCGATTTTGATTTTGATATCAGTCAGTACAGCACAAGAGCGCGGCATTGTGATTCGGGATAAAATCCTCCGTCAGCCGCTGGTATTCCGGTGGGGACTATATCTTGCGGCGATTGCCGTGATTATGGTGTTTGGAACTTACGGATACGGATTTGACGCGGCTGATTTTATCTATGGAAATTTTTAGGCAGGAGGGAAGTGGAATATGGCAGGCAAAAAGAAAATAGGGATTGTTGTTAAAGTGTTTATATTTCTGGCGCTTCTTCTGCTGATGGTGTATGGGATCAACCGCACGCTGACGCCAAAATATTTGTATCGAAACGGTCGTTCGACAAATACATATGCTGGTTTTTACGAAATGGAGCCGGAGACCGTGGACGTACTGCTGCTGGGTAGCAGTCATACACAATGTGCATTAAATCCGCAGGATATCTATGATGAAACTGAAATCCGGAGTTATAATCTTGCCAGCAGCAGCCAACCGATGTGGATATCTTATTATTGGCTGAAAGAAGCATTGCAATATCAGTCGCCAAAGGTTGTGATATTGGATTGTTATATGCTCTTTTTAGAACTTGAGGAGAATGAGTCAGCGGCAAGAATTGCACTGAACGATATGAAAAACGGATCAGTTAAACAAGAGGCGATCAAGACGGTGACTGAGTTAGATGGTTCGCAGACGTTTCTTAGCTATGTGTTGGATAACATTCGTTATCATACCAGATGGACAGAGCTGGAAGAGGCGGATCTGGCATGGTGGGAAGCGGATGCTGGCATTCTGGCTAAAGGATTTTCGGGAGTACTGGAGATGTGTGATGATACGACGTATGAACCTCTGGAGCCGGAGGCGTCTGTAGAAGCGGACGAGTTTGAGGAGAACGCCGCGGTTTATCTGGATCGGATCACCGAGCTGTGCGATGAGAACGGGATTGAATTGATTTTGATCAAAACTCCCACACGCGCAGAAACGCTTGGACGGAACGCGGCGGTTAAGACTTATGCGGACGCGCATAACCTGACTTTCTATGATTTCAATATGAAAGAACTATATGACAAGATCGGATTTGAATATGCGTCAGACATGAGTGACAGCGCATATGATGGAGTTAAGAATGCGCATGCGAATCCATCGGGAGCCCGCAAGATCAGCCGATATCTGGCGAACGAGATGCTGGGTGTCAATGGACTGACCGCCGTTGTCGATGAGCAATGGGAAGAATCAAGAGCATTTAATGAGCATATATGGGAGAATTTTGAACTCCGTAATGAAACGGATCTGGCTTCCTATATCGCCATGCTGGATCAGGAAAGATATACGACGTTTATATCCGTCAGATATGAAGCGTCCAGCAGACTGAATGAAGAGATTGACGAAGCCATGCGTTCTCTTGGGTTTGCGTTTCCGCTGAGCGAGCATTACGGGTACAGTTATCTGGCGATCAAAGACGGTGAAGTGTTGACAGAGATTATGGAAGACGACTATGTCGATGCGAGCGGGACGCTGCGGGAAGGGCGGGTTCCCTATTATATTTTTTCTGCCGCGCTGGACTATGGAAACAACAGCTCCATATTGATCGACGGAACGGAATATTCATACAATGATCGAGGAATAAATATCGTTGTGTATGATAACGAGATTAAGACGGTGATCGATCAAGTGTGTTTTGATACCTATGAACCGGAGTGCACAGCATATCGATAGTAAGATCGGGAGTAACAGTTCAGCCGGCCGGGAGTGACTGGCCAGAATCGTGCTTGCACGAATTAGGGCCTGTTGCTCCCGGCTGAGGGAGCGCCGGATTATGAGAAAAGAATAGCCGCGTAAGCGGCGGAAAGCGCGACAGCGCGGCTTTGCGAATGGCGCGGGCTGAACTGCCGCCGTAATTTTTCCCTTGACAGAACCCCGGCTGCGTGCTAAGATATAGCAGATGCCGCGCAGTGGGGTTGAAAGTCTGTCTTTTTTTCGGACAAGGCAGCACCGAAGCTGGCGAGTAAATATTAGGAGGTGCCATATGTACGCGATTATTGCAACAGGTGGTAAACAGTATAAAGTATCCGAGGGCGACGTGATCAAGGTTGAGAAGCTTGGCGCTGAGGCTGGTGCGAGCTATGTGTTCGATCAGGTTCTTGCCGTATGCGACGACGCGCTGACCGTAGGAACTCCGGTGGTGGAAGGCGCTACCGTAGAAGCATCTGTGATCGGTGACGGCAAAGCGAAAAAAGTCATCGTTTACAAGTACAAGAGAAAAACTGGTTATCATAAGAAAAACGGTCACAGACAGCAGTACACCGCTGTGAAGATCGAGAAGATCAACAAATAACCAGAACGTATTCACTGATAACGAGATTCTTAGGAGGTGTAGACCTATGTTGAATATGAACCTTCAGATGTTCGCACACAAGAAGGGAGTCGGTTCTACCAAGAACGGCAGAGATTCCGAGTCCAAGAGACTTGGCGCCAAGAGAGCTGACGGCCAGTTTGTGAAAGCCGGAAACATCCTTTACAGACAGCGCGGAACCAAGATTCACCCGGGTGTGAATGTAGGACGCGGCGGAGACGATACCCTGTTCGCCCTGACGGACGGCGTGGTTCGCTTCGAGAGAAAAGGAAGAGACAAAAAGCAGGTTTCTATCGTTCCGGTAGCAGCCGAATAATCATCCGCATTCACGTAAGGGCTTCAAGTCGGCAAGATGCACGATTTGGAGCCTTTTTAGCTATTCACAGCTGCGCATGCGGGCGAAGGGCTGTGACACACTGAAAGGAGACAGTATGTTTGCAGACAGAGCAAAAATCTTTATCCGCTCAGGCAAGGGCGGCGACGGTCACGTGAGCTTCCGCCGGGAGCTGTTCGTGCCGGACGGCGGCCCGGACGGCGGAGACGGCGGCAAAGGCGGCGACGTGATCTTTCAGGTGGACGAGGGCCTGAACACGCTGACCGACTACCGCCACAAGCGCAAATACGCTGCGCAGGACGGGCAGGAGGGCGGCAAACGCAACTGCCACGGAAAAAGCGGCGCGGACATCGTCCTGAAGGTGCCGGAAGGGACCGTGATCAAGGACGCCGAGAGCGGCAAGGTCATCGCGGACATGTCCGGAGAGAACCGCCGTCAGGTCGTCTTAAAAGGCGGGCGCGGAGGCATCGGCAACCAGCATTTCGCCACGTCCACCATGCAGGCTCCCAAATATGCCAAGCCGGGACAGCCCGCGCAGGAGCTGGAGGTGCTGCTGGAGCTGAAGGTCATCGCGGACGTGGGGCTGGTGGGCTTCCCGAACGTGGGAAAATCCACGCTTTTGTCCCGCGTGACCAACGCGCAGCCGAAGATCGCCAACTACCACTTTACCACCTTAAGCCCCAATCTGGGCGTGGTGGATCTGGACGGAGACGGCTTCGTCATCGCCGACATCCCGGGGCTGATCGAGGGCGCGTCCGAGGGCGTCGGCCTGGGCCTTGATTTCCTGCGTCACATCGAACGCACGAAGGTCATCATCCATATGGTGGACGCGGCCTCTGTGGAGGGAAGGGATCCCATCGCGGACATCCACGCCATCAACCGGGAGCTTGACGCCTATAATCCGGAGATCGCGGCGCGCCCGCAGGTGATCGCGGCCAACAAGATCGACGCGATCTGGGATCCGGAAAACGATCCGGTGGAGAAGATCCGCGCGGAGTTTGAGCCGTCCGGCATCCGCGTGTTCCCCATTTCCGCGGTGACCGGACAGGGCTTAAAGGAACTGATGTACCATGTGAAAGGGCTGCTGGATACGATGGATCACAAGCCGGTCGTCTTTGAACAGGAATTTTTCCCGGAGGAAATGTTTGTCCGCGAAAATCTGCCCTACACGGTGGAGCGCTCCGAAGAGGAGGAGAACACCTATGTGGTGGAGGGGCCGAGGATCGAGAAGATGCTGGGCTACACCAATCTGGAATCGGAGAAGGGATTCGCCTTCTTCCAGAAATTCCTGAAGGAGACGGGCATTCTCGACGAGCTTGAGAAGGCCGGGATCCAGGAGGGAGACACGGTCCGCATGTACGGACTAAGCTTCACCTACTACAAATAGGTAATTAGAGGAGTCATTATGACAAGCAAACAGAGAGCATATTTGAAAGGGCTGGCACAGACCATGGAGCCGATCTTCCAGATCGGCAAGAACAGTCTGACGCCGGAAAATACGAAAGCCATCGCCGAGGCGCTGGAGGCCAGAGAGCTGATCAAGATCAGCGTGCTGCAAAACTGTATGGACGACCCGAAGGAGCTGGCGGCTCTTGTGGGAGAGCGCACCCGCGCGCAGGTCGTGCAGGTCATCGGCAAGAAGATCATCCTGTACAAAGAGGGCAAAGACGACAAGAAGAAGATCATCCTGCCCCGCTGAGAACGGAGGACGCCTTCCATGAAAAAACGAAACATCGGCATCATGGGCGGGACCTTCGATCCGGTCCACAACGCCCATCTGACGCTGGCCAGACAGGCGTACGAGCAGTTTTCGCTGGACGCGGTCTGGATGCTTCCAAACGGAAACCCGCCCCATAAAAAGGACCACACGCAGGCGGACGCGCGGCACCGGATCGAGATGGTCCGGCAGGCGGTGCAGGGCATTCCCTATCTGGAGCTGTGCGGACTGGAGCGGTCCATGGATGAATGTCATTACACTTACGAGACGCTCCGGCTGCTCGGAGAGACGTATCCGGACGTTCAGTTTTACTTTATTATGGGAGCGGATTCCCTGTTCGATTTCGACAGCTGGAAGGAACCGGACGTCATCAGCCGGGAGTGCATCCTTCTGGCGGCCGCCCGGGATCTCCACAGACGCGCGCAGCTTGAGGAGAAGATCCGCTCGCTGGAAGCGCGGTACGGCGCGGATATCCGGATTCTGGACACGCCGGACATGCGGATCGCCTCCGAGGAGATCCGGGCGCGCCTGCGCCGGGGAGAGGACGTCTCCCGGATGCTTCCGCCCGCGGTGGAGGACTACATCCGCCGCCATCATCTGTATGAAAAGGAGAGCGCTGATGGATGCGATCTGTATTAAAGATCTGAAGAAGGATTTGAAGCGGTCCATGGACGACAGCCGCTTTGAACATACGCTGGGCGTCATGTACACCAGCGCGGCGCTGGCCATGCGCCACGGGTGCGATCTGGAGAAGGCCATGCTGGCGGGGCTTATGCACGACTGCGCCAAATGCATGCCGAATGCGAAAAAGCTGAAAATAGCCGAGAAAAACGGGCTGGAGATCACCAGTCTGGAGCGGAAAAATCCGTTCATGCTCCATGCCAAGGTGGGCGCGCTGCTGGCAAAAAAAAAGTACGACATCGACGACGAGGAGGTGCTGGGGGCTATCCGCTGGCACACGACCGGGCGGCCGGACATGACGCTTCTGGAGAAGATCGTCTATGTGGCCGACTACATCGAGCCGAAGCGCGACAAAGCGCCCAACCTGCCGCTGGTGCGCAGACTGGCGTTTGAGGATCTGGACGAAGCGCTTTTTCGGATCCTGTCGGACACGCTCGATTATCTGGGAGACTCGCCGGAGGACGTCGACGCCACGACGAAGGAAACTTACGATTTTTACAGGGAAAGACTTCAAAAATAGAAAGGAGAGCTGTGCTTATGGCAGAGAGTAATGCAAAAGAGATGGCCCGGATCGCCGTCGACGCGCTGGAGGAGAAAAAAGCGAAGGATGTGAAGATCCTCGACATTTCCCATGTCAGCGTGCTGGCCGACTATTTTATCATCGCGTCGGGAGCCAACCGCAATCAGGTGCAGGCCATGGCGGACGAGGCGCAGGAGCGTCTGTACAAAGCCGGATACGAGGCGAAGCAGGTGGAGGGGTATCAGACCGCCAACTGGATCCTCATGGACTATCAGGATGTGATTATCCATATTTTCGACGAGGAAAACCGCCTGTTCTACGATCTGGAGCGGATCTGGAGGGACGGAAGTCTGGTGGAAAAGGAAGGGCTGGAGGCGTAGGACATGGAGAGACACGACCGCATTCTTTCCGTTGAGAAGCGCACGGACAACCGTTTTCTGAACATGTACGACCTCCGGTACGAAAACAAAGCGGGCGGGCGCGGCGTCTACCACATCGCGTCCCGGGCCGGCTCCGTGGACGAGCTGAAGCTCACCACAAAGGAAAACCGGCCGGACGGCGTCATCATCTACAGTCTGTACGGGGAGGCCCACGACCGCGCGGTGCTGGTGCGCCAGTACCGGTTTTCCGTGGACGGCTATGTGTACGAGTTCCCCGCAGGCCTGGTGGACAAAGGAGAGACCTTCGCCGAAGCCGGAGCGCGGGAGCTGAAGGAGGAGACAGGGCTTGACTTTACGCCGGTGCAGGCCGACGGGATGTATCACAAGCCTTTTTTCACGACCATCGGCATGACCGACGAGTCCTGCGCCACCGTCTACGGCTACGCCTCCGGAACAGTCTCCGCGGAAGGGCTGGAGGACAACGAGGAGCTGGAAGTGGTGCTGGCGGACCGCGACGAGGTCCGGCGGATCCTTAAGGAGGAGAAGGTGTCCATCAACTGCGCGTATCTGCTGATGCATTTTCTTCATCATACGGACGAGGATCCGTTTTACTTCCTGACGTAACAGTTCAGCCAGCCGGGAGTGACAGGCCAGAATCGTGCTCGCACGAATTGGGGCCTGTTGCTCTCGGCTGAGGGAGCGCCGGATCATGAGCAAAGATAGCCGTGCAGCGGCGAAGAGCGCGGCAGCGCGGCTTTGCGAATGGCGCGGGCTGAACTGTCTCTTGAATTCATAAAGAATAAAAGGTGCTTGCTATGCTGACCAATTTTATCATTGCCGTCCGTGCGGTCGTCCCCATCTTTCTTCTGATCCTGGCGGGGATGGGAGCCGGACGGCTTTCCATTCTGACGGAGCAGGAGCTCAGTCATGTAAATAAAGCGATCTTTCAGGTCATGTTTCCGGTCATGATGTTTTACAACGTGTATTCGGCGGATTTTTCCGGCGTGATCATGCCGGGCTATATTGCGTTCTGCCTGATCATGCTGCTGGTCGTCTACGGGGTCGGACTTCTGACCGCGTTCCTGACCGAGAAGCGCAGCGACAGCAGAGGCGCTCTTGTGCAGGCGGTCTACCGGGGAAATTTTGTTCTGATGGGGATCCCCATCATGAGAAATCTGATGGGAGAGGAGGCTATGGGGCTGACGGCCGTCATGGTGGCCATCGTGGTTCCCTGCTACAACGTGCTGGCCGTGATCACGCTGGAGGCTTTCCGGGGCGGGAAACTAAAGCCCACAAAGCTGGCGGGAAGGATCCTCACCAATCCGCTGATCTTCGGCGCGGCGGCAGGGATTCTGGCGGCAGCGCTGGGCGTCCGGCTCCCGGAGACGATCGAATCTCCCGTAAGCCAGATCGCATCGGCCGCGTCCGTGACGGCGCTCATGGTGATGGGCGCGTCCTTCCGCTTTGGAAGTATCCGGGAAAACAGAAAAAATCTCGTGATCGGCGTGGCTGGAAAGCTGATCGTCAGCCCGGGGCTGGCGCTGGGAGCGGGATATGCGCTGGGGCTCAGGGGACTTCCTCTGGCCCTTCTGATCATCATGTTCGGCGCTCCCTGCGCCGTGTCCGGCTACACGATGGCCCAGCAGATGGACAGCAACGCGGATCTGGCAGCGGGCTGTCTGATCTTTACGTCGCTGTTCTCCTGCGCGACCATCTGCGGATGGATCTTTCTTTTCAAGCAGTTGGGGGCGTTTTAGAGAAACGCCCTCACGCCAGATATTCTTCGGCGACCCGATCGACTCTCTGCGGGTCTTCCGCCATCCAATCTCCGAACGATTTTCCGGATGCGGCCGCGGCCTGTCCGAGCTTTACGAGAAATTCCGGGATCCTCGACTGCAGGATCGTTCCCGCCTCGCGGCCCATGGCCTCGCGTCCCTGCTCCTGCTGTCCTCCGATATAGAGCACAAAGGCCGGCTGGGATTTTCCGTCCACGGACTTCGCCGCGCCGCGGAAGCCGAGTGTTCCGGTCTGATGGGTGCCGCAGGAGGAGGGGCAGCCGGAGATATGGATCTGCGGCAGGGCCCCGTCGGGGATTCCGGCGGCGCGCACCGCGGTCACGCATTCCCGGAGAAGCTCATGGGAATCCCGAAGCCCCACCTGACAGATCGAAGCGCCGATGCAGCTGACGGACGTCTCAAAAAGGCTTTCCGCCGTGTCTCCTTCGGTGGCTTTTCGCACCTTCTGCGCCTCGGAGCCGGTCAGATTGACGATATACGCGGTCTCGTCGGGAGCAAGCCGGACTTCCGCATCTTCCATATCCGCTATGAGATCGGACAGACGGCAGAGCGTCTCCGGATCGGGCTGGCCGCCGATGGGATGCCACACGACCGTGTAGAGTCCGGGCTGCTTCTGCGCAAGGATCCGGCCGCCGTCGGCCTTGCTGCCGTCCCCGGTCTTCCGGAAGGAGGGAGCCTCCGGGGAGATTGTCAGATCCTCTCCGGAATCCAGCACTTCCTGAAGCTTTTCAAGATACGCCTTCTTATATTCCTCCGGGCCGCCCAGCGCTTCCTGCATGTAGCGGGTCCTTGCTTTTCCACGGTTTTCATAATTTCCATAGGCGCGGAAGGTGAGCCACATGGCCTTGATATAGTAGAGGATCCGTCCCGGCTCCACAGCTTCCGCCACCTTCACGCCGAAGCGCGGATTGTTGCCAAGTCCTCCGGCGCTGTACACGTCGAACGTCCCGTCCGCTCTGGCCGCAAAGCCCAGATCCCGGTACGTGGCGTGGGTCAGGTTTTTGGGGGAGTTGGAAAAGCAGACCTTCAGCTTCCTCGGCATTTTCTCTTTCTTGATAAATCCCATCAGATAGTCCGCGGCGGCCTCCGCATAAGGAAGCACGTCAAAATATTCGTCCTGCTCCGTGCCGGAGAGAGGAGAGCACATGACGTTGCGCGGAAAATCTCCGCCTCCTCCCATGGTCACGATGTCCGCGGACAGCGCCTCCTCCATGATGGAACATACCGTATCGCAGTCCAGATCGTGGAGCTGGATGGCCTCGCAGGTCGTGAAATGGATCTTTTTCACGCCGTAGCGCCGGACGGCGTCGGCCGTAAAGGCAAGCTTTTTCTTCGTCACTCTGCCGGCGGTCATGCGCAGCCGGAGCATACTGGCTTCTCCGCCTTTCTGCGCGTAGCTTCCGTACAGGCCGGAAAACCCTTTGTAGTCGTTTTTCTTGATCTCGCCCCGGTAAAAGGCCTCCGTCTTCTCGCGGAACGCGGGCATGTCCTCTTTCCAGGACTGCGGATCGATTTTATTCATAGCGATCATCCTCCGTTTCGTCGTCTGTTGATTCTTCCTTATTATAGACACGCGAAAACCCGCTGTCAACCGAGGAAGAGGCGGCCAGACGGATAAATTCCTCCATCTCCCGCGTCCGGAATTTGCTCTTGTGATAAAAGATCTGCCGGTACATGGAGATCTGCACGTCCGTCACGTCCAGCATACAGAGCCGGCCTTTTTCGATGTCCTTTTGCACCGCAAAATAAGGAAGCACGGAGAGTCCCTCGTTCTGCTCCAGCATCCGCACGATGAACTCCGTGTTGCTGACCTCCAGAAGAGGGGAGAGGCAGAGCTTCCGCCCGGCCAGACACTGGTCGAAGGCCTGACGGTAGTTGGCGTTTTTCTCCGTGAGGAAGAAGGGCTCTGTCAGAAGCTCCGGGAGCGTAAGGCCCGTCCGCCCCGCCAGCGGCGACGAGGGGGAGCAGACGAAGACAATCCGCTCCTGCTCTTCCATGGCCTTGCACCAGTCCGCGTTCCAGCGCGGGGCGTCGAGGATGTAGATCAGATCCAGCTCGTTTCGCTCCATCAGACAGATCAGCTCCTCCGGGGAGGCGGTGACGATCTGAAGAAATACTTTGGGATAATGCTCTCTGAAAAAGCGGAGGATCGGCGGAAGCTTGGAAAAGCAGAGGGATTCGATGGTTCCGATGCGGAGAGGATGCGTCAGCTCCCGCTCCCCGTTCATGGAGCGCCGGGTTCGCTCCAGCTCGTAGAGGATCGAGTTCGCACAGTCGAGAAACTGCTCCCCTCTGGCGGTCAGCATGACTCGCTTGCCCATCCGGTCAAACAGCCGGGTGTGCATCTCCTCCTCCAGAAGCTTGATCTGTACGGTGACGGCCGACTGGGAATATCCAAGACTTTCCGCCGCTTTGGAAAAGCTCTGGAACTGTGCCACCTGTATAAAGGTATTGAGCTGTCGAAATTCCATTTTATAGCCTCCGTATTATTAAAAATATTCAACGTTTCATTGAATTTTGTGAAATTGATTCAGATATATTACTATGATATAATCGAATTACAGGCGAGTCAACCGTGACTTTGCACAAAAGACAAATCAAAATTGGAGGGAAGAAATTTATGAAAGAAAAGAAATTCAAACTCGGACTCGTTCCAAAGCTGATCATCGCCATCATTCTCGGTATTCTGATCGGGCAGTTTCTGCCGGAGAGCATTTGCCGCATCGTGGTGACGCTGTCAGGGCTGTTCAGCAGCTTCCTGAAGTTTGTCATTCCGCTGATGATCCTCGCTTACGTGACCATGGGTATCGCAGACCTTTCCCAGGGGGCGGGAAAGCTTCTGCTGATCACCGTGGCGCTGGCCTACGGCTCCACGCTGATCGCCGGAACGGCTTCCTTTCTGGTCGCCGTCAATCTGTTCCCGAGCTTTATGAGCGCGGGTGCGCTGGATCAGATCGCGGCCACGGCGGACGCTTCGCTGGCTTCCTATTTTTCCATTTCCCTCGAGCCGGTGCTCGACACGCTGTCGGCGGTGGCGCTGGCCTTCATCACGGGGCTCTGCCTGTCCACCATGCGCGGCAAGGAGATGGGCAACAGCCTCTACAACGGCATGTCGGATTTTGCAAAGATCATTGACAAGGTGCTCCACAGCATCATCATCCCGCTGCTTCCGCTCTACATCTGCGGAACCTTCGTGGATATGACCAAATCCGGCAAGACCTTCGCGATCTTAAGCATCCTTTGGAAGGTGTTCCTCGTCGTGATCTGCATGCATCTGATCTGCATCGTGATCCAGTTCATCATCGCCGGGACCGTCAGCAAGAAGAATCCGGCCATGCTGATCAAAAATCAGATTCCCGGCTATACGACGGCTCTGGGAACCCAGTCCTCGGCGGCCACGATCCCGGTCAATCTGGAGTGCGCCAAGGCGGACGGCGTCTGCGAGCAGATCCGCAACTTCGTCGTGCCTCTGTGCGCCAACATCCATATGGCCGGCTCCATGATCACGATCACGGCCTGCGCCACCGCGGTCTGCCTGATGAACCAGCTTCCGATCAGCCTTGGCACCGTGATCCCGTTCATCATGACGCTGGGCGTCGCCATGGTAGCTTCCCCGGGCGCTCCGGGCGGCTCCATCATGACGGCTCTGCCGTTCCTGTATATGGTGTTCGGCGCGGAAGCGGGAGATCCCGACGGCCCGATCTGTGCGATCATGGTCGCGCTGTACATCACGCAGGATTCCTTCGGGACCGCCTGCAACGTATCCGGAGACAACGCCATCGGCGTCATTGTCAATACGATCTATCACAAGTTTATCATGAAGGAGGCGTAGGATGTCCTTTATCAGTGTGTTTGACGTGCTGGGGCCCAACATGATCGGGCCTTCCAGCTCCCACACGGCCGGAGCCGCCAGGATCGCCTATCTGGCGCAGAAGATGATCGCGGGCCCTCTCGTGAAGGTGGAGTTTACGCTGTACGGCTCGTTTGCCCGCACCTACCGGGGACACGGGACCGACCGGGCGCTGCTGGGCGGCATCATGGGCTTCGGGACGGACGACATGCGGATCCGGGACTCGTTCCGGATCGCGAAGGAGAACGGCATCGAGTTTTCCTTCCTCCCCGACGAGGAGGAGACGGACGTCCATCCAAACACCGTGGATATCCGGATGGTCAACCAGGAGGGGCGCTGCCTGACTGTGCGCGGGGAATCCTTGGGCGGCGGAAAGGCCCGGATCTCCCGGATCAATCAGGTGGAGGTGGATTTCACCGGCGAATACAGCGCGGTGATCGTCATCCATCAGGACCGGCCGGGCGTGGCGGCCCACATCACGAAGGTACTCAGCGACCGGGGCGTGAACATTGCGTTCATGCGTCTGTTCCGGGAGGGGAAGGGCGACATCGCCTACACGATCGTCGAGTCCGACGGACGGCTTCCCGACCAGATCGCAGAAGAGCTGCGGGGCAACGTCCATGTACACGAAGTGATGATCGTGCAGCCGTAGACGGATGGGAGAGAAGAGGATGACAGATTTTAAAAATGCGAAAGAACTTCTGGAGCTGTGCGACGCCGGCGGACTGCGTATCTCGGATGTGATGCGCACCCGCGAGATCGAGCTTGGAGAGACGAGCGGCGAGGAGGCGGACCGGCGCATGGGGGAAGCGTTCCGGATCATGCGCCAGTCGGCCGTGACTCCGGTGGAGACACCGGGGCGCTCCATGGGCGGACTGATCGGCGGCGAGGCAAAAAAGCTGTCCGACCACAGAAGACTCGGAAAGGGACTTTGCGGGCCGGTGCTTGGCCGGGCGATCACCTACGCCATGGCCGTGCTGGAGACCAACGCCTCCATGGGGCTGATCGTGGCGGCACCCACCGCCGGATCATCGGGGATCGTGCCGGGGCTTCTGCTGGCCATGCAGGAGGAATATGAGCTGACGGACGCACAGATGGTGCAGTCGCTCTACAACGCCGGGGCGGTGGGCTATCTCGCCATGAGAAACGCCACGGTGGCCGGAGCGGTGGGCGGCTGTCAGGCCGAGGTGGGAGTGGCCTCCGCCATGGCGGCCTCCGCCGCGGCCGAGCTCATGGGAGGCTCGCCCGTCCAATGTCTGGACGCGGCCTCCACGGTGCTGATGAACATGCTCGGCCTCGTGTGCGATCCGGTGGGCGGCCTCGTGGAATATCCGTGCCAGAACCGCAACGCGGCCGGCGTCGCCAACGGACTGATCGCGGCGGAGATGGCTCTGTCCGGCATTCGTCAGCGGATCCCGCTGGACGAGATGATCGCCGTCATGTACACCGTGGGCAAACGGATGCCCGTCGAGCTTCGAGAGACGGCGCTGGGCGGATGCGCCACAGCCCCGTCGGCCTGCAGCGCGTGCGGGGGATGCGCAGGCGCCTGACGATAGTTCTTGGCTTTCCGAAAAGCCGCCATTCTGTGTGATGGCGGCTTTTTCTTCTCTTATCCGATCTTACCCGCCCATGCACCGTAAAAGCCGCTGCATCAGCAGGATCTCCTGCTCCTGCGCGGAGATGATGGAGCAGAGAATGAGCTTCAGATCCGGGCAGATATTGTACCGGAGAGCGGCCTGCGCCATCTCCACGGCGCCGCGGTGATGGGGGATCATTTCTCTTATGTAGTTTGCGTTGACGAGATTGTCCGCGCACGCCTGCTGCATGGAGCGGAACATATTCCGCGTGACCTGACCGATCCTTCTTTGGTATCCCGCAAGCTCCTGCCGGGAATTGCAGATCCGGCCGCATTGCGGCTCGATCCGGCGCATATCCGCGATCCCTCTCGTCTGCTCCGTGATCATCCGGGAAGCCAGATCCTGAAGCGGAATGTTGGTGGTGTAGCGCAGCAGGTTCTTGGACATCTCGATGGCCGCCCGGTGATGCGGGATCATCTGCCCGATAAAATTTCTCGATATGCTGTCCGTCATCCATATGCCGTTCATCTCCTGCATCATGCAGAACAGAATCTTCTGATACGCCGCCAGATAATCCTTCGTGACATTGCTTAGCTGGCATGTTCGGTTCATCATCCACCTCCTCCTGACACACTATGCGCCGGGAGAGGGAGGTGTGCGTGTCTTGCCGGCAGAAAACACATTTCCGATCTCAGGAACAGACAGACTCAAAATCCAGTCGGATGAGCCGATTGCCATCCTCGTCCATCGGATCCCGCATATAGACAAGATCCATATTGCAGGCCTGAAATTCCATGACGGCCTGCTCCGGCAGGATCGTCCGGTAGGCCTTGGGCCATCGTCCTTCACTGGGAATGGACCGCGGATTGTCAGGGTCCCATAAAATCAGAGAGACTACCCGTGCGTGACACGCAAGCGCCAGCTCCACGGTGCGCCGGAGCCCTATATATTCGGCTGCGAGATTGATCAGGACCACCTCTGAGGGACGCGCCTCGGGATGTCGGCTGTCCAGCTTATAGATGCATGCATGGTCATATTGTTCGATCTGTTGTCTGTATACGGTGTCTAATAAAGCCTGAATCACTTTTTTCGCCTCCTCATGCTCCTGCCGCCGGACCGGCAGAGCCTTTTTCATATATTAGACACGGTTTGTATCAAAATAGTTTCTTTAAATTTTTTCTTTCCGATGCCGGAGCCGTCTGCTAAAATGGAGATGGCCGAGGATGCTGCGCGTTCATCCGGCCGATACAAATTTGATGCAACGCCGGAGTATCCTGAGTCCAGCCTGGAAGGGAGACACATAAGATGCTGAAAATACTGATCGCGGAGGACGAGGAACCCATCGCCAACCTGCTCCGCATGAACCTGAAAAAGGCGGGCTACGCCTGCGAATGCGCCTACGACGGGGAGGAGGCGGCCGACCGGATGGAGAACGGGCGCTTCGACCTTCTGCTTCTGGACATCATGCTGCCAAAGATCAGCGGCTACGAGCTGATGGAGTACGCGAAGGCGCTGCAGCTTCCCGTCATCTTTATCACCGCCATGGATTCCACCGACAGCAAGGTAAAGGGGCTGAAAATGGGGGCCGAGGACTATATCGCCAAGCCCTTTGAGATCGTGGAGCTGCTGGCCAGAGTGGAGGCGGTCCTTCGCCGCTGCAACAAGATCGGCCGTACGATCCACATTCTCGACGTGGACATCGATCTTTCCTCCCGCTCGGTCATGCAGGACGACCGGCAGATCCTTCTGACGCTCAAGGAGTACGAGCTTCTCCTGTTTTTTGCCCGCAATCCGAACATCGCGCTGTACCGGGAAGTGATCTACGAGCAGGTGTGGGAAAAGGAATACACCGGCGACAGCCGGACCGTGGATCTTCACGTCCAGCGGCTGAAAAAGAAGCTTAAGTGGGACAAGCACATTTGCGCGGTCTACAAGATCGGCTATCGACTGGAGACGTGATTCTTTGAAATTTTTCTGGAAGATTTATTTTTCATTTACCATTTTGTTTGTGATCTCCTTTGGGTTCTTCGGCACATGGATGATCCAGCGCACCTTCGAGAAGAGCTATCAGAAGGCGCTGGAGGACGGAGAGTGGGACAACCAGATGTATCAGCTTGCCTTCGAGATGAACCTGAACAGTCTGGGAGAGGCGTATCAGACCGAGAGCATGATCCCGGTCATGGCGGACAATGTGACGCAGAATCTCGGCAGTTCCGGAAATATCTACCGGATCTACAACAGCGAAGGGACGCAGCTCTACGAGAGCCAGAACTCCAGCATCCAGGACCGGGAGGTGCTGGACGCTCTGAGCGCGACGCAGCCATGCAGCTACGGGCTTCGCAGGATCGGAACGAAGACATGGCTGATGTACGCCTGCCGGTCCGAGGTGAACGGGCAGGTCTATCTGCTGGAAAGCCTGACCGATATTTCGGATATTTATGAGGAGCGGGAGAGCAATTACGACTGGTATGTGATCATGATGCTCGTGCTGACCGCGGTGATGACCGTGCTTGTCTTCGCCGTCACGCATTTTCTGACCACCTCCATCGCCAGTCTCTCCCACACGACGAGACGGTTTACGTCCGGAGCGCTGGACGCGAGGGCCAGCGAAAGGGGCGGGGACGAGATCGCGGATCTGGCCAGAGATTTCAACCGCATGGCGGACACTATCTCGGACAAGATGAACGAGCTGACGCTGCAGGCGAAAAAGCAGGAGGATTTCACCGCCTCCTTCGCCCACGAGCTGAAGACGCCTCTGACCTCCATCATCGGCTACGCGGACATGCTCCGAACCATGGACTGCACGAAGGAGGAGACGCTGGAGGCGGCCCACTACATCTTTCAGCAGGGAAAGCGTCTGGAAAGTCTGTCGTTCAAGCTGCTGGAGCTGATCGTCTCGGACAAGCAGGAATATACGTTCCGGAAGCTGAAGCCCGGAGGGCTTCTGGCGGAGGCCGTGCAGCTTACGAAGGTGCAGCGGGAGGAGAGAGGGATCCGTCTGACCGGGAGGATCGAGGGCGGCTGGATCTTCGGCGAACACGACCTGCTTCTGTCCGTGTTTACCAATCTGCTTGACAATGCAAGAAAAGCTGTGGAGGACAGAGGGACGATCACGCTGCGGGGGCGCGGTTACGGGGACAGCTATCTGTTCCTGATCCGGGACAACGGCTGCGGCATGGCGTCGGAGGAGATCTCGCGGATCACGGAGGCGTTTTACATGATCGACAAATCCCGCGCCCGCAAGGAAGGCGGCGCGGGGCTTGGCATGACGCTGTGCAGCCGGATCCTCCGGCTCCACCGGGCGAGATGGCGCATCGTCAGTCGTCCGGGCGAGGGAACCGTCATCGCGATCCGGTTTCCTTCCAGACCCTGCAAAGAGGAGGGAGAGCGCATATGAAACTTACGAGGGAAAAGCTTCCGTTTCTGCTCGGACTTGCCGGCGTTTTCCTGCTGGCGGTCGGGACTGTCTTTCTGCCGCGCCACATCAGCCGGATGCTGGACAGCGGCAGGCTCAACCGGGTCACGCTGGCGGACCGCAGCAATTTTTCCTATCTGGAGCAGAGCTCCGGCGGGATCCCGGAGGATGCGCACGCGCTTTCCTATCTGGGAGAGGAGGACAACCTGACGCTGCTCTCCAGTTTGGACGCGGAGGACGCCAGGCGCAACGTCAACCTTCTGGACGCAGTCTTTTGGGAGGCGCAGACGGCTTCGGAAAGCGGGCTCTTGCCATGGATCGATCTGGATCCTCAGGCGGACGGCGGCGTATTGGACGGGACGGAGGACGCCCAGTACGGCGAAGAGACGGCGGCGGAGAGCACGGCCATGGATGAGGACTATGACGCCTACTGGGTCAGCCAGATCCGGTTCGTCGAGTATTACAGCCTTTCCTACGACTCGGACGAGGACAGCAACACACGGGAGCTTTTAAATCTCTGGTATCTCCGTTTTTCCGACGGACGGAATTTTGACTATTTCTTTCTGGTGAGCGCCGTGAATTACCGGATCTATTATGCGGAGATCTACAACAGCGAATCGGATCTCCACGCGGAGCTTGCCGAACAGCGATTCTCCTCGGAGGAGACGTCCTACGGCACGGACTATGACTACCGCTATTTCGACGATCTGTTTTTAAACGGATGCCTTACGTATTACAATGAAACGACGGATTTCCGCTATGTGGAGGGAAAGAGCTCCAACAGCTATCTCGGCATGACGGTGCTCCACTTTGACGATCAGACGGTCTACGTGGAGAGGCAGGCAAGAGAGCCTCAGGGCCGGGTTCCGTGGCGTGGGATCGCCGTGGGATTCCGCGGTCTGGCCGAGGAGATGCAACAACTGAGGAAATGACATAAGGGGATGAATGAAATGCAGCGCACACGGAAAAAAAGATACCAGAAAAGACGCAGAGTGATGAGACGAGCCCTCTGGCGGACGCTGATCCTGACGGCCTTTTTTCTCTTTGCAGCGGGGGCGGCGAGCCTTGCCTTTACGGCAATGAGGCTTACGGCGCGCACCTTTGCGGCGGAGGAAAGCGACGCCGGAAATGAGGAGGCGTCCGCGCGGGAGACGCTCATGGATCAGTCGGGGACGTCCTCCGGCGCGTCTGCGCAGGACGGCGCGTCCGGGCTCCTGCTGGTGAACAAGACGCACCCGCTGGAGGAGGACTACGAGCCGGAGCTTGTCCGGCTTCGGGACTACGGCGTGGAGGTGGACGCCTCGATCTATGAGGCGCTGACAAAGATGCTGGCGGCGGGAGAACAGAAAGGCCTGTCCTTCTGGGTCGCCTCGGCGTACCGGAGTCCGCAGAGACAGCGGGAGCTACTGGACGAGGACATCGGGGAGCTGGTGGCGCAGGGATATTCTTACTCGGAGGCCTATGAGGAGGTGGTGCGAGAGACCATGCCCGTCGGATGCAGCGAGCACGCCACCGGTCTGGCCGTGGATATTGTTTCAAAAGGCTATCAGATCCTGGACGCAAAACAGGCTGATACCGCGGAGATCCGCTGGCTTCAGGAAAACTGCAGTCAGTACGGCTTCATCCTCCGCTACCCGGACGGAAAGGAGGAGATCACCTCCGTGTCCTACGAGTCGTGGCATTTCCGGTATGTGGGGGAGCAGGCGGCGAAGGCGATCGCGGAGCATGGGATCACGCTGGAGGAATATCTGGAGGAGACAGAATAGCGGACATGGCGAGAGCTGGCGCAGTATTTGCACCGGCTCTCTGTATATAATAAAAGAAAGGAGTCGTCTCAAAGAAACATCCGGAACACTCCGAATACTTTGCCGAGGATCTGGACATCCTGTACGATGATCGGATCCATGGAATCGTTCTCCGGCTGGAGACGGTAGTAGCCGTCCTCTTTATAGAAGGTCTTGACCGTGGCGGAATCGTCCACCAGCGCCACGACCATGTCGCCGTTTCTCGCCGTGCTCTGCTGGCGCACCATGATGTAGTCGCCCTCGAAGATCCCGGCGTTGACCATGCTCTGTCCCTTGACCTTCAGCATGAAGCACTCGGTATTCGGCATGTATTCGGCGGGGATCGGGAAATAGCCTTCGATGTTCTCCTGCGCCAGGATCGGCTGCCCGGCCGCCACAACGCCCACCATCGGCACGTTGACCATCTCCCGGCGGGTCAGGTTGAAGCTGTCGTCCATGATCTCGATGGCTCTCGGCTTGGTGGGATCTCTGCGGATATAGCCGTTCTTCTCCAGCGTCTCCAGATGGGAGTGGACGGAGGAGGTGGACTTCAGCCGGACCGCCTCGCAAATGTCGCGGACCGCAGGGGGATAACCCTTGTGCAGGATCTCCGACTTGATAAAATCCAGGATCTCCTGCTGCTTTGGTGTGATCTTTCCATATGCCATAAAGCTTCCTCCTTGAAACCGAACATTCGTTTTTCTCAATTATAGCACAGAGCCTGTGAAAAAGCAAACAAATGTTTTGCTACCGGCAGCCGGAGCCTGTCCCGCCCTGCCGCTCCGAAGTGAGCATATGGAGCAGCGCTTTGGCCGCCGGCGGGAGCAGGTGCTGCGGGTTCTGCACGATGCAGATCCCCCGCCTCGAAACGGGGATATCCAGCTCCAGCTGGAAGAGCTCCTCGCTCTCCAGATAGGCTCTGGCGAATTTATAAGGGACAAAGCCGATCCCCAGATTGTGGAGCACCGTGGGCGGGATCAGATCGTTGGAATTGACCTCCACGCTCGGGTGCAGCTCCAGACCGCAGTTTTTGAAGATGCCGTCCCAGAAGCGTCTCGTCGTCGTCCCCTTCTCCATGCAGACGAGAGGGTAGGAGGACAGCTCCTTCAGCGAGAGACGTTTTCCCTGCAGAAAAATATACTGGTTTCCGGCGATTACAATATCCTGAAAATCCTCCACAGGAGTGACGAAAAAATGTTCCGCCCCCTCGATGGGAGTGGTGGACACGGCGAAGTCGATGCTGCCCGCGCTCAGGGCAGACACGGAAACCGGGGTGGAGAACGAGTGGATCTTGAGATTCACGTTTGGATACTGTCTCCGGAACCGCTCCAGATACGGCAAAAGGAAATACCTCATGGTCAGCTCGCTGGCTCCGATGTTGATCTTTCCGCTCTGAAAGTCGGCAAACTCCTGCAGAAGCTCTCCGGCCCGGTCCATCTGCTGGACGGCGCGGCTCACCTGCCGCAGAAGGAGCTGCCCCTCGGGAGTGAGGGCTACGCCTTTCTTGGAGCGCACGAACAGACGGCAGTGGAGCTCCTGCTCCAGATTCTGTACATATTTGCTGACGGTCGGCTGGGTCAGACAGAGCTTCTGGGCCGCCTGAGAGATGCTTTTCGCGCGGGCTACCTCATAAAAAATCTTGTAGTAGTCAAAACTGATGTCCATTCCATTTACCTCTTGTTTTCCGTTGCATAGTGGCATATCCATTCATAAAAACTATATTTATACTCAAAAAAAATAATTATACAAATCTCTTTTTTCGTATTATAATAGGAAACAGGCTTTGGGGCAAGGCTTAGTTTTTGCGGCCTGGCGCCCGCAGGGCAACAAATTTTAAGAAAGGAAGTGCAGTTATGGGTAATTTGGGCGAGACACTGATCGAAGAGCTTACCTGCGAGACCGTATTCACCATCGGCGGGATCGGGATCTCCGAATCGGTCGTCGTCACATGGATTATCATGGCGGTATTCCTGCTGGCGGCAGTGCTGCTGACCCGGAATCTGAAGGTGGAAAATCCCGGCCGGGGCCAGCTGCTGCTGGAGTATGGCGTGACGTGGATCCAGAACATCGGGACAGGCATCGTCGGCGAAGAGGGAAAGGGATACGGCGCCTATCTGTCCTCCGTCCTGATCTATCTGGGAATTGCCAATCTGATCGGCATCGTCGGATTTAAGCCTCCCACGAAGGATCTGAACGTGACTGCCGCGCTGGCGCTCATGAGCATCGTCCTCATCGAGTTCGCGGGCATTCACAAAAAGGGACTGCGCGGATGGCTGAAGAGCTTTACACAGCCCATCGCGCTGATCACTCCGATCAACATACTGGAGGTGGTCATCAAACCGCTGTCCTTGTGCATGCGTTTGTTCGGCAACGTACTTGGAGCGTTCGTGATCATGAAGCTGATCGAATGTATCCTCCCCGTCGGTCTTCCGGTCCTGTTCAGCGCATACTTTGATGTGTTCGACGGGCTGATCCAGGCCTATGTGTTTGTGTTTCTGACGGGACTGTTTATTAAAGAAGCTATCGAGTAAAACGAAGGAAAAGGAGATTGTTGTTATGTCTACATTAATTGCTATTGGTGCAGGTATTGCTGTTCTTGCAGGTATCGGTGCAGGTATCGGAATCGGGATCGCCACGTCCAAGGCCGCCGAGGCGGTGGCAAGACAGCCTGAGGCGGAGGGAAAGATCACGAAGATCCTGCTGCTCGGCGCGGCTCTGGCCGAGGCGACCGCTATCTACGGATTCGTCATTGCGCTGCTGATCATCATCCTTCTGGCTTAGAGAAAGGTGGACAATACAGATGTTAAGATTAGACTGGAATCTGGCCTTTACGGTCCTCAATCTGCTGATCTGGTACGCGCTGATCCGGTTCTTCCTGTTTAAGCCCGTCAACAAGATCATCAGCAAGCGGGAGGAGGCCATCAACGCCCGCTACGACGACGCCAGAAAGCTTCAGGACGAGGCGCAGGCCGAGAAGGAGAAATGCGAGCAGTTTCAGGCGCAGATCGAGGAAGAGAAGACGAAGGTAATGGCTCAGGCGCAGGAGAGCGCCCGCGCAGAGTACGACCAGATCGTGTCAGACGCGAAGAAAAAAGCCGCCTCCATCGTGGACGCATCCAAGAAGGACGCCGAGCTTCAAAAACAGAAGATCATAGGAAAAGCAGAGCAGGAGATCCGCAGCCTGATTCTGGACGCGGCGGTAAAAACCATGCAGTCCGAACACAGCGACGGAGCGCTCTACGACCAATTTTTGACAAAAGCAGGTGAAACGACTCATGAGGAAGCTTAATTCTTATCTGGAGCAGCTTGCAGGAATGCAGATGCAGCCGGAGACGCTGCAGCACGCGCTGGATATCCTGAAAGCTGTCCCGCAGATCCAAGTGGAGCTGGAAAATCCGGCTACCCCCCGCTGGAAGCGGGAAGACATCGTACAGGAAATTTTCCCGGCCAAGTCAAGAGAGTTCATCCTCACGCTGTGCGAGGACGCGGCGCTCGGATCTCTGGAAGAGATCCTGAAGGCCTACCTGAACAAACCGGAGGAGGAGAGAAGTCCGCTCTCCTGCGTGCTGGAATATGTGACGGAGCCGGACGACGCCCAGTACGAGGGCATCATCAATTTTCTGAAGCAAAAGTATCCGGGACGGGCGCTCAAGGTGACCCGCAGGGAGAACAAGTCGCTGGGAAGCGGCTTCATCCTGCGCACCGGCAGCGAGGAATATGACTGGAGCACCGCCGGACGCAGAAAGGCGCTGGAAGAAAAGCTCAAAAAGATGGACGTGTCGGGAGAGGATTCTCTCGTCTCGAAAAAGACCATCCTCAGCATCTTAAAGGGCAATCTGGACGACGTGGACATCAAGAGCCAGGAGATCGGCGTCGTGAGCCGGGTGGGCGACGGCATCGCCTACATCGACGGCGTGGATCACGCCATGTACGGCGAGATCCTCGTCTTTGACAACGGCCTGAAGGGAATGGTGCAGGATATCCGCAGGGATGAGATCGGCTGCATCCTACTTGGAAAGGATACGCAGATCGAGGAAGGCACTCCGGTAGTCCGCACAGGACGCATGGCCGGCCTTCCCGTGGGCGACGGCTACATCGGCCGCGTGGTGAACGCGCTTGGAGAGCCCATCGACGGCAAGGGAGCGATCTCCGCGTCCGATTACCGTCCGGTGGAGGAGCCCGCCCCCGGCATCGTGGACCGGAAATCCGTGGATACGCCTCTGGAGACCGGCATCCTCGCCATCGATTCCATGTTCCCCATCGGACGCGGCCAGCGCGAGCTGATCATCGGAGACCGGCAGACCGGAAAGACGTCCATCGCGACGGACACGATCCTGAACCAGAAGGGAAAGAATGTGGTCTGCATCTACGTGGCCATCGGCCAGAAGGCGTCCACCGTCTCCAAGCTGGTGCACACGTTTGAAAAGCAGGGAGCCATGGAGTATACCATCGTCGTGTCGGCGGCGGCCAGCGATCCGGCCCCGCTGCAGTATATCGCGCCGTATTCCGGCACGGCCCTCGCAGAATTTTTCATGCACAGAGGGCAGGACGTGCTGATCGTCTATGATGATCTGTCCAAGCACGCGGTGGCCTACCGCTCGCTGTCCCTTCTGCTGGAGCGCTCTCCGGGCCGCGAGGCCTATCCGGGCGACGTCTTTTACCTTCATTCCCGGCTGCTGGAGCGTTCCAGCCGTCTGTGCGAGGAGAAGGGCGGCGGCTCGATCACGGCGCTTCCGATCATCGAGACCCAGGCGGGCGACGTTTCCGCCTATATCCCGACCAACGTGATCTCCATCACGGACGGTCAGATCTTCCTGGAGAGCGACCTGTTCTTCTCGGGTATGCGGCCCGCCGTGAACGTCGGTCTGTCCGTGTCCCGTGTGGGCGGAGCCGCCCAGACGAAGGCCATGAAAAAAGCGGCCGGAAGCATCCGTATCGACCTGGCCCAGTACCGGGAGATGGAGGTGTTCACCCAGTTCAGTTCCGATCTGGATCCGGTGACCAAGGAGCAGCTCGCCTACGGAAAAGGGTTGATGGAGCTTCTGAAGCAGCCGCTCGGAGAGCCCATGTCCCTGCACGCGCAGGTGATCACCCTCTGCGCGGCGACGCACAAGCTCTTCCTCGACGTGCCGGTGAAGGAGATCAAGCGCGTCCAGAAGGAGATGCTCGCCTATCTGGAGCTTCATTATCCGCAGATCGGAGAGGAGATCGAGCAGCTTCATATGCTGAGCGACACGCTGGTAAATAAGATCATCGCGGCGGTAAAGGAATACAAGAGTCAGGTGGTGAAGTAATATGGCAGGCTTGCGAGAGATTCAGAACCGGATCCGAAGCATCAAGGACACCCGGAAGATCACCAACGCCATGTACATGATCTCATCCACAAAAATGCGCAAGGCCAGAGAGGCGCTGGAGCACACAGAACCCTACTTCTATACGCTGCAGGCCATGATGGACCGTATGATGCGCCATTTTCCGGATGTGAGCCACATTTATTTTGAAAAAGAGGAGCCGGAGGAGGAACACCGGCTCGGGCTTCTGGTCATCACAGGAGACAAGGGGCTTGCCGGCGCGTACAATCACAACGTGCTGAAGCTCGCCCAGCAGTTTCTGGACGGCCGGGACGCCGTGGTGGACCTTTTCGTCGTGGGAGAGCTGGGGCGGCAGTATTTTACCGGACGGCATATCCCCATCGAGGAGAACTTCCAGTACACCGCGCAGAATCCCACCTTCGGGCGCGCCCGCTGGATCGCGGAGAAGCTGCTGGAAAAATACCAGTCGGGAGAACTCAACGAAATCCATGTGATCTATACCCGCATGGAAAACAGTATGCTCAGCGTGGCCGAGGACAAAAAGATGCTGCCGCTGCGGCGTCCGGTCATGCCGCAGATCCCGCTGGACGTCCGGCAGGAGGAGTTCCGCATCGAGCCGTCCGAGAAGGCGCTGGCAGACATCATCGTCCCGAACTATATCACGGGATTTATTTACAGCGCGCTGGTAGAATCGTTCTGCTGCGAGCACAACGCCCGTATGCAGGCCATGGAGTCCGCCACCAACAATGCGGACGAACTGCTCCATGATCTGGGAATCATGTACAACCGGGCCAGACAGGCGGCGATCACCCAGGAGATCACCGAGGTGTGCGGCGGCGCCAGGGCCCAGAAGCAGAAATCCAACAATTAGAGAAAAGGAGATGCATGTGTGATGGAAAAAGGAAAGATCATACAGGTTTCAGGCCCGGTCATCGACGTGTTGTTTGAGAAGGGCGATCTCCCTCATATAAAGGACGCCCTGACCGTGGACAATCACGGAAAGAGCTGCGTGATGGAGGTGGCGAAGCACATGGGCCACAATGTGGTCCGCTGCATTACGCTCTCCGCCAGCGAGGGGCTGTGCCGGGATATGGAGGTAGCGCAGACCGGCGCGGGTATCTCGGTCCCGGTAGGCGAGAAGACGCTCGGACGTCTGTTCAACGTGCTCGGCCAGCCGGTGGACGGAGGAGAGGAGATCAGTGACGCCCGGAAATGGTGCATCCACAGAGATCCGCCATCCTTCGAGGATCAAAGCCCCGTGGTGGAGATCCTGGAGACGGGCATCAAGGTCATCGACCTTCTGGCGCCTTACGCGAAGGGAGGAAAGATCGGCCTCTTCGGCGGCGCGGGCGTGGGAAAGACCGTGCTGATCCAGGAGCTGATCCGCAACATCGCCACCGAGCACGGCGGCTACTCCATCTTTACCGGAGTGGGAGAGCGCTCCCGCGAGGGAAACGACCTGTGGAGCGAGATGAAGGAATCCGGAGTCCTCGAAAAGACGGCTCTGGTATTCGGACAGATGAACGAGCCCCCCGGAGCGCGTATGCGCGTGGCGGAGACGGGGCTTACGATGGCGGAATATTTCCGGGATGAGATGCAGCAGAACGTGCTTCTTTTCATCGACAACATTTTCCGTTTCGTGCAGGCGGGCTCCGAGGTATCGGCTCTTCTGGGCCGTATGCCGTCGGCCGTGGGCTACCAGCCGACGCTGGCCACGGAGATGGGCGAGCTTCAGGAGCGGATCGCCTCCACGAAAAACGGTTCCGTCACGTCCGTACAGGCGGTGTACGTGCCCGCCGACGACCTGACCGACCCGGCCCCGGCCACCACCTTCGCCCATCTGGACGCCACGACGGTGCTTTCCAGAAAGATCGTGGAGCAGGGAATCTATCCGGCCGTCGATCCGCTGGAGTCCACCTCCCGGATCCTCGAGGCGGACGTGGTCGGAGAGGAACACTACGAGACAGCCAGAAAGGTGCAGGAGATGCTCCAGAAATACAAGGAGCTTCAGGATATCATCGCGATCCTCGGCATGGAGGAGCTGTCGGACGAAGACAAGCTGACGGTCAGCCGGGCCAGAAAGATCCAGCGTTTCCTGTCCCAGCCCTTCCACGTGGCGGAAAATTTCACCGGCGTGCCCGGCAAATATGTGCCGCTGAAGGATACGATCCGCGGCTTCCAGGCGATCATAAGCGGAGAGATGGACCAGTATCCGGAGGCCGCGTTCTTCAATGTGGGAGTCATCGAGGAGGTTGTGAAGAAAGCAGAGACCATGACGGCTTCCGTGTAGAGGTGATGGAATATGTCAACATTTTATCTGAAAATCATATCCAGCGACAGGGTCTTCTATGAAGGGCCCTGCTGCAGCCTGATCATCCCGGCCATCGACGGCGAGCAGGCCATCATGGCCCACCACGAGGAGATCATCATCGCGGTGAAAAACGGCGAGATGCGTATGCAGACCGAGGAGGGCGGAGAGTGGACCTACGCGGTGCTCGGAGAGGGCTTCTGCATGGCGGCCAACAACCGCGTGACCCTCCTGGCCGACACGGTGGAGCGCCCCGAGGAGGTGGACGCCAACCGGGCACGGGAGGCGCTGGAGCGCGCAAAGGAGCGCCTGCGCCAGAAGCAGAGCATCCAGGAATATCATCTGACGCAGGCCGCCATGGCCCGCGCTCTGGTACGCCTAAAGGAGACGGAAAAATTTGTGCGCTAAAGAGCGCTGCGTCTGCCGGAAAACGGCGGCATCCATGCGAGACGAGGCCGGGGAGACAAACTCCCACGGCCTCGTCTCGTCGGTCTGCAAGGACTGCGATCCACAGCCGCCCCATCCGCAAAGGGAAAAAACCTTAACGCAAAGTTTACGACAAATGAAAGCTGCCGTGCTATAATAATCCATAGTTTGCAGGCTGAGAAGGTCGATGAACTGCAACAGACAGTAAGGAAGAGGTACAAAAGATTGAAGGAAGAACGATACAATAAGCAATTGCTGCTGACAGGTATCGATGTTGGTTCTACAACAACGAAAATTGCTGCGGTCAATTCTGAAAACGGAAACATAGTCTATTCGGATTATCGGAGACACGGCGCGGCGCAGGTGCAGAGCGTGTACGACGCGCTCCGCCGGCTCGGAAAGGCATGTCCCCATGCCCGGATCCGGCTGGTCCTCACCGGCTCCGGCGCAAAGCTGATCGCGGAACGGCTGGACGTTCCGTTTATCCAGGAGGTGGTGGCCAACTCTCTGGCGCTCCGGGATCAGTATCATTCCGTGCGCACAGCCATCGAGCTGGGCGGACAGGACGCCAAGATGATCTTTTTTAAGGAGGACGAAAGCACCGGACTTCTGAACGTGTCCGACATGCGCATGAACGGAAGCTGCGCCGGAGGGACAGGCGCGTTCATCGACGAGGTGGCCTCGATCCTGAAGGTGTCCGTGGAGGAATTTGACGCCCTTGCGGCCCGGGGGACGTGCGTCTACGATATCTCCGGCCGGTGCGGCGTCTATGCAAAGACGGATATCCAGCCCCTCCTGAATCAGGGGATCGCCAAGGAGGATCTGGCGCTGTCCGCCTTCCACGCGATCGCAAAGCAGACCATCGGCGGTCTGGCGCAGGGGCTGGACATCGAAA
>JAUNHB010000026.1 GCA_030524125.1 Eubacteriales bacterium | reverse complement strand
CGGACAGCCATTTGCACGGCAACGGACAGCGAACAGCTTTGCTGTGAGCTGGCTGTGGTATCGCGGCGGATAGGGGAAGATTTTCTTCCCCTATCTGATTAACAGTTCAGCCAATCGGGAAGCGCGTCAGCGCGGCTTTGCGAATGGCGCGGGCTGAACGGCTGCCTTTGTGCGGTACACGGCTCAAAAAGGAGACAGATTCATATGGGACATTTTTATTTTGTAAGACACGGACAGACGGTGTGGAATGTGGAGAATAAAATCTGCGGAGCCACGGACATCGAATTGACTGCTTTCGGACACCGACAGGCGATGGAGACTGGAAGAAGAATCCTGGAAGAAGGGATCGCGGCTGATGAGATCCTGCACTCGCCGCTGATCCGGGCAAAAGAGACGGCGCGGCATATCTCGGAGGCGACCGGCATTCCGCTCAGAGCGGAGCCCCGGCTGACCGAACAGAATTTTGGAAAATGGGAATCCACGCCGAGAGACGGAGCGGAATTCAGAAAAGCGAAGGAATCCTTTGCCTGCAGCTACGAAGGCGGGGAATCCATGCTGCGGCTGGCGCAGAGGATCTATAATCTTCTGGATGAGATCAGGGAACAGTCGGATCAAAAGACCTTCATTCTCGTGGCGCACAACGGGATCGCCAGAGTCGTGCAGTCTTATTTTACAGATATGACGAATGAAGAATACGCGGCGTTCGGAGTCAAAAACTGTGAAGTGCGAAGATATGATTTTGGGTAACAATTCAGTCAGCCGGGAGTGACAGGCCAAGCTCGTGCTTGCACGAATGGGAGCCTGTTGCTCCCGGCTGAGAGAGAGCCGGATTATGAGCAAAGATAGCCGCGCAGCGGCGGGAAGCGCGTCAGCGCGGCTTTGCGAATGGCGCGGGCTCGAAATGTCTTACGCCAGAATCTCATCCTTCCGGGCGAGGATCGCCTCGACGGCGGCGCAGGCGGGGCAGTCGCAGTATCTGGCTCCGGCGGCCTTGATCTCGCGTCCGTGGGCGGCTACGGTCTTTGCGTGGTCGGCGCCGAAGATCCTGGCTCCGGTCTCGGACTCAGCGAGGCTGATCAGACCGTCGATGGGGACGATATCCTCCTCCAGCTCGGCGATATAGGCCTTCGCCGCCTCGGCTTCCTTCTCCGTGCCGACGGCGTCCAGAAAGCTCTGGGCCGCTTCCTTCGCTTCACGGCTGCAGGTGGGGGCCGCGATCAGCTCCTTTGTTTTCTCTGTCACAAGATCCAGCACTTCTTTTTTCATGAAATATCCCTTCCTTTTCTCAAAGATTTGCATATCTGCCGCTTCTATTGTAACACAGGATCCCTAAAAAAGAAACTGCACAAGCAGCATATAGCAGATCGTTCCGCCCGCGATGGAAAGGAGCATCTGCCGCTTCCACAGGTGGAGGACGACGACCAGCGCGATGGAGATGGCCTCGGGGACGCCGTGGCTGCCTGTCAGCAGATCCACATTTCTGAGACAGTATACGATCAGAAGGCCGAAGACTGCCGAAGGGAGTACCCTTCCGAGATACTGCACGTAGCCCGGGGTGGGCTTTCCGGCGGGAAAGATCAGGAAGGGCAGAAAGCGGGTGAGCATGGTGCCGAGGACGACGGCCCCGACGGTGATCACTTGCTGCGTCAAAGTCATAAAGAAATCTCTCCTTTCTCAAGAGGTCTGCGAACCAGCGTCAGGACGGCCAGGATCGAGAGCATGGACGGGATCAGGAAACTGTCGGCGCCGAAGAGCAGCAGGCAGACGACGGAGACCGCGAGACCGGCCAGCGCGCTCGTGTGCCGTTTTTCCTTCAGCCACTGCTCCATAAAGATTACGACGAACATGGCGGTCATTACAAAATCAAGCCCTTCCGTATCAAAATGGATCAGCGAGCCGAAGATGCCGCCCAGCGTGGAGCCGGAAAACCAGTAAAACTGGTTGAGCAGGGTGACGAAAAACATGAACCAGCCGCGGTCCACATCCTCGGGGATGTCTGCCGTGTAATTGATGGAAAAGCTCTCGTCGCACATGCCGAAGATCAGATAGATCTTTTTCAGGCCGGTGTCCCGGAAGCGGTCCAGCATGGAAATCCCGTAAAACAGATGCCGCGCGTTGATCATCAGCGTCATGAGAAACGCCTGGAGCGGATTGAAAGAGCCCAGAAGCAGTCCGACCGTGACAAATTCCATGGAACCGGCGAAGATCGTAAAGCTCATGAGCATCGGATACCAGAATGAAAAGCCGGAGACATTCATGTAGATCCCATAAGTCAGGCCGAGGAACCAGAAACCGGCAAATATGGGCAGCGTGTATGGAAAAGCGCTCCGGAACGCTTTCGCAAGAACTTTTGGTGTTGTTTCCATAAAATGTCCTCCTCGTAAAAGTCTGCAAAACAAGCCTTTAAAAGAGTACCACCATACGGGAAAGGATTCAACAAAATTTTCAATCTCTATTGACAACGCATACCCCCATTGGTATAATACGATCATAAAACACATACCCCCATGGGTAGAGAGGAAGCGAAACTATGATCGGGAAGCTGGAAGCATGTTTGGAGTGGGGAGGGATCCGAAAGGATGTGATCCTGCTGATCCTGTCCGGGGCTGCGCTTTTGTGCAGCATCATGGGCGTGCAGCCTGCGGGAGTGAACCTTGCGTGGGTCGCGGTGATCCTGTGCGGGATTCCTATTATATTGGAGGCGGTCATCGGACTTATGACGGCGTTTGACATCAAGGCGGATGTGCTGGTATCGCTGGCTCTGATCGCGTCGCTGATCACGGGAGAATATTTTGCAGCGGGCGAGGTCGCCTTTATCATGCAGATCGGAGCGCTTTTGGAGGAGATCACCGTGGCGAGGGCCAGATCCGGCATTGAAAAGCTGGTGAGCCTGACGCCGCAGACCGCCCGCAGGCTCCGGGACGGCGCGGAGGAGAGCGTCCCGGCGGAGCAGGTGCGGGAGGGCGATCTTCTGCGGGTGCTGCCGGGAGAAATGATCCCGGCGGACGGCGTGATCACGACGGGAGTCACATCGGTGGATCAGTCGGTCATGACGGGAGAGTCCATCCCGGTGGACAAAAATCCGGGAGACGAGGTACGAAGCGGCACGATCAACCAGTACGGCGCGTTTGAGATGAAGGCGTCCTGCGACGGCGGCGACAGCTCCATGCAGCGGATGATCCGGCTGGTGCAGTCGGCGGACGCGGACAAGGCGAAGATCGTCAGTCTGGCGGACCGCTGGGCCACATGGATCGTCGTGACGGCGCTGACCGCCGCTGCGCTGACGTTTCTGGTCACGGGAGAGATCATCCGCTCCGTGACGATCCTGGTCGTGTTCTGTCCGTGCGCGCTGGTGCTGGCCACGCCCACAGCCATCATGGCCGCCATCGGAAATCTGACGGGGCACGGCGTCCTGGTACGACAGGGAGACGCGCTGGAGCGCATGGCGCAGGTGAAGCGGATCGCCTTTGACAAGACGGGCACTCTGACGTGCGGGAAACCGCAGGTGACGGCGGTGCGAAGCTTTCTGCCCGGCATGGAGGAGGAGACGCTCTATGCGTACGCGGCGGCCGCCGAGAGCTGCAGCGAGCATCCGCTTGGAAAAGCCGTGCAGGCAGGATATATGGAGAAATATGGCCGGGAACTTCCGGAGGCGGAGGATTTTTCCATGCTGCCGGGCATGGGGATCCGCGCGAAGGTGGACGGACGGACGCTGACCGCCGGAAACCTGAAATTCATGGAGGAGTGCGGCGCATGGAGCGCGGACGGGCTTCCCTGCGGTACAAAGACTCCTGAGCGGGAGAGAGAGCTTACGGACGATTGTCTCCGGAAGGGATGCACGATCATTTATGTGGCTCTGGACGGAAAGGCCGCGGGCTTTCTGGCTCTGTCCGATACGCTCCGGGAGGACGCTCCCGCCATGGTGGAGGCCATCCGGGCGCTTGGCATCACGCCGGTGCTGCTGACCGGAGACCGGGCCGAGGCGGCCGGGTACATGGCGGAGCGCGCAGGCATCAGGGAGGTGCGCGCCGGGTGTCTGCCGCAGGATAAGATGGACGCGGTCAGCGGCTCCATGGAGCAGGGCGAGCCCGTCTGCATGGTGGGAGACGGCGTGAACGACGCCCCGGCTCTGAAAAAGGCCCATGTGGGGATCGCCATGGGCGGCGTCGGAAGCGACATCGCCATCGAGGCGGCGGACATGGCGCTGATCCGTGACGACATCAGCGCGATCCCCTACACGGCGGCGCTCTCCCGGAAAATGATGCGGACGATCCGACTGAACATTGCGTTCTCGATGACCCTGAATTTTGCGGCGATCCTTCTGGCTATTACGGGAGCGCTCAGTCCGGTGTGGGGCGCGCTGGTGCACAACGCCGGCTCGGTCGTTGTTATTTTAAATTCAGCACTGCTGATGAAATGGAGGAAAAAGGTATGATCACAAGTGTCATTGCAGCTGTCATTGGAGTTCTGGTTCTGGCCATCGGGCTTTACTATTTTGGAAAGGAGAAGCACGATCCGGAATCCCGGAAGATTTACGGCGTTGCGGCCGCGGCGGGAGCGGTGATCGCGGTGGTCGGGATCGCGTTTCTGGTGATCTGAAAAACGGGCGGAAAGGAAGAAAACAGTATCCCTCCAGCCGCCGGATATCCCCCCGGGAGGCTTGTGGCGGTTCTCAAAAAAGGGTATAGTAATACCGGCGGGGAGCGCCCGCGAATAACGAAACGGAGAGACGACGACATGAGTCAGACATTGGAGGAGATCCGCAGCTACTGGAACAGCCGCGCGGAAGGATATACACTGAGCAACAGAGAGGAGCTGGAGGGAGACAGCCGCCGGTTATGGGAACGGCGGATCGCGGAGGCCCTTGGCGGGACGCCGTGCAGGAGAGTGCTGGACGTGGGATGCGGGCCGGGGTTTTTCTCGGTGCTGCTGGCCAGGATGGGGTACGAGGTGACCGCCGTGGATTATACGGAAAATATGCTGACGGAGGCCCGCAGAAATGCGGACCTCTACGGCGTGTCCGTCAATTTCCGGAGGATGGACGCGCAGGAGCTCACCTTTGCGGACGGCGTCTTTGACCTTGTGATCAGCAGAAATGTATTGTGGAACCTGGAGCGGCCCGAGCAGGCGTACAGAGAGTGGCTGAGAGTCCTGCGGCCGGGCGGTGTGCTTCTCAACTGCGACGGGAACTTCTATTATTATGTGACGGACGGAAGCTACGGAGACCGGAGCCGCTGGGAGCACAGGCATATGAACGGCGTGTGCGCCGCGCCCATCGACCGGATCGGAGAGTCGCTGCCGCTGGCGAAAGTCCTGCGGCCGGACTGGGACGAAAGGACGCTGGAGAGGATCGGGGCGTCCGACATCGTCCGGAGAGTGACCAACGAAAAGGAGCTCCCAGACGGCCGGAAGCTGATCCTGAATTTTACAGTGCAGGCAAGGAAGCAGGGCGGCGCATGGAAAGCGCGGATGAATCAGGTTTGATGCGGCGCAGGTATAACAAACTCCTCGTTGAAAAGAGAAAGTCCTCCATGGTACAATGGACGCAACAGAGTGAGAAAGGAACAGGAGCATGAGAGGACTTTATTCATCGAAAACAAAAATCCGCCATCAGATCTACACGGAGATCGCGCGCATGGCGTACGAGGACGGAGACTGCTCCCGGATGGAGGAGCTCCCGTACAAGATCATTCCGGGAGAGGTGGCGTCCTACCGGGAGAGCATCTTTCTGGAGCGCGCCATCATAGGAGAACGGCTGCGCGTGGCGATGGGGCTGTCTCTCCGGAAAATATCGGAGCACTCGCTGATCTCCGACGGCGTGGAGGCCAGCGTGGTGGAGGAGAAATATTATGAGCCGCCGCTGATCAACATCATCAAATTTGCCTGTCACGGATGTCCGGAAAACCGGGTGATGGTGACGGAGGGATGTCAGGGATGTCTGGAGCATCCGTGCAAGGAGGTCTGTCCCAAGGGGGCGATCTCCATGGTGAACGGAAAATCCTGCATCGATCAGGAAAAATGCATCAAGTGCGGCAGGTGCGTGGACGCCTGTCCGTACAACGCGATCATCCATCAGGAGCGGCCCTGCGCCAAGGCCTGCGGGATGAACGCGATCCACTCGGACGAGCACGGCCGGGCAGAGATCGATCAGGAAAAATGCGTCTCCTGCGGCATGTGCCTCGTGAGCTGTCCGTTCGGGGCCATCGTCGGAAAGGGACAGATCTTTCAGATGATCCTGGCGCTGAAGAGCGAGACGCCGGTGTACGCCATCGTGGCGCCCGCCGTCGCGGGGCAGTTCGGACCGGATATGAAGCCGGAGAAGATCCGTCCGGCGTTTCAGGCGCTCGGCTTCCGGGACGTGGTGGAGGTGGCCGTGGGCGCAGACCTCTGCACGATCGAGGAGGCGAAGGATTTCATGGACGAGGTCCCCGACAAGCTCCCGTTCATGGCGACGTCCTGCTGTCCGGCATGGTCGATGATGGCGAAAAAGCTGTTTCCGGAGTACGCCAACTGCATTTCCATGGCGCTTACGCCCATGGTGCTGACGGCCCGGATGATCAAGAAGAAGGAGCCCGACTGCAAGATCGTGTTTATCGGCCCGTGCTCGGCCAAAAAGCTGGAGGCCAGCCGGAAGTCCATCCGAAGCTATGTGGACTTCGTCCTTACCTTTGAGGAGGTGCAGGGGATGTTCACAGCGAAGGACGTGAAGTTCAAGGAGCTGCCCGACGGCGAGCCGCTCCGGCAGGCCAGTGCCGACGGACGCGGATTTGCGGCGAGCGGCGGCGTGGCGGCGGCCGTGGTGAAGGCGATCCACCGTCTGGATCCCGAACGCGAGGTGAAGGTGGTGAACGCCGAGGGACTCGCCAACTGCAGGAAGATGCTGCAGCTTGCGAAGGCCGGAAAATACAACGGCTATCTTCTGGAGGGCATGGCCTGTCCGGGAGGCTGCATCGCCGGAGCCGGCACCATACAGCCCATCAAAAAGACTGCCGCTTCCCTGGAGGCAATGAAAAAGCAGTCCTCCTTCGACGAGTGCATGGACACCGAGTACGAGGGACTGCTTCCGGCTCTCGAGGAGCTGTAAAGCGGCCTAGGCGGAGGGCTTCTGGAGCGCGATCCCGCCTCTGGCCAGCGTCTTTTTGAGGGCCAGCGACACGAGCAGAGCGCCGATCACAGAGAGGACGTCCTTGACGAGGTAGGGCGCGGATACCAGCAGAAAGGCCTGCGCGAAGCTCACGCGGGCGTCCGGCGCCGAGGCGACGACAGAATAGTGGAACGAACCTAACAGATGGCAGATCAGCAGGCCGGCCAGACCGGACCCTGCGGCTGCCATCTGATGTTTCATACGGCTTCCGAGACCGCATGCGAAGGCCAGAAACAAAAAGCCGTACAAAAATCCGCCGGTGAAGCCGAAGAGCTTTCCGACGCCTCCGGTCATGCCGGTGAACACGGGGACGCCCACGACGCCCAGAAGCAGGTAGAGCAGGATGCAGAGCGTGCCGTTTCTCCGGCCAAGGCAATAGCCGCACAGGGAGACCGCGAAGGTCTGAAGCGTGATGGGAACGCCCGAGGGCATGGGGATCTGGACAATGGAGAGCACCGCCAGAAGGGCGGTGTACATACCGATCATCGTCAGTTCTGCAGTGGAAAACGTCTGTTTTTTCATCATGGCAACTCCTTATCTGGTGACTGAGATTTGAAACTGTTTTTCATTATAAAAAAATAGTTAACCAAAGTCAAGACAATGGTTAACTATTTTTGCTGTTAAACGTGATCGTTCCGTCCGCGTCACCGGGAGAGCTGCTTCAGCTTTTCAAAACTCTCGTCGCTGATCACGTGTTCCATTCGGCAGGCGTCCTTCTTTGCGATCTCCTCGTCCACGCCGATGGAGATGAGAAAGCGGGAGAGGACCAGATGCCGTTCGTAGATCTTCAGGGCGATGGACAGCCCGGCCCCGGTCAGCATCAGATTGCCGTGGTCGTCGGTGCTGACAAAGCCGTTCTCACGGAGCCGCTTCATGGCGACGCTGATGCTGGGCTTGCTGTATCCCATGTAGTTGGCCACGTCGATGGAGCGGACGTTTCCAAGCTCTCTTGAGAGGACGAGGATGGCCTCCAGATAATCCTCCGGTGATTCCTGCATTTTCATAGATCGTTACCCCCTGCTGCTTGCGGTTGCTAGAATAGTTAAAGCATACCATACCGACCGGCGGATTGCAATTGAAAATCCCTCCGGGAACGAGTATAATGGGAACGAAAAGCGGAGGCTTACAGGAGCCGTAAGAACCGTGGCAATGGAAAATCCTTCGGAGGATGGGAACGGGCGATGGAGGAAAGGAAGAAAAGAACCGAGGAGACGGCGCGGGAGGCGCTTCGCATGGCGGAACGAAATCTCAGAAGAAAGCTTCCGTATCTGAGCGAGGCGTTTGCGCTGGCCGGGAGCGGGCGCTTTGACGGCGGCCCCTCGGGAACGGACGGCGAGGGACCTGTCTGGAACGCGCGGGAGGTGTGCGCGCTGTTCTTAAGCGCTTCGGAGACGCTGGAGAGACGTTTCCTGCACATGACCCTCCATCTCCTCTGCCTGCACGCATACCGGGGAGCGGGCGTGAGAGCCCGGATCTGGGATCTGGCCTGCGATCTGGCGGCGGAGTACCGGATCGACCGCATGGATGCGGAAGGGTTCGAGCGGCCCATCCCGGCAGAGAGGAGCCGGGTCTACCGGAAGCTCCGGGAGGAAGGCGTGCCTTTCGCGGAACGGCGTCTGGCGGAATGGCTTTCCGCACGGTCCGGGGAGGAGCTTGCAGAGCTGGAGACGGCGTTCCGGAAGGACAGTCACGACCGGTGGAGGCAGACGGGCGGAGAGGACGGCCCGCGCACAGAGCTTTGGAGAAATGAGCCGGAGAGGCTGGAAGAGCGTCTGGCGGCCGTCCACCGGTGGAGAACGGTGTTTGAGGGGATTCCTCTCAGGCGGGAGGAGCACAGGCGGCAGAAGGGCGGGAGCGTGGGCGACGCGCAGGAGCAGGTGCAGATCGAGCGGGAGCGGGACTATGATTTCCGGCAGTTTCTGAAGAGGTTCGCGGTGCAGGGGGAGGAGTTGGGGATCGACCTGGACAGCTTCGACTATATCCCCTATGATTACGGCCGCAGGCTTTACGACCGGCTGCTCCTTCTGGAGCCGCTGGAATACCGCGACGTGACGAGACTTCAGGATTTTATGATCGCCATCGACACGTCGGGCTCCTGTTCGGGAGAGACGGTGCGCCTCTTTCTGGAGCAGACATGGGAGATCCTGAACGAAGAGGGAAATTTTTTCCGGAGGATGAACCTGCATATCGTCCAGTGCGACTGCGTCGTTCAGGAGCATGTGCGGATCGCCTGCGAAGAGGACTGGAAGGAGTACCTGTCGCATATCCGGGTAAAAGGCGGCGGAGATACGGACTTTACGCCGGTCTTCCGGCTGGCCGGCCGGCTGCGGGAATCCGGGGAGCTTCCGGATCTGCGGGGACTTTTATATTTTACAGACGGGGACGGCATCTATCCATCCTGCAGGCCGCCGTATGAGACGGCGTTTGTATTTCTGAACCGGGAGGGGAGAAAGGGCGAGCCGCCGGACTGGGCGCTGACGCTGGAGCTTGGGATCTGACTTTGACCGCCGGCTTTGGAAGGCCGGACGGCGAGGAGGCGATATATGAACATACAGGAAGCGAAAGAGGAGCTTGTAAGGAGTGTGAAGGCCTACACGGCCAGAGACGGGGACGGAGAGCTCAGGATCCCCGCCTCGTGCCAGAGGCCGCTGCTTTTGATGGGGCCGCCGGGCATCGGAAAGACGGCGGTGATGGAGCAGGCCGCCGGGGAGTGCGGCGTCGGACTTCTCTCCTACACGCTCACTCATCATACGAGACAGAGCGCCGTGGGCCTTCCGCAGCTTGCGAAAAGGACGTTCGGGGGCCGGGAGTACACGGTGACGGAATACACCATGAGCGAGATCATCGGGGCGGTCTACGATTACATGGAGCGGACGGGCTTTCGGGAGGGCATTTTGTTCCTCGACGAGATCAACTGCGTGTCCGAGACGCTGGCGCCCACCATGCTGCAGCTTTTGCAATTCAAGACTTTCGGGACCCATCGGGTGCCGGAGGGGTGGATCATCGCGGCGGCCGGAAATCCGCCGGAGTTCAACCGGTCGGTGCGGGAGCTCGATATGGCCGCGCTGGACCGGGTCCGGACGCTCCGGGTGGAGGCGGACTTTCCGGTGTGGCGGGATTACGCCGGGAGGAGAGGCGTCCATCCGGCGGTCCTGTCCTATCTGGAGATGAAGCCGGAGCATTTCTACCGGGTGGTCCAGAGCCGGGAGAAGCGGGAATTTGTCACGGCCAGAGGCTGGGAGGATCTGTCCCGGACGCTGAAGGAATACGAGCGGCAGGGCTTTGAGGCCGACGGGACGTTCGTGGAGGAATTTCTGGAGCATCCGGAGATCGCGGCGGATTTCGCGTCTTATTACAGACTTTACCGCACCTATATGGGGCTTTACCGGATCCCGGAGCTTCTGGACGGGAGGCTGTCGGAGCCGGAGAAAAAGGAGCTTCTGGAAAAGCTGCGGGGTGCGGCGGGAGACGTCCGCTGTATGGTGACCCGTCACCTGCTGGCGGCGGCCGCGGCCCGGATGGAACGCTTCGGCAAAGGACAGCGGGAGTTGGACCGGGAGCGGGAGGCGCTGGAGCAGCTGGCCTCCTTTCTGAAGGGAGACGCGCAGGCAGGGCCGGAGACCTTTCTGGAGCGCCGCGAGCTGGCGCTCCGGGTCCGGAAGGAGCACGGGGTCTTAAGCCCGCCGGAGGAACGGCTGGAGCGCCGGACGATCCGGAGGCTTCGGGAGCTGCTTGGCGGCCCCTACCGCGAAGCGCTCAGAAGAGAGCTGCCCGCGTGGGACGGGGAGAGCGGGACGCTTCCGGCGGCGGGACTTTCGGAGCAGGAGGCAAAGCTTCTGGAGGAGAAGCAGGAGCTTTGCGGCTTTCTGGAGAGGACGACAGATTTTATCGAAGAAGCCTTCGGGCGGGATCAGGAGCTGGCGGACTGGATGGAAGGGCTCCGGCAGCACGGAGATTTCTCCCTGTGCGGCTTTGAAAGGCCGGAGACGGACGGGCTGTCCCGGCAGAAACGACTGGAGGAGCAATTAAGACGCCGTATGGCGGAAATGGAGGAACGATATGAAGCTGATGATCGCATCTGATATTCACGGATCTGCATATTTTTGCAGAAAGCTTTTGGAGAGGTATGAGAAGGAGGGATCCGACCGGCTGGTGCTGCTGGGGGACGTTCTCTACCACGGGCCGCGCAACGACCTGCCGAGGGATTATGCGCCGAAGGAGGTCATCGCCATGCTGAACCCGCTCAAGAGGAAGATCCTGTGCGTGCGCGGCAACTGCGACACGGAGGTGGATCAGATGGTGCTGGAATTTCCGATCCTGGCGGACTACGGATTTCTGTACGAGAAGGGCCGCATGATCTTTCTGACCCACGGACATGTCTATAATGAAAAGAATCTCCCGATGCTGGGGGACGGGGACATCCTGCTCCACGGCCACACCCACGTGCCGGTCTGCCGGGAGCATGAGACGTATGTGTACATGAACCCCGGCTCCGTGTCGATCCCCAAGGAGGACAGCGTCCACAGCTATATGACCTATGAGAACGGACGCTTCGTCTGGAAGGATCTGGACGGGGAGGCGTATATGGAGTATGAGATGAAGGGGTGAGCGGCTGGGTTCTCGATTACGGCTGCTCCCGTTCAGCCCGCGCCATTCGCAAAGTCGCGCTGACGCGCTGTTCCTGTTCACAGGTACCCTGTAAACAGGAACATTCGCGGGCTCATTTGAAGTTTTGCTTCGCAAAAGGAGCCCGCTCACACCTGAATCACGTTCTCACGCCGGGGAGATCAAGTGTTTGAGGCTGATTTGAGATTTGAGCAGTAGCAGGCACCGCTTGCGCGGCTATCTTTGCTCATAAACTGGCGCTCCCTCAGCCGGAAGCAACATGCCCCCATTCGTGCAAGCACGATGTTGGCCTGTCACTCCCGGCTGGCTGAACTGGTGCACTATTCAGCCATGCATCTCGAAAGCCCGCTGCTTCGCAGCTATCCGGCGCTTACGCGCCTGCTTTCTCGATTACGGCTAAGCGCCGTATGGCAAACAGGAGAACCGCCTGCTTACATGCGAGCATGACGCAGTCGTTTCCCCTGTTTACCGCATGGCGTACTCCCGTTCAGCCCGCGCCATTCGCAAAGTCGCGCTTACGCGCTCTCCGCCGCTTGCGCGGCTATCTTTGCTCATAAACTGGCGCTCCCTCAGACAGGAGCAACAGGCCAAAATTCGTGCGAGCACGATTTTGTCCCATTACTCCTGTCTGGCTGAACTGGTGCATAAAAATGCACAAAAAAGTGAAAAATGCTTGCATTCTGGAACATTTCTATGTAATATGGTTGATGATGGCGGGTGAAAAAAATCGGATCCGCCGTTTGAAAGAGGAGGACATTATGAAAAAGAAGATCGTAAGTGTCATGTTGTGCGCGGCCATGACTGCGGCTGTGCTTGCAGGCTGCGGAAGCAGCGACGCGGCGGCGGATGCGTCCGCGGCGACAGAGGAGACGACGGATGCGGCTGACGCTGAGGATACCGCCGAGGCAGAGGATACGGCTGAGGCCGACGCGTCTGCGGAGACGGAGAGCGCGGACGTGACTACCGTCACGGAGGGCGTGCTCACCATGGGTACCAACGCTGCATTCCCGCCCTATGAGTATTATGAGGGAAGCGACATCGTCGGCATCGACGCGGAGATCGCTGCGGCGATGGCTGAGAAGCTGGGACTGACCCTGGAGATCGTGGATATGGATTTCGCTTCCATCGTGACTTCTGTACAGTCCGGAAAGGTGGACATGGGACTCGCGGGCATGACCGTGACTGAGGAGAGAAAAGAGAACGTGGACTTCACCGATTCCTACGCGACCGGCGTGCAGGTGATCATCGTTCCGGAGGACTCTGAGATCGCGTCTGTGGACGATCTGGACGGCAAGCTCATCGGCGTTCAGGAGGGAACCACGGGCCACACCTACTGCGCAGACGATTACGGCGACGACGCGGTGATCGCTTACACCAACGGAGCGACGGCCGTGCAGGCGCTGCTTCAGGGCAAGGTGGACTGCGTTGTCATCGACCAGCAGCCGGCAGAGGAGTTCGTGGCGGCGAACGAGGGTCTGAAGATCCTGGATACGGAGTATGTGGTGGAGGATTACGCCGCAGCGGTGTCCAAGGACAATCCGGGACTTCGCGACGCGCTGAACAACGCGCTCGCAGAGCTGAAGGCGGACGGAACGATCCAGAGCATTCTGGACAAGTATATCAAGGCTGAGTAAGAAAACGAGCATCAAAGGGGTGTTCAAGAAGTTGTCTGAACACCCCGTTTTCTTTTCACAGGCGATCCCGGCGGGATTTTCTGTGAAAAGAAAACAGTCTCCGCCGCGGGCGGGGTTTTTGCAGACAGGACAAAGCACGGCAGGAGGAAAGGAGATCGGGCGGCGTGAATGCATTTATCGAAGATTTGAAACTGGGTCTGTACCAGACGTTTATTCTGGAGGACAACTATCAGTATTTTGTCCGGGGCGTGGGAGTGACGCTGCTGGTGACGGTGTTCGCGCTGGTGCTGGGACTGGTGCTGGGCGTGATCGTGGCCATCATCCGTTCGGCCCACGATCAGCAGCCGGAAAAGAAGAAGGGGATCATACTTCGGATCTTAAACGGGATCTGCAAGGTCTATCTGACGGTGATCCGCGGAACACCCATGATGGTGCAGCTTCTGATCATGTGGTTCGTGGTCTGGGCCAGCGCCCGGGCGTCGGACGGCAATATGATCCGCTGCGCGATCCTGTCCTTCGGCATCAACTCCGGCGCGTACATCGCGGAGATCGTCCGCTCCGGCATCATGTCCATCGACAAGGGGCAGATGGAGGCGGGGCGTTCTCTCGGCATGAACTACGCCGATACCATGCGGTTCGTCATCATCCCGCAGGCGTTTAAGAACGTGCTCCCGGCGCTCGGAAACGAGCTGATCACGCTGGTGAAGGAGACGTCCATCGTGACGGTCATCGGCCTTAAGGATCTGACCAAGGGCGCTATGATCATCCAGTCCAAGACCTATCAGGCGTTCGTGCCGTTTTTTGCCATTGCGGCCATTTATTTAGTCATTGTATTATTCCTGTCATGGCTCATGGGCAGACTGGAAAGGAGGCTCAGACAGAGTGATCTACGTTAAAGGCTTATCAAAATCATTTGGGAAAAACCATGTCATCCGGAACATCGACATGCATATCACTCCGGGAGAAAAGGTGGTCATCATCGGGCCGTCCGGCTCGGGAAAATCCACGTTCCTGCGCTGCCTGAACCTGCTGGAGCAGCCGACGGGAGGCACCATCACCTTCGACGGGACTGAGATCACGGCTCCGGGGACGGACATCAACAAGGTGCGCCGCCAGATGGGGATGGTGTTCCAGCATTTTAACCTGTTCGCCAACCTGACGGTGAAGGACAATATCACGCTGGCTCCCGTGCGCCAGAAGCTGATGACGAAGGAGGAGGCGGAGGTCGAAGCCATGCGCCTTCTGAAGATCGTCAATCTGGAGGACAAGGCCGACGCCTATCCGGCGCAGCTCTCGGGCGGACAGAAGCAGAGGATCGCCATCGTCCGCGCGCTTGCCATGAAGCCGAAGGTCATGCTCTTCGACGAGCCGACTTCCGCGCTGGACCCGGAGATGGTGGGAGAGGTGCTCGATCTGATGAAGAAGCTGGCGGAGGACGGCATGACCATGGCGGTCGTGACCCACGAGATGGGATTCGCCAGAGAGGTGGCCACCCGCGTCGTGTTCATGGACGAGGGCGTCATCATGGAGGAAAACAATCCGAAGGACTTCTTTGAACATCCGCAGAACGAGCGGCTGAAAAGTTTTCTCGCAAAGGTGTTGTGATTTTTGGAGTTCTATGTTAGAATATATCTGTTTGACACACAGGAGGTGGGAAAATGGTATATTTAAGATATTTCCTTATGGCAGTTTTTGTGCTTGTTTGCATTGTGTCGGTCGTACTGGTGCTGCTTCAGGAGGGAAGATCTCAGGGACTTGGAGCGATCGCAGGCGCGGCGGAGACCTACTGGGGCAAAAATAAAGGACGTTCCATGGAAGGAAATCTGGTAAAGGCGACAAAGATCCTCGCGGTCGTGTTCTTTTTGCTGGCGATCATCCTGAATCTGAACGTTTTCTAAGGAGAGAAGTTCACGCGCGGAGCGTGGCCGTCTCGTATACCGAAACTTTGGGCACTCTTGTGAAGCAGGAGTGCCTTTTTTAGACACGGAAGGAGGATGGAGAGGATGACGGACGAGCAGATGAACAAACGAAAAGAGATGATCTGTCAGCTGATGGACAGCGAGCTCTATGTACCGATGAAGATCAAGGAGCTGGCGATCCTTCTTCAGGTGCCGAGAGAACAGCGTCAGGAGCTCCAGGAGGTGCTGGACGAGCTGATGCTGGAGGGAAAGATCGAGGTTTCCGCCAAAGGAAAATACAGCAAGGGAAAGGGGCGGCTCCTGACCGGCGTGCTGAGCGTGCATCCCAGAGGATTCGGCTTCGTGTCCGTGGAGGGCATGGAGGACGACGTCTTTATCCCGGAGACGGAGCTTCGCGGAGCCATGCATCAGGACGTGGTGCAGATCTTTTTGAAGCCGGGTCAGCGGGGCAGGAGAGCGGAGGGCTCGGTGAAGCAGGTGATCGCGCGGGGGACCGTGCGGCTCGTGGGAATCTACCGGCAGAGCAAAAATTACGGCTTTGTGATCCCGGACAACGAGCGGTTCACGCGGGACGTCTTTATCCCGAAGGAGGCGTCGAACGGCGCGTCCGAAGGGCAGAAGGTGGTGGTGGAGCTTACGGACTACGGCACGGAGCGGAAAAATCCGGAGGGCCGCGTGCTGGAGATTCTTGGGCATATCAGCGATCCGGGGACGGACGTGCTGTCCATCGTCAAAGGCTACGACCTGCCGACGGAGTTTCCGCCCAAGGTGACCGTGCAGGCGGAGCGCGTGCCGGACAAGATCAGCGAAGCGGACCGGGAAGGGCGCATGGATCTTCGGGATGTGCAGATGGTGACCATCGACGGGGAGGACGCAAAGGATCTGGACGACGCCGTGTCCCTTTCCATGGACGGAGACCGGTATGTGCTGGGCGTGCACATTGCGGACGTGGCCAACTATGTGCAGGAGCGAAGCGCCATGGACCGGGAGGCGTTAAAGCGCGGGACCAGCGTCTATCTGGTGGACCGCGTGATCCCCATGCTGCCGGCCCGTCTCTCGAACGGCATCTGCTCTCTGAACGCCGGGGTGGACCGGCTGGCGCTAAGCTGCATCATGACCGTAGACCGGCGGGGAAACGTGGTGGACCATGTGATCGCCGAGTCGGTCATCCATGTGGACCGGCGCATGAGCTACGCGGGCGTGCAGAGGATCCTGGACGGAGACGGAGAGACGCGCGCCGCGCATGAGGAGCTTGTGCCCATGCTGGAGCGCATGGAGGAGCTGGCCGCGCTCCTGCGGGCCAAGCGTCGGTCGAGAGGCTCCATCGACTTTGATTTTCCGGAGACGAAGGTGATCCTGGATGCGGAGGGGCATCCGACGGACATCCGCCCCTATGAGAGAAACACGGCTGCCCGGATCATCGAGGATTTCATGCTGGCCGCCAACGAGACGGTGGCGGAGGACTGCTTCTGGCAGGAGCTGCCCTTCGTGTACCGAACCCACGACGCGCCGGATCCGGATCGGATGCGCCGTCTGTCGGCGTTCATCAATAACTTCGGCTACACGATCCGCTTCCGGGAGGACGAGGTGCACCCGAAGGAGCTCCAGAAGCTTCTGACGAAGCTGGAGGGGACGGAGGAGGAGACGCTGATCAGCCGCCTGACGCTGCGCTCCATGAAGCAGGCCCGCTATACGACGGAGTGCACGGGACATTTCGGTCTGGCCGCCAAATATTACTGTCATTTTACGTCGCCCATCCGCCGCTATCCGGATCTTCAGATCCACCGGATCATCAAGGACGTGCTGCGGGGAAGGATGGACGACGGGCGGGCGGAGCATTACCGGGGCATCCTCGACCAGGTGGCGAAGCAGTCCGGCGAGCGGGAGAGAAAGGCGGACGAGGCGGAGCGGGAGACCGTGAAGCTGAAGAAGGTGGAGTACATCGGGCGATTCCTCGGGGAAGAGTTCGACGGCGTCATCAGCGGCGTCACCGCATGGGGGCTCTATGTGGAACTTCCCAGCACGGTGGAGGGGCTGGTACGGGCGGCCTCCCTGCGGGGAGATTATTTTGAGTATCAGGAAAGCGCATATGCAATGGTCGGCGTTCACACGGGAAAAACCTATGAGATCGGGCAGAAGCTGAGGGTGCGTGTCGCGGCGGCGGATAAAGCCACGCGGACCATTGATTTTGAGATTGTGGAAGATCCGAAAGGATGAGGGATATGGCAAAGGAAAGCATCAAACTCATAGCGAACAACAAAAAAGCATACCATGATTATTTTATAGAAGATACTTATGAGGCGGGCATCTCCCTGCACGGCACGGAGGTCAAATCGCTGCGCATGGGAAAATGCAGCATCAAGGAATCGTTTCTGCGGATCGAGAAGGGCGAGGTGTTCGTCTACGGCATGCACATCAGCCCCTACGAGAAGGGAAATATCTTCAACCGGGACCCGCTGCGGGTCCGCAAGCTCCTGCTCCATAAGTCCGAGATCAACAAACTGGTGGGAAAGATCGCGGAGAAGGGCTACACGCTGGTGCCGCTGCGGGTCTATTTCAAGGACAGCCTCGTGAAAGTGGAGATCGGCCTTGCGCGGGGCAAAAAGCTCTACGACAAGCGCGCGGACATCGCGAAGAAGGACATGCGCCGGGAGGCGGAGAAGGAATTTAAGGTGAGGAACCTGTAGGAGGGTTCCCGGAAAAAGAGGGCTGAAATCCGTTGCAGATTTCAGCCCTCTTTTTAACAATCTTTATTCTGTAACCTCGTAGATTCCAGGACCGTCCGTCCAGTTATACCATGCCTCTTCGTCGTTCTGATCCTCTCCATAGTAATCGAATACAGAATGGATCGAATCGCCAGGCTGCGGACAATTTTCGATGGTTGTGACGATTCCGACGGCGTCCGTGATATTTTCACCGGCGGCTGTGACAATGCATCCTTCGTCTCCGGGGTTGAGTCCTGCGACCTGAATGTCATAAATAGCCTGGCAGGTGATGTGTGAGAAATACTCAAACGGCTGCGAGTAGGTATATTTCAGCGGAGTGTCATTACGGATATAGCTCCACGTGGAGGCTCCGCCGTCGACGCCGGATACAAAGGTGGTCGCTCCGGTCGTGTCGCCTGCCTGAATGATAGCCTCGGCGGCGCTGATGGCGGGAGTGTCGGCGGAGCCGAAGATGAACTGAAGCTCATCTCCGTACTGCTGCATCCATGTCTGTGCGATCGTGTAACCGGCGGTGTTGAGATCTCCGGTCGACGCCAGATCAATGGCGTCCAGCAGATGGACCTGATCGCTGTCATAGGATTTTGCGGTGTCTGCCCGAAGTGTAACGACTTCTGAGGAGAGCTCGAAGACTGCATAGTTTAATTCGGGCCCGTGATCGGCGATCACCTGATCCATAATGGCGGCTGCAGCTGCGGAGTTATCCATCGTCGAGTTGGAGATAACGCCGTCGATGATGCTGTTGTCGTTAGAATAGACGCCGATCCCGGCATCGCGGGCCGAAGCGACAAGATCCTGATAGGATTCAAAGGACTGCGTGATCCCGATGATGATCGCGGTCGGCTGCTGGTTGATGGCGTTCTGAAAATATTCCCGGAAATTATCTTCCTTTTCATAATTGATCACCTGATAATCCCATCCCCGGTGCGCGGCTTCGATGGCCACTTGATTTTCGCAGCGGATATTGGATTCGTCTGTCATGTTGGAGACGAGATAAATAATGCTGACTTCATCTTCCGGGACGGTGACAGGTCTGGCATAGTCGTCAAATGCCTCTGCTTCTGCGACGCCGGTCTCTGCGGTTCCGGAAGTTCCGCCGCAGGCAGTTAATGAGGCGATCATGCCGATTGCCAGTAACGAGTTGATGAATTGTTTCTTCATAAAAATCCCCCTTGTTTTAAAATGATGTTTTGCCTACTTCCTTTTCTTTTGAACATCACAGTGCACAAATGTTCAAACTTCTGAAAATGATGAACAAATGATTTGAAATAATGAACAAATGAAAAGTTAAATTGTTGGGATTATTATAAAATGCACAATTAAATTTGTCAATAACAAAATAAATAATGGTAAAAAATAAATTTAAAAGAAATATTGACAATTATAATGCACATATGTTAACATGCAAGCATCGAAAGAGAAGGAGGATGTGAAGATGCGTTACAAAAAGTTGGGGAAATCCGGAGTGGAGGTATCTACATTAACAATTGGAACCTGGGCGATGGGAGGCGTAGGATACGGACCGGTCGAAAAGAAGTCCTGCATCGATGCGATCCGCGCGATGGTGGACCAGGGCGTCAACCATATTGACACTGCATGGGTCTATGGTCTGGGGGAGTCTGACAAGCTGGTCGGAGAAGCGATCAAAGGAATCAGAGATAAGGTTTTGATCACGACCAAATGTGGGTTCAGAAATCCGGCTGACGGAGGAGCGAATTACCCGGACTGCTCGCCGGAATGGATCACCTGGTGTTTTGAAGAGTCTCTCAGGAATCTTGGAACGGATTATGTGGACTTCTTCCTGGTCCATGTGCCGGATGAAAAGGTTCCTTATGAGGTTACGGCAGAGTGCGTAAACAAATGGATCAAAGAAGGAAAGGTGCGTTATGCAGGCGTCTCCAACTTCGGGATCAATGACACAAAGGCCATGGGACAGTATCTGGACATCACGGCAAATCAGTGCGGCTATTCTATGGTAAACCGTGCAGGGGAAGAGGATATGAAATGGGCTCTGGCAAACGGAATCGGTATCGAGACCCACAGCTCTCTGGCAAACGGTATTCTGACAGGAGCGATCCGGGAGCTGCCTCATTATCCGGCAGATGATATCCGCAATATTTATCCGATGTACCAGCATTTGAGAGAGCCGATGTTTTCCAAATGCATGGAGCTTCTGAAAACGCTGGATAAGATAGCGGAGGAGAGAGGTGTTCCGGTCGCGCAGATCTCGCTGAACTGGAATACGCAGAAGGATTTTGTCACCACCTCTCTCTGTGGGGTCAGAAATGTAAAGGAGGCAGTGGAGAACTGCAAGAGCACAGAGTGGGAGCTGACTGCGGAGGAAATGGCTGAGATCGATCAGGCGATCGGGAACACACTGGAAAAATAAAATTCAGAGATTGGCAGGTGAGATAGAGTGGAAAACCAGGCGATACTCCGCTTTGACGGCGCGACAAAACGATTTGGGAATTTTGTTGCAGTTGATCACGTGAATTTTGAAGTACATAACAAAGAAATCGTATCGATCATAGGAGAGAACGGGGCCGGCAAAAGTACGTTTTGCAAAATGCTGACAGGCGTCTATTCCATCGACGACGGAGATATGTATTTTGAAGGGAAAAAAGTAAATTACAAAAACACTACGGAATCGATGAAGGCCGGCATCAGCATGGTATATCAGGAGCGCAATCTGGTGGGAATGCTGACCGGAGCTCAAAATATTGTACTGGGGCATGAGCCTGGAAAAAGATTTCTCAGTGAAAAGCAGGCATATGAGGAAGCTCTCGCGATCCGTGACAAGCTGCATCTTTCGATCCCGCTGGATGTGCCGGTGGATGAGCTTGGCGCGGGCGAGCAGCAGCTCATAGAAATTATGAGAGCGTTTTACAATCATCCGAAGGTGCTGATTCTGGATGAACCGACCGCTTCTCTGGGAGAGGGTGAGGTGGAGCCGTTTCTTAGATTCGTAAAAGAAGTTCGGGATACCATGGACATTGCGATCATTTTTATCTCCCATAAAATAGAGGAGCTGTTCGCCATATCCGATCGGATCGCCGTGCTGACGGATGGGAAAAACACACTCACCGACCGCGTGGAAAATCTCACGCAGATCCAGGTGATCATGGCAATGCTTCGCACAGGGAAATCCTATGGGCGCGTCGCGGTGGAGGAAAAGGAGTTTGACAAGCTTCCGGTCATACTGGATGTGCAGAAAGCTGTCTATGACGGGAAAGAGCACGATCTGAGATTTCAGGTGAGAAAAGGAGAGGTGGTCGGCTTCTACGGACTGGTAGGATCGGGGAGGACGGAATGTGCGGAAGCTCTGTTCGGCCTGAAAAAATCAGAAAAGTCATATCAGTTCAACGGTGAGACCATCACGAAGTGCAGTACGAGAGAGATGATCGGGCGCGGGATGATCATGACGCCGGAAATGCGGTCGAACGGCATGTTTAAGGCATTGTCCCTGACAGACAACATATGCAATCTGTTCTTGAAAAAGGGTCTGGCGGGAGCGGGGATCGGCGTTGTAAATCGAAAAAAATGCAGCGCGTTTGCGGACAAAATCCTTGCGGAAAATGATGTGAAATATAATTCCGCAGGGCAGGCCATTTCCAGTCTTTCCGGAGGAAATATTCAGAAAATCATCATCGGGCGTTCGATCGCCATTGAAAACATCAGTCTTTTGATTCTGGACGAGCCGACGAACGGGATCGATGTGGGAGCAAAGTTTGAGATCTACCAGAAGGTCCGTCAGCTGACGGATGTAGAAGACGAAGAAAAGCGCATAGGCGTGCTGTTTATATCGTCGGAAATTGATGAGCTGCTGAATGTCTGCGATAAAATATACGTTTTTGCGGATGGAAACATCATACAGGGGTTTGATCGGGTTGATTTTGATAAACAAAGCATTTTGAGCGTGGCAGTGAGGGGGAAGAGGACAAATGAGTAAAAAGACTTACATCAGGAAAAAACAGGGTGTGAAGGAGCAGGTTTCCAGAGTTTTTTTGCTGATTGCATTGATCGTGATCGCCGGAATATTCGGAGTCATCAGCCCGCGCTTTCTTATGCTGAACAACATTATGAGCCTGCTGGCGACCAGCAGTATCATCGGCGTTCTGGCTCTTGGCAATATGATCCTGATGTCGGCGGGCGAAATGAGTTTTTCCATCGGAGCGCAGTGCACCGTGATCGGAGCCGTGTTTGGCCGATTTCTGGCCAGTGAGACTTCCAATAATGTTGTTTTGGGGGTGATTCTGGGAATCGCGGCGTCGGCGGCGCTCGGCCTGTTTCTCGCCTTTTTTACAGTTAAGATCGGCGTTCCGACCTTTGTGTGTACGTTGGCCGTGGCTACGGTAATCGACGGTTTTACACAGCTTTTGAACGATGGGACCACGCTCTATTCCAAGTTCTGGCCGGCCGGCTTTCGTCTGATGCAGGTAAAGGCAGGCGGTCTCGTGCCGATGGCGGCGATCCTGTTTTTTGCTCTGGCGATTATCACACATATGGTTTATGAAAGAACGAGGTTTGGAAGACATCTGTATGCGATCGGCTCGAATCCTACGGCGGCCAACAACACGGGAATCCCGGTGATGAAGATGAGAGTGTGGGCATTTGTAATCAGCAGCGTGTTCTTCGGAATGGCCGGTATGCTGGCGGCTTCCTACAATAACAGCGTTTCCCTGACGATGGGGTCGGAGCTGATGCTTCCGGCGATTGCGGCGACGATGCTCAGCGCGACGTTCCTGCAGATCGGAAAATATAACGTGCCGGGAACTGTGCTGGCAGCCATTCTTATGATCGTGATCCAAAACGGCGTGATCAGCGCGGGGTATCCTACCTATGTTAAGGATATTGTGCAGGGGATTCTGCTGACTGTGGCGGTGGCGGCGATCGCGATCATCAAAGAAGACGGTCTGCCAAGCGTAAAGCTGGACAGCTAATGTAAGGAGGACGGCAAAGTGGAAAAATGGAAAGAGTTGTTTATAAAGCGCTGGCTGCTGCTGTTTACGGCATTGGTTGTCGTGGTGTTCAGTCTCCTGTCGCCGACATTTCTGCAGCTTACGAACCTTTTGAATATTTTGAGCAGCGCCTGCATCGTAGGAGTGATGGGGGTGGGACTGACCTGTATCTTTGCCACGGGAGAGCTTGACTTTTCGGCAGGGGCGCAGGTGTCGCTGGCCTCCTGCGTGATGGCGGTCGTGCTGGGAAAGACGCCGCTGAACAATTACATCGCGGTGCTTGTCTTGACGCTGGTGATTCTAGGACTTGTCGGCCTGTACAATGCATTTCTGCATGTGAAGATCGGGATCCCGGCATTTATCGCTACACTGGGAACATCGTATCTTGTCAAAGGAATCGCAAAAGCGCTTACCAACAGCCAGACGATCAACAATATGTCAACATGGCCGGAGGCGTTTACATTCATGGGACAGGGGTACTTGTTCGGGGTGATCCCGATGCCGGTCGTCGTGCTGGTGATCGTCGGCGCACTGATTTTGTTCTATACGGAATATACGAGAGCCGGAAAATATCTCTATGCGGTCGGCTCCAACGCAAAAGCGTGTGATTACATCGGGATCGACGGAAAAATGCAGAAGATCAAAGGATTTGTGATCACGGCAGTGCTCTGCGGTCTGGCAGGCGTTATGCAGGGATCGCAGATGAACGCGGCTTCTCCGACACTCGGAGAGAACATGTTCGTGCCTGCGCTGACCACGGTGTTTTTGGGCGCGACTTATGGGAAGATCGGCGTGTTCAACGTGCCGGGGACTCTGGTCGGAGCGGTGCTCTACGCATTGATCAATCAGGGACTGCTGATGATCACAAGCGAGCTCTGGCTGAAAAACTTCGTTCAGGGCGGAATGCTTCTGTTTGCATTGGTTATCGTGATCATGATAAGAATTCGGGAGAGAAAACAATAAAGACAGGGAGGAGTGACAGAATGACAAAAATAGTATTTGTATCGGAGGGATTTATCACCAGACAGGACATTGAGGATCGAAAGATTCCAGAGATGCTCGAAGAATTTAAGGAATACGGATATGAGTTTTCCTTTGCGGAGGATCTTGCGGCTGTGAACGGCGTGGGAGGAAATATGCGGGAAGCTAATCTCCGGCTGGAGAAGGAGGGACCAAACTGGGTAGAACAGACGCCGGAATTTCTCGCGGCGATCAGCGATGCGGATATCATCATCATGCATTATTCCGGCGCGGGGCGCAGATTCTTTGAGGCGGCAAAAAAGCTGAAGCTGCTTTGCGTCATGAGAAGCGGCGTGGAAAATGTGGACATGACGGCGGCGGAGGAACATCATGTCACGGTGTGCGCATCCCCGGGACGTGCGGCGGAGCCGGTGGCGGATTATGCAGTCACATTCATGCTCGCGCTCATGAGACGGCTTCCGTGGACCAATATGGGAGGGGCCGGAAAGTGGAAGGACGCCGTCATGGGGACGGAAGGGATGATGAAAAACTCTACGGTCGGCCTGCTGGGCTTTGGCGCGATCGCGCAGAAGGTTGCTTTGAGATTAAAAGGCTTTGGATGCAGCATCATTTCCTATGATCCGTGGGCGCGAAGAGAAATTGCAGGAGAGATGCAGGTGGAGCTTGTCGGCAGCATAGAAGAGCTGTTTGAGAGAGCGGATTTCCTGTCCGTTCATGCGAGGCTGACGGAGGAAAATCACGGTCTTGTGAATGCAGAGCTTCTCTCCAGAATGAAGCCCACGGCGTATCTGGTCAACACGGCGAGAGCGGGACTGATTGATGAGAAGGCGCTCTGCGAAGCCCTTGAACACCATGTGATCGGAGGCGCGGCGCTGGATGTGTTTTCGGAGGAACCGCTTCCGGACGGACACCCGTTCCTGACGCTGGATAATGTGATCGCGACTCCGCATGTAGCCGGGAACGGAGGAGATTTTATCATCCGTTCCATCGAGAGTCCGATCAATGAAATACGGCATTATTTCAAAGGAGAGCCATATTCTTATCAAATGAACAAACAGGCGTGAGAGCATGAAGTATATTTTAACGATTGACAGAGGACAGACAGCCATCAAAGCGGCCCTGTGCGACTTGATGGCGAGAGTTCTGTGGGTGGAGTCGTGCAGCTGCCACCCGATTGAGAGCAGATACGCAGGCTGGGCGGAGCAGGATATGAACGCCATATGGGAGCAAGCCGTTCTGGCGATCCGGAAGGTGATCCAGGTAAGCGGCGTCCGGTCGGAGGAGATTGCCGCAGTGTCCTTTTCGGGACAGGGAGGCGGAAATTTCCTCGTGTCGGAGGAGGGAGAGCCTGTCTATCCCGGAGTGCTGTCTCTGGACAACAGGCATGAGGAAGTGTTGCAGGAACTGATAGGATCCGGTCACACGGATCTGCCGCGAACGGTCGCCTTTATGCGGTGGCTGAAGGAAAAGGAACCGGAGGTGTTTGGCCGGACTCGCTGGATTTTGGGAAGTAAGGATTGGATCCGCTACTGTCTCACTGGGGAAGCGTATGCGGACATGTCGGATCCGGCGATTCCGGCGGATCTGGACAGGGGCGTCTACCTGACAGATTGTCTGGAGGAAGCGGGCGTTCCGGAATGCAGGAGGATGATTCCTCCGCTTGTATATGCCAGCGACAGGTGCGGTGCAGTCACAGAAAAGGCGTCCAGAGAGACGGGGCTTCTCTGCGGGACGCCGGTCGTGGCGGGGGCGCATGACATGATCGCATGCTCTGTAGGAGCAGGAGGAAACCATCCGGGGCATCTGACGATCATCATGGGAACGATGGGGATCAATATCGGCGTTGTGGATGGAAAGAAACCGCTTCCGCCTCCGTCAGCTCCCGGAACAAGTTTCACCTTCGGAGGGATCAGCAGGGGAATGAAAACGGCAACCAGCTCAATTGGAAGCGGATGCAACACGATGGATTATTTCATCCGGCTGCTGTTCAGGGAGGAGGAGCAGGAGGCGCGCGTACGGGGAATCGGCGTATTTGAGCTGCTGGAAAGAAAGCTTTTGGGACGCAAACCGGGAAATTTGATCTTCCAGCCGTATCTTCTGGGAACCTTTTATAACAGCAGGGCTTCGGCCGGGATTTGGGGAATGACGGCACAGACCACAAGGGAGGATATCCTGCTTGCCTTGTTCGAGGGAATCTGCCTGTCGATGTGCATGGAGATCCGGACGCTGGAGGCAAGACTGCAGAGGTTTGACGACATATGGCTGGTAGGAGGAGGAAGCAAAAGCAGGATCTGGGGACAGATGTTTGCGGATGTGCTGGGACGGCCGGTCAAGATTCCCGATACGGGAGAAGTCGGGTGCCGCGGGGCGGCCGTCTGCGCGGGCATCGCCCTTGGACAGTATTCCGCAGACAGCGGTCTCCCGGCGCCGGAAGAATCGGCGGTCTATGAACCGAGAGCGGAGTATGCGCAGATTTATGAGGACAAGTTCAGACAATATGAAGAAACCTACAAAAAATTATATCAGGAGGTAAAGGGTTATGCTTGTGACAATGAAAGAGATTCTGGACAGAGCGAATGAGGGAAATTATGCGGTGGCGGCACCTGTTGTGCAGACGGAATTTAACGCAAGAGTGGCGATCAAGTGTGCGGAGGAATTAAATGCGCCGGTGATCCTGCTGGTTCCGCTCATTTTTGACTATGATGTGGATCTGTTTGGACGTTACTTGAAAGCGCTCGCCGAGGCGTCCACTGTGCCGGTGGCGATCAATCACGATCACGGTTCAGACTTTGAATCTGCGGTTGCCTGCATCCGGGCGGGATTCTCGGCAATCATGGTGGATCGCTCCGAGCTTCCGTTCGAGGAGAATGTGGCGCAGGTGAAGGAGCTGGTGAAGGTGGCTCACGCGGTGGGCGTATCTGTGGAAGCGGAGCTTGGACATGTGGGGAATGCGAACCATTACGACGTGGACCGGGATGCGGCGCTGACGGAGCCGGAGCTGGCGAAAAGATTTATCGACGAAACGGGAGTGGATTGTCTGGCGGTCGCCATCGGTACGGCGCACGGAGCGTATAACAAAGGGCAGAAGCCGTACCTGGATTATGAGCGTCTGGAACAGATCAAAAAGGCGACGGGGAATTTCCCGCTGGTTCTCCACGGCGGATCCGGAACCGGGGACGAGGGACTGAGCAGGGTGGCGAAAATGGGAATCAATAAAGTGAACATCGGCTGCGAGCTGTTCGCTTCTGCGATCGAGGCCATCGAGACTGCGGACACGGATGGAAACGGGGCGTACGGATTTGCGAACATCATCGAGAAAGGATACGGATCCCGTCTGAAGCATTTCATCAAAATCCTTGACTCTGAAGGAAAAGCGTGGAAGGCAGAGAAAGTCGTAAAGAGAGAAAAGGTAGAGCTGACGGAAGATACCATTTTATAGGAAAGAAGGAAAGAACATGAGAGGTTTTGTGCTGTATGAGCGCGGAAAAACGGCGATCCGTGACGTGAAAAAGCCGGTATGCGGAGAGAGCGATATTATCATCAAGGTAGAGTCTGCGGCCATCTGCGGCGGGGACGTGCATTTTTACAATGGAACGCTGGATCTGGGAAACTATCCGATCGTCATGGGACATGAGTTTGCCGGAACCATTGTTGAGATGGGGGAAAAGGCGGACCCCTACTGGAAGCTCGGAGACCGGGTCGTGTCGGAAAATACGTATTCGGTGTGCGGAAGATGCCCTTCCTGCGAAAAGGGGAATTTTGTAAACTGCGCGAAAAGAAGGACCATGGGATGCGATGAAAACGGGGCGTTTACTCAGTATGTCAAGGTTCCGGGGGAACTGCTCGCTGTTTATAAAAACTGTATGTTCCGTCTTCCGGAGACGATCTCCATGGAATACGCTCCGCTGTTGGAACCGGCTTCCAATGCGTATATGGCGGTAGTGCAGGAGGGCGGTCTGCTCCCCGGGGAAAATGTCGTTGTGTTCGGAGCGGGAGCGCTGGGCATTTATTCTGCACAGATCGCGGCGATCGCCGGGGCGGCCAATGTGATCGTGGTCGGCATGGAGTCGGATCAGGCGACCCGTTTCCCCTGTGCAAGGAAGCTGGGAGCAACGCATACGATCGTAAACAACCCGGATGTGGATCTGGAGAAAGAAATCGGCAAAATCTGCGGGGCCAGCGGAGTCGCCCTTGTCATTGATGCGGCCGGCCCGCCGGCAGTGCTGAAGCAGGCGATCCAGATCGTCCGCAACGACGGAACCATCGTCCGGATCGGGATGAACGACAGGCCTCTGGATATGGGACTGAACATCGTCAACGTGAAGTCGGTGGACATCAAAGGTCACATGGGTTATAATACAACGTCATGGAGAAATGTGATCAATCTTGCGGCAACCGGAAAGCTGGATTTGAAGATGATGGTAACGCATAAGCTTCCGTTGACGGAGATTCAGAAAGGATTTGACCTGCTGAAGGATCAGTCGGCGATCAAAATACTGATCGATCCGGAAAAATAGTCGTGTATTGCAAAGAAAATCGTGCAGAAGAATCCGATTATCAGGGAAAATCTGCACTTGTTGAAACTGGAAAATCATGGTAGACTAAGATAGCAGCTGAGTAGAAGTTTTCGAGGAAATCATGAGAACTTGGCGATACGCAGACTGCTATCTTTTTTTACAGTTTGAGCAGTCTGAGCATACTGCCTGAAAAAAGAAAAGGGAGAACGGACAGAGTGAACGCATCGATTACAGATAAACTTGACACAAAGGTTCAGATCGCAACGCTGTATTACCGCCAGAATTTGTCGCAGCAGGAAATCGCGCAGCAAATGAAGCTTTCAAGGCCGACAGTCTCCAGAATACTAAAGAGCTGTATCGATGAGGGGATTGTGACCATTCAGATTAAAAATACATCGACGTATCAATACGAGCTGGAGAAAAAGTTAGAGAAGAAATATGGCCTGAAGCATGTCTCTGTCGTCAGCAATAACGACAAGACGGAGAGGATTCTGCAGGCGATCGCGGCCTCGGTCTCCGGGTATCTGAAGGAGATCACCACGGGAAACGTAAGCATCGGGATATCGGCGGGCACCACCATCGCGGGAGTGATCTATCATCTGCAGCCGATAGACAGCCACAATGTGGATGTCTATCAGATGATGGGGGACGCCAGTCATCAGACGAGCAACTGCTCTTCGTTCCTGACCATAGATCTGGCCAAAATACTCAGGGGAGTCCCGCATGCAATGCATGTGCCTCTTCTTGTCCACACAAAGGTCTTAAGGGATCTGCTTCTGGAGGAGCCATTGAACAAACGCCATTTTCAGAAGCTGAAAAATCTGGACATCGCTATTGTCGGGCTGGGGCATATCAACAGTCTGCTCCCGGATATCAGCGATACATGGTATAATTTTACAGAGGACAAGGAGGAACTGTGGCAAAAAGGAGTCGTCGGAGATATTTGCGGCGTGTTTATCGATCAGGATGGAAACATCTGCAGGGCGGATATTTATGACCGTACGATCACGATGGATATCGAACAGCTCCGGGAGATTCCGGACTGCATTGCCATGGCTTTTGGAAGGAACAAAAAGCAGATCGCAAAGGCCGCCATTAAGGGACGTTATGTGAATGTTTTGATGATAGATGAAGAGCTGGCCTGTGCGCTGCTGGAAGAGTAGGGCGTCCGCCCCAGACATTTTTGCATGAAAATTGACGAATCACAGGAAATATGATATGCTTTTCCATATGCAAACCGTCAGGAAGTGTACCCTCAGGGGTAGAAAAGGGAACCGGGTGAGAAGCCCGGACGGTCCGGCCACTGTAAGCGGAAGAACCTGTCCAGATGTAGCCATTGCCGAAAGGCGAGAAGGCAGGAGAGTGTTTGGAAAGCCGCGAGTCAGGAAACCTGCTTTCTGAAAGTAACAGTTCAGCCAGTCGGGAGTGACGGGGCAGAATCGTGCTTGCACGAATTGTGGCCTGTTGCTCCCGGCTGAGGGAGCGCTAGATCATGAGCAAAGATAGCCGCGTGAGCGGCGGGGAGCGCGTCAGCGCGGCTTTGCGAATGGCGCGGGCTGAATTGTTACTCCTGAAGAGGGGGAGCTTCCGTGGAAAGCAGATCCTTGAGAGTGATACAGACAGAGGTATGAGGAGCCTGCGCAGAAACACCGCGCAGGCTTTTTGACGCGATACGCCGTGCAAGCGGCTGCCGTGCCTGCACGGACAGCTATTGGCACGGCAACGGTTCAGCCATGCGTCTCGAAAGCCCGCTGCTCCGCAGCTTTTTCGGCGTTTACGCGCCTGCTTTCTCGATTACGGCTAAGCGCCGTATGGTAAATACGGGAAAGCTCTGCTTACATGCAGGCATGACGCAGCGCTTCCCCATATTTACCGCATGGCTGAATAGAAAAAACAAAAGGAGACAGCAGATGGCAGGAAAAATTTACGGAATCGGCGTGGGGCCCGGGGATCCGGAGCTTCTGACGCTGAAAGCGAAGCGGATACTGGAGCAGGCGGATGTGATCGCGGTCCCGGTGAAGGAGCCGGGCGAGTACAGTACGGCGCTGGAGATCGTCCGTCCGGTGGTGGATCTTCATGGAAAAGAGATCCACGAGGTGGTGTTCCGGATGGACCGGGACGTGGAGCGGAGAAAGGCCTGCCGCGCGGAGGCGTGCGGACAGCTGGCCGGTCTTCTGCGGGACGGCAAGGACATCGCCATGATCACGCTGGGCGACGTGGCGGTGTACAGCACCTACATGTATGTAAACAATTATCTGGCGGAGGCCGGATTTGAGACGGAGATCGTCCCGGGCATCCCCTCCTTCTGCGGCGGAGCGGCGAGAGCGCAGCTTACGCTCATGGAAGGCAATGAGTCGCTGGCCATCGTGCCGTCGGTTCAGGAGAGCGGGATTCTGGCGGAGGCGCTGGACCGGTTTGAAAATGTGGTCGTCATGAAGGCGGGCGGAAGCATCGGCAGGCTGAAGGGAATGCTGGAGGAGCGGAAGATTCCGCTGCAGTGCGCGACGGTACTTAGCCGGGTCGGCATGGAAGACGAGTATGTGGGGCCGCTGGATCCCGGCCGGGAGTACAGCTATTTCACCACGGTCATCGTGAAGAAGGGGAGGTAAGAGAGATGGTATCATTTATCGGAGCGGGCCCGGGAGATCCGGAGCTTCTGACGATCAAGGGAAAGAAGATCATTGACAGCGCGGACGTGATCATCTATGCGGGATCGCTGGTGAACCCGCAGGTGCTGGACGGCGCGAAGGACGGCGCGGTCATCTACAACAGCGCCACGATGAATCTGGACGAGGTGATCGGCGTCATGAAGGACGCGGAGGCGAAGGGCCTGAAAGTGGCCAGAGTCCACACGGGCGACCCGGCCATCTACGGGGCGCACCGGGAGCAGATGGACCGGCTGGACGAGCTTGGCATCGACTACGAGGTGATCCCGGGCGTGAGCTCCTTCCTCGCCACGGCGGCGGCGCTCAAGAAGGAGTACACGCTGCCGGGCGTGAGCCAGACGGTGATCCTGACCCGCATGGAGGGCCGCACGCCGATGCCGCCCAAAGAGAAGCTTCTCGATCTGGCGCAGCACAATGCGACGATGATCATCTTCCTGAGCGTGGGGATGCTGGAGGAAATGTCGGAGATCTTAAGGCAGGCGTACCGGCCGGGGACGCCGGTGGCCGTGGTGTACAAGGCGTCGTGGGAGGATCAGAAGATCGTGTACGGCGACCTGAGCAATATCGCGCAGCGGGTGAAGGAGGCGGGGATCCGCAAGACCGCGCTGACCGTGGTGGGCGATTTCCTCGGGGACGAGTATGAGCTGTCCAAACTTTATGACAAGACATTTACGACCGAATTCCGAAAAGGAGTGACAGAGTAATGGGAATTTCACTGATCAGCGTCAGCCATCGGAACGCGCCTCTGGCCGTCCGTGAGCGGTTTGCGTTCCCGGAGGAGACCCAGAGGGAGCTGATGCGCCGGGCCGTGGAGCGGGACATCGCGTCCGAGTGCGTGATCATAAGCACCTGCAACCGGACGGAGGTCTATACCTACGCGGAATGTCCGGGCAGCAATTTTACCAGAATGCAGAACCTGCTTTTTGAGTCCGCGGGCGTCTCCGACGAGGAGGAGCTGGGGGACTATATCCGCCTTTACAGCGGGACGAAGGCCATCGAGCACCTGTTCCGCGTGGCGGCGGGGCTGGACTCCATGGTGGTGGGGGAGGACCAGATCCTCGGGCAGGTGAAGCGCGCCCACGAGCAGGCCCACCAGACCGGGACGTGCGGCGTCTACTTAAATACGCTGTTCCGCTATGCGGTGACGGCGGCCAAGAAGGTGAAGACGGAGACCGACCTGTCCAGAACGACGGTGTCCATGGCGACCATGGCCATCAAGGCGGCGGAGCAGGGAATGGGCTCCCTGAACGGCAAAAAGATCATGCTGATCGGCGCGTCGGGCAAGATCGGCGGGATCGTGCTGAAAAATCTTCAGTGCATCGAGGGGGCGGAGGTGTACATCACGTCCAGAAATATAGGGCAGGCCCACGAGGATCATCATCACAAGATCACTTATCAGGTCATGGAGTACGAGGACCGCTACGAGCTGGCGGATCAGATGGACGTGATCATCAGCGCCACGTCGAGCCCGCACTACACGCTGACCTGCGGAAAGCTGTCCGCGGCGCTTGCGACCGCGAAGCCGAGGGTGCTGATCGATCTGGCGGTCCCCATCGACATCGAGGCGAAGGTGGATCAGATCCCGGGCGTGAAGCGCTACGACGTGGACGATTTTCAGGAGCTGGCCAGAGCCAACAATGAGAAGAAGCAGCACGAGGTGGCGGCGGCGGATCAGATCCTCGGAGAGATCCAGAAGGATTTTGAGCGCTGGATGGTGTTCCAGCAGTCGCTGCCGAAGATCGAGAAATTAAAGCAGTGGATGCTGGACGAAGCCGCGCGCAAGGGCTTTGACAAGGCGATTGATAAAATGCTCTACAAGCTCCGGGATCATTCGGAGCCGTCGGAGCTTCGGTCATTTTTCAGACATGTGGAGGAGATGGATTGATGGGAAAACTGTATGTGGTAGGATTCGGGCCGGGAGGCTATGAGCATATGACGGCCAAGGCCATCGACGTGATCGAAAAGGCGGACGTGGTGACGGGCTACACGACCTACGTCGATCTTTTGAAGGAATATTTTCCGGACAAGCGGTATATCGCCACGCCTATGATGCAGGAGGTCAAACGCTGCGAGATGGCGGTGGAGGAGGCCGGGAAGGGCCAGACCGTGGCCATGGTCTCCAGTGGGGACAGCGGCATCTACGGCATGGCGGGTATCGTCTATCAGGTGGCCGCGGAAAAGGGCGCGGACGTCGAGATTGAGACGGTGCCGGGTGTGACGGCGGCCAGCGCCGCGGCCTCGGTGCTGGGAGCGCCGCTGATGCACGATT
>JAUNHB010000025.1 GCA_030524125.1 Eubacteriales bacterium | reverse complement strand
GGCCGGAAAACCTGATCTATATCATGGTCACGACGGTGACGACGTGGTACGCGGCGCTGCGGATCGGAAACAATCAGGAGCGGCAGTCCGCGTACCTGAAGGAGCAAAAGAGTGAGCTGACGCGGGAGGAAAAGCGCGCGTACAAGGAAAGCCAGACGCGGATCCGAAAGCGGATGCTGGCGGCGTGCCTACTCCTGAATCTTGGCATACTGGCCGTGGTAAAATATACGAATTTTGCCATCGCCAACGCAAACGGCCTTCTGGAGCTGCTGGGACAGCCCGGACGGCTCTCCTTTGTGACGCTGGCGCTTCCCATGGGGATCTCCTTTTACACCTTTCAGGCGGCGGGCTATCTGGTGGACGTCTACCGGGGGACCGCATCCTGCGAGAGGAGCCTGCTCCGGTTCGCGCTGTTCCTCTCGTTCTTTCCGCAGTTGGTGCAGGGCCCCATCAGCCGGTTCGGGGATCTGTCCCGGACGCTTCTGTACGAGGAGCATTCTTTTGACGGCGGGGCCGTCTGCCGGGGCCTCCAGCGGGTGCTGTGGGGATATTTCAAAAAAATGGTCGTGGCGGACCGGATCCTCGCCGGAGTCGGCACGCTGATCCAGAATCCCGACGCCTACGGCGGAGCCTATGTGCTCGTGGAAATGCTGTTCTACACGGCGGAGCTCTACGCGGACTTTACCGGCGGCATCGACGTCACCATCGGAGTGGCTGAGACGCTGGGCGTCCGGGTGCAGGAAAACTTCCGGCGTCCGTACTTTTCCAAATCTCTGAAGGAATACTGGCGCAGATGGCATATTTCCATGAGCCAGTGGTTCAAGGACTATCTTTTCTATCCGGTGTCCGTCTCAGGGCCCATGACGCGCTTCGCAAAATTTTGCAGAAAACGCTTCGGGGCGGAGGCGGGAAAGCGGCTGCCGGTGTACGCGGCGTCCTTTCTCGTCTGGCTGGCCACGGGCATCTGGCACGGCGCCAGTTGGAATTTCGTAGTGTGGGGGCTGGCAAACTGGGCGGTCCTCATGCTCTCGGAGGAGCTGGAGCCTCTGTATGCCCGCTTCCACGGACGTTTTCCGGTGGGAGAGACGGTCTGGTACCGGAGCTTTCAGATCCTGCGGACGTTTCTTCTCGTCTGCTGTCTGAATCTGTTTGACTGCTATCCTTCGGCGGCGGTGACGCTCCGGCAGTTCGGAAGTCTTTTCAACGCGTCCAACTGGAGCGTCCTGTGGGACGGTTCGCTGCTGGCCATCGGCCTGTCCGCTGCGGATTATGCCGTTCTGGCCGCCGGAACGGCAGTCATGCTGGGCGTAAGCCTTCTGCAGCGCGGCGGGAGCGTCCGGGAAAGGATCGGAGGACTGCCGTACCCGGCCCGCTTTGCGGTGTGGTACGGTCTGTTCGTCGCGGTCCTGCTCCTTGGTATTTATGGCGTCGGCTACGACGCCAGCCAGTTTATCTACAATCAGTTTTAGAGGGGAAGGGCGAGGATGAGACGAACGAAAATGGCCGTATCGCTCCTTGTGGCCGCGGCGGGACTGCTGCTGCTCCAGAGGCTTCTGACGCCGAAGTATGTGGACGACGTGGTGGAGGGAGCCTTTATCGCGGAGTATTACGGGGAGGAGAAGGATTTCGACGTGATCTTCATAGGAGACTGCGAGGTGTACGAAAATTTTTCCCCGGTGACGCTCTGGGAGGAATACGGCATCAACAGCTATATCCGCGGGAGCGCGGAGCAGTATATCTGGCAGTCCTACTATCTTCTGGAGGACACGCTGCGCTACGAGACGCCCGACGTGGTGATCTTCAACGTGCAGTCGCTGCAGTTTGACGAGTCCCAGAGCGAGGCGTACAACCGCATGACGCTGGAGGGGATGGAGTGGTCGCCGTCCAAGGTGAAGTCCATCCTTGCCTCCATGAAGGACGGCGAGGAATTTCTGGACTATGTCTTTCCGCTCCTGCGGTATCACAGCCGCTGGAGCGAGCTGACGTCCGCGGATTTTCAGTATCTGTTCCAGACGAAGAAGGTGTCCCACAACGGATATTATATGAGGGTGGACGTAAAGCCCGCCGTGGACGTGCCCGAGGGAAGGCCGCTTGGGGATTACAGCTTCGGGGAACGGGCATGGAGCTATCTGGACCGGATGACGGCGCTTTGCAGCGAGAAGGGGATCCGGCTCATTCTGATCAAGGCCCCCAGCCTCTATCCCTACTGGTACGAGGAATGGGACGAACAGGTGCGGGAATATGCGGACCAGAACGGGCTTCTCTATCTTAATCTTCTGGAGCTCACAGACGAGATTGGCATCGATTACAATACGGACACCTACGACGCGGGGCTTCATATGAATCTGTCCGGGGCCGAGAAGCTGTCCCGGTGGCTGGGACGGACGCTCCGGGAGGAGATCGGGCTTCCGGACCGGAGAGACGAGGAGCGTCTCTCGCAGATCTGGCAGGAGAAGATCGGATTTTACGAGGAAGAAAAAAGGAAGCAGTATGAGAAATACGGAATGGAGGAGAGATAAATGAAACAGACAGGGAAGCCTGCATGGCTGGCGGCAGTTCTGGCGGCTGCGGCGCTGACGGCCTGCGGAGGAGCGCCCGGCGCAGACGCAGGGCAGGAGGTGGACGGCGTTTCCACAGAACAGATGCAGGAGGAGACGTCCGGATCGTCCGCGGGGCTTTTGGAGGAAGGCGCGGATGCGGAGGATGGCAGCATTGCGGGACGGGAGCAGGCGGACGATTCCGGCGGCTACGCCTTCGACTACGAAGGACTTTCCATCCGGGTGGACGAGCCCATGGCGGACGTGCTGGCGGCTCTCGGCGAGCCGGACAAATATTACGAGGCGGCCAGCTGCGCGTTCGACGGGCTGGACAAAATGTACACCTACGGAAGCTTTGAGATCGACACCTACCCGGACGGAGGGACGGACTATATTTCAGCGGTGATCCTGAAGGACGATCTGGTGTCCACCGCGGAGGGCGCGTCCATCGGGGACGCACAGGAGGATGTGACGGCCATCTACGGGGAAGGCCGGGAGGAGAGCGGCATGACCGTCTATGAGAAGGACGGAATGAAGCTTTGCTTCCTCTTTCAGGACGGCGCGGCGGTGTCCGTCGAATACCGGTCGACGGCGCTTGACTGACAAAACGGAAGGACGGAAGGGTCATGTGCGGAATATGTGGAATTTACAACTTACAAAATCGCAGGAAAGCGGAGGAGGACGTCCTTGTGCGGATGCTGGACGCCATCCGGCACAGAGGGCCGGACGGCAGCCGGACGCTGGCGCTCGATGGGGTCGGGCTTGGCTTTAACCGGCTGAGCTTTCTCGACCTGGACGGAGGGATGCAGCCCTTCCGGAACGAGGACCGGACCGTCTCCATGGTGTGCAACGGCGAGATCTACAATTTCAAAAGCCTGCGCCGGGAGCTGGAGGAGAAGGGGCACCGGTTTTCCACGAAGACGGACGTGGAGGTGATCCTCCATCTCTACGAGGAGGAGGGCGAGGCGTTCGCCGGGCGGCTGAACGGCCAGTTTGCGGCGGTCGTCTATGATGAAAAAGAGGACCGGCTCCTTCTTGTGAGGGACCAGATGGGGATCTGCCCGCTGTTTTATACGGTGACGGACGGGAGGGTCGTCTTCGCCTCGGAAATCAAGGCGATCCTCCAATATCCCGGAGTGGAGCGCAGGCTGAACCTGAAGGCCGTGGATCAGCTTATGAATTTTCCGGGGATCGTATCTCCGGTCACCTTTTTTGAGGGGATCCACTCGCTGGAGGGCGGTCACATGCTTAAGATCACCCCGCGGGAGGGCATTCAGAACATCGAATACTGGGATCTGATCTATCCGACAGAGGAGGAGGATCTGGGAGAGGCCTACTATACGGAGCGTTTGCGGGAGCTTTTGAAAGAATCCATTTCCAGAAGACTTGTGGCGGACGTGCCTATCGGCTTCTATATATCGGGCGGTCTGGACAGCTCGGTGGTGGCCTGTTTTATCAGAAGCTATCTCCTGAACAGCTGCAATTCCTTTTCTGCGGAGATCGGGGAGGGCGATCTGAACGAGAGCCGCTTTCAGAGGATCGTCTGCGAGTATGTCAAATCCCATCACTATCACACAAGGATCACGGAGCAGGAGATCTGGGACAATCTGGAGGATGTGATCTATCACACGGAGGCGGCCGTGAAGGAGAGCTACGACGTGGCGGCTTATCTTTTGTCGGCCCTCGTGCAGAGCTCTCCCGCGCGGGCGGTGCTCACAGGCCAGGGCTCGGACGAGCTGTTCTGCGGCTATGTGGGCTATATGGTGGACCAGTTCCGGGTCATGCAGAAGGACGGCATGACGAAGGAGGAGTGCGAGGTCAACGAGCGGCTCTGGGGCGACCCGTATTTCCGGTACGAGAGGAACCACCCGGAGCTTCGCGCGCACCAGCGCGGCATTTACAGCGAGGCGCTGCGCGGGGAGATCGACCGGTTTTCCGCATGGAACGAAAGCCCCATCCGGCTGGACCGGGTGCGGGGGCTGTCCTCCCAGAAGCGGCGGTCGTACATCGACTGCAAGCTCCGGCTGTCGGATCATCTACTGGGGGAGCACGGGGACCGGATGTTCTTCTCCCACTCGGTGGAGGGGAGGCATCCGTTTCTGGATCAGGAGATCCTCTCCTTTGTGACGCGGCTGCCGGACAAATATAAGCTGAACGGCGCGAACGAGAAATACATTTTGAAGAAAGCCTCGGAGGGGATCGTGCCGGAGGAGATCTTAAAGCGGAAAAAATTCCCGTTTCAGGCGCCGGGTATGTCCGCCATGGTCAAGCAGGCGATGGGAAGGGAATATCTGGACGAGGCTCTGATCCGGAAATACGGCGTGTTCGATCCGGCGGAGGTGGAACGGATGAAGAAGCTCTACGCCCGGAGCGATTTCCGGCTGATGGGCGCGTACGAGATCGATTATCTGCTGATCGTCCTGACTGTGACCATGCTGTGCGAGCGGTATTCGCTCACGGTCTGACGGCGGAGGCGGGAGCAGCCCCGTCCGCAGGGCCGCCGCGCGGCGTGGAAAGCCGCCCTGCGGGCCGGAGCGGATGTGAGAAGGAGGAAGGTTATGAAAAAGAAACTTACAGGAGCGCTGGCGGTGGCCGTCGCCGCCGCGGCAGCGGCCGGAATCTACGGGTACGCCTGCCTGCCGCGGGTGGCGGAGGAACTGACGGTGGAGGCCGGAAGCCCGGTCCCTGCGGCGGGAGATTTTCTGGACCGGGATTTTGAAGGCGTCACGGCGCTGAAGGGGCTGGAGGAGACGATGGATATGAACCGGATCGCCGACTACGATGTGATTCTTGAGATCGGCCACAGCAAATACCATTCGGTGCTCCATGTGACGGACACGACGGCCCCGGCGCTCGCCGTCCGGGACGTGGAGGCATACACCTTTGAAACGGTGGAGGCGGAGGACTTCGTGGAGTCTGTGGAGGACGCCACGGAGGTGACCGTGGAGCTGGCCGCGCAGCCGGACATGACGAAGACGGGCAGGCAGACCGTGGAGCTGCGGGCCGTCGATCAGGGCGGAAACGTGACGGCGGCGCAGGCGGAGCTTACGGTGCTGGAGGACGTCGAGCCGCCGGTGATCGAGGGCGTCAGAGAGCTGACCGTGACGGCGGGAGAAAGCGTATCTTACAAAAACGGCGTGACGGTCAGCGACGACTGCGATCCGGATCCGACGCTCACGGTGATCAGGGACGGCGTGGATCCGAACACGCCGGGAGACTATGCGATCGTCTATCAGGCCTCCGACCGGTCTGGCAACACGGCGGAGGTATCCACGGTGCTGCATGTGATCGGCCCCACCTCCTCCGGCGTGACGGAGGAGACGGTCAACGCGGCCGCGGACAAGATCCTCGCGCAGATCACGACCGCCGACATGAGCCAGTATCAGGTGGCGCAGGCGATCTACAACTGGGCGCACAGCCAGATCGCATATGTGGACGGCTCCAATAAGGACAACTGGGTGCAGGCGGCCTACGACGGGCTGGTCAGGCGCAGGGGCGACTGCTACGTCTATGCCATGGCGTCCAAATGCCTGCTGACCAGAGCGGGCATTACCAACATGGACATCCACAAGATCCCCACCAACACGCTGCACTACTGGAACCTGATCGACATCGGGGAGGGCTGGCATCATTTCGACACGACCCGGAGAAAGGACGGGGCCACCTTCTTCTACCTGACGGACGCGGAGCTCATGGCCTACTCCGACACCCACAAAGGAACCCACGAGTACGACCGGTCGCTGTATCCGGAGATCCCGTGACGGGGAGAGAATCTTAGTTTTTGCGGCATTGACATAAAGAGCGGGCATATGTATAATAATAGCAGATGGGAAGTTTCCCACGCAAAATATTGTTCGCTTCCTGATATGCGGCTTATAAATGGTCAGGACTGCAAATATTGTCCGCTCCCCGATATGCGGCTTATAAATGGCCGGGATTAAAATGTTTGTAACGCTCTGTCGAAAGGCAGGGCGTTACTTTTACAGGGAGGAGGTTATGTTATGCCGTCTGCACAATTGTATTTTTTGTCTGATCAGTATTATCTTGACTTTCCGGACGACAGGCTTATGAAGAACAAAGAAGTGGTGGAAGGTGCACCGCATAACCGCCCTTGCTTTTTTGCGTTTCGAGATACTAAAACGCCTGAGATTTATTGGATTGTGCCAATCTCATCAAAATATGAAAAGTATAAACGGATTGAACAGGGAAAAATATTAAAATATGGGCGTTGCAACACGATTCGTTTCGGCGTGGTTCTTGGCAGAAATACAGCTTTTCTGATCCAAAATATGTGCCCGGCTACAGAAAACTATCTCACGGCTTATATAGACAGAAACAGGCGGCCTGTCCGAATTGATGGGAGGGTGGCTGCGGATGTGGAAAAACATGCCCGCGAGGTTCTGGCGCTGGCCAAACGTGGCTCGAAGGTGATTTTTCCGGATGTATTTAAAATTTACGATGTGCTTGAGCGGCATTTGAAACAAAACTAAGCATGGGCGGGCGAGACGTGTAAACGTTGTGTCTGCCCATGAAATTTTCTCCGGATCCCCGACGTTCAGCCTGCGCCATTCGCAAAGCCGCGCTGACACCCTCCCTCAGCCGAAAGCAGCAGATCAAAATTCGTGCGGGCACGATTTTGCCCTTTTGCTTCCGGATGGCTGAACTGTTGCAACAAAGTAGGACTATCTCTTTCCCTCAAAGTATGGTAGACTGCTAGAGAGGAGAGGACTTACGTCTTCTGCTCTGATCACAGTAGGTTTGAGAGGATTTTATGAGTATTTTAAATGTGGAACATCTGAGTCACGGGTTCGGCGACCGGGCGGTCTTTCAGGACGTGTCCTTCCGGCTGCTGAAGGGAGAGCACATCGGTCTGGTGGGGGCCAACGGAGAAGGAAAATCCACCTTTATGAGCATCATCACCGGGAAGCTGCAGCCGGACGAGGGGAAGATCGAGTGGGCGAAAAATGTGAGGGCCGGGTATCTGGACCAGCACACGGAGCTGAAAAAGGGAATGACCGTGCGGGAGACGCTGGCGTCGGCTTTCGGATTTCTGTTTGAGCTGGAAGAGCAGATGAACGGGATGTACGACCGGATGGCCGGGGCGACGGAGGAGGAGATGGCCTTCTATATGGAAGAGACGGGCGTGATCCAGGAGCTTTTGTCGGCCCACGATTTCTACATGATCGACGCGAAGGTGGAGGAGGTCGGCCGGGCGCTGGGGCTTGCGGACATCGGCCTCGACCGGGACGTGACCGAGCTTTCCGGCGGACAGCGGACGAAGGTGCTGTTGGGAAAGCTGCTGCTGGAGAAGCCGGACATCCTGCTTCTGGACGAGCCGACCAATTATCTGGACGCGGAGCACATCGAGTGGCTGAAGCGCTACCTTAACGAGTATGAGAACGCGTTCATCCTGATCTCCCACGACATCCCGTTTCTGAACAGCGTGGTGAACCTGATCTACCATATGGACAGCCTGCAGCTGAACCGGTACGTGGGGGACTACGATAAATTTCAGGAGGTCTACGCGGTCAAAAAGGCCCAGCTGGAGGCGGCCTACAACCGGCAGCAGAAGGAGATCGCCCAGCTCAAGGACTTCGTGGCGCGGAACAAGGCGCGGGTGTCCACGAGAAATATGGCCATGTCCCGCCAGAAAAAGCTGGACAAGATGGACGTGATCGAGCTGGCGTCCGAGAAGCCGAAGCCGGAGTTCCATTTTAAGGAGGCGCGCGTTCCCGGACGGTATCTGTTCCGGACGGAGGGGCTTGTGATCGGCTACGACGAGCCGCTGTCCGCGCCCATCGACCGGGAGATGGAGCGGGGAGAGAAGCTGGTGCTGACCGGAGCCAACGGCATCGGAAAGACGACGCTCTTAAAAAGTATCCTCGGACTGATCCCGGTGCTGGAGGGCCGTGTGGAGCTGGGAGATTATCTGGAGATCGGATATTTTGAGCAGGAGATGGACCGGAATGTGGAGACGACCTGTCTCGAGGAGCTGTGGAAGGAGTTTCCGGCTTTCACCCAGTACGAGGCCCGCTCGGCGCTGGCCAAATGCGGCCTCACCACCCGTCATATCGAGAGCCGGGTGAAGGTGCTCAGCGGAGGCGAGCAGGCGAAGCTCAGGCTCTGCAAGCTGATCAACCGGGAGAGCAACCTGCTGGTGCTGGACGAGCCTACAAACCATCTGGATGCGGACGCGAAGACGGAGCTCAAGAGGGCGCTCCAGGCGTACCGGGGAAGCATCCTCATGGTGTGCCACGAGCCGGAGTTTTACGAGGGCCTGGCCACGCAGGTGTGGGACTGCAGCAAATGGACGACAAAGGTGTAAAAGAAAGGAATACAGAGAATGAAACGGTATTCGGAGAAGGAACTTCAGATTTTGGAACGCCACATACGGGAACATTTCGGCGCCTTTGACCGCGTGCTCCATGAATTTTCGTCGGAGGATCTCCACGTGGATATTTACGTCATAAATCCTACGGTGGAGCGGAACTTTTACACGCTGGTGACGCTTGGCATGGGCGCGGGACGGATGAACGTGCCGGAGGAGTATGCGGAGTACGATCTCGAGCGGGCGGAGCTTGTGATCTCTCTGCCGGCGGACTGGGATCTGGAGAGCGAGGAGGAGCGCTGGAGCTGGCCGGCGGACTGGCTGAAATTCCTGGCGCGGCTGCCGTTTCAGGAGGAGTCCTGGCTGGGCTGGGGCCATACCGTCGACAATGTGCCGGAGGGGAGCCCTCTGGCGGAAAACACGGAGCTTTCGTCCGTGCTCCTGCTCTCGCCGGGCGGATTTGAGCCGGAGGCGGCGGTCTGCATCCTGCCGGACGAGAGCGAGGTGAATTTTTATTCGATCATCCCGCTCTATGAGGAGGAGCGGGACTACAAGCTCCGGCATGGGACGGACGCCCTTCTGGAGCTGTTCTCGCAGGCGGAGGAGGAGCTTGAGCTGATCCCTCTGGATGTGAACCGGAAAAATGTGTGCGCCGGGGAGGGGAAGACGTACGGAAGCGACGACGGCGTCGGCCGGGAGGCGCTTTTGCGGGCCTCGGATATCGCAAAGCTGGAATCCTACGAGATGGACGGGGAGGCGTACTTCGGCCGGATGTTTGAGTATCTGGAAAACGTGATCTCCGACGGCGTGGAGAGCGGGCGCTTCACCGAGGAGGAGGCCAGAGAGGATCTGGAGATCGCCCTTTGGTACTCCTACATCTGCAACAATCTGGACGATTACGAGCATTATTATCTGGCGGCCCAGTGGATGCCCGCCTCGGAGAAAAACGCGGCGGGCTGCGGCACGTGGTATTACCGGTATTCCTGCGCTCTGATGTACTGCGGGCGGCTGGACGAGGCGCTCTGGTACGCGAAGATGGGCGTGCAGGAGGAGCCGGAATATGCGTGGGGCTACCTGCAGCTTGGAAAGCTTCTGTGCCATTTCGGGGACAAAGACGGAGCGCTTCAGGCGGTGGAAAAGGGGCTTTTGCTGGAACCGGACGACTATGAATTTCTGACGCTCCGAAGGGAGATCGGGGAGGGGCGTTCTCTGCCGGAGATGGAGTACCACTATATCGATCCCGAGCATGACCGGAAGCTTCAAGAGGGACTTCTCGGGGAAGAGGGCGTCGACAAACAGAGGGCCGTAAGCGGCATCGTCTGCGACCGGCAGGGGCTGGAGCGCATCAAGGCGCTGTTCGCGCCCACGGACTGGGAGGCGGATCTTCCGTACTGCACGTTTACGATGGAAGTTCATGGGCGGAAGGTGGAGTTCGGCTTCTGCATGAACGAGGCGGCGCTCTCCGGGATGGATTACGACTTCGTGTCCTCCTGCCGCGACAAGCTGACGGACGGAAGATGGCCTGCCTGCAGGACAGAGGATGGACGGACGCTTTTCATGACCCACGTCATCTTCCGCTTCGACGGACGGGTGGATCTGATCTACGGGCAGGAGGGCGAACCGGACTATCTCCGGGTGAGGATGGAGCAGGGAGACGAGACGCGGGAGGAGCTTTCCTGGGAGAACCTGACGTCTCGCCGAAAGTGATCCGGGCATTGTGCAAAACAGAAAACTGTGCTATACTGGCGGTAATTAGCAATAACTAACCAGAGGGAAGACATATGAGTGATCGGATACTGAAGGGAACGGAGCTGTGCCGCTGGTACGAGGGAGACGGCGTGACGGTCAGGGCGCTCAACAGCGTGTCGTTTGAGATCTGCGCCGGAGAATTTGTGGTCGTGCTGGGTCCGTCGGGCTCCGGGAAGAGCACGCTTTTAAATCTGCTGGGAGGCATGGACCGGGCCAGCGCGGGAGAGCTTTTGTACAAGGGACGGGACCTGTCCGCCATGACCGACGCGGAGCTTTCGGACTACCGGCGGAACGTGGTGGGATTTGTGTTCCAGTTTTTCCATCTGATCCCAACGCTGACGGCCATGGAGAACGTGGAGCTGGCGGCCAGCATCAAGGCGGGATCCCGCAGCGCGGACGAGGTGCTCGACATGGTGGGACTGTCAGACCGGAAGCGGCACTTTCCGTCGCAGATGTCGGGCGGAGAGCAGCAGCGGGTGTCCATCGCCAGAGCCATCGTGAAAAATCCGGACATCCTGCTCTGCGACGAGCCGACGGGCGCGCTGGATTCCAGCAACAGCGTGGCGGTGGTCCGGCTGCTTCTGGATGTGCGGGAGAGGATCGGCTGCCCGGTGGTCACGATCACGCACAACGCGGAGATGGCAAAGGTGGCGGACCGGGTATTTTATATGAAGGACGGCAGGATTTTAAGAGTGGAAGAAAATGCCAGCCCCCTCAGAGCGGAGGAGCTGCAATGGTGAGACTTCTGTTTTTGAAAATGTGCCGGGATATGAGAAAAAGCCTTTCGGCCTACGGGATCTGTCTTTTGATCGTGGCCGTGGGCTTTTGCGGTTATTCGGTCCTTTCTGTGGCGGAGGACAACCTGCTCATGTCGCGGGATCTGCTCTATGAGAGGAGCGCCTTTGCGGACGGGTTCGCGGAGGTGAGCGAAGCTCCGGCGGCCGTGACGGAGAAGCTGGAGGAGATCCCGGGGATCGGGCGGGCGCAGGCGCGGATCGTCAAGGAGGCCCGGCTTAAGGAGCTGGGAGACGGGGCGGCTCGGCTGAAGCTCATCGCCTACGAGAAGGGAGGGCTGAACGTTCCTATGCTCTTTCAGGGGATGGACGCGGCCGACGGAGAACTTCAGATCGTGGCGGGAAACGCCTTTCTGGAAGCTGTGGGGCTTCAGCCGGGAGATACGCTGAAGGCGCTGGTGTCCGGCCGTGAGGTGGAGCTTCTGATCACCGGAGGCGGCATTTCCCCGGAAAATATTTACATCATCCGAAACATCGTGGAGATGCTCCCGGATCCGGAAAACTACGACGCGGGCTTTGTGAGCATGGAAACGATGGAGGCGCTGTACGGCATGGAGGATCAGGCCAACAGCTTCGCCTTTACGCTGGAGAGCGGATGGGAGATAGAGGACGTGAAGGAGCAGGTGGAGGAGCTTCTGGATCCCTACGGCTGTTACAGCGTCTACGGAAGCGACGATCACATGTCCGCCGCCATGCTGGATTCGGAGCTGGACCAGCTGGAGCAGATGGCGGTGATGATGCCGTTTTTGTTTTTGTTCGTGGCCGCGGTGGTGCTCTACATCACCATGCACCGGCTCATGGAGCAGCAGCGGATCCTCGTGGGGACCATGCTGTCCATGGGGATCACGGGACGGCAGGTGTGCGGCCATTATATCTGGTACGGCCTTTCCATCGGCCTCGCAGGAGGGGCGGCCGGAGGGCTGCTTGGCAATCTGTTCGCGTCGCCGCTGGTGGATTATTACCGGAACTACTACAATCTGCCCGACGCGGCGTCCGCGCTGCCGGTCAGATATATGCTGCTGGGAACCGTCATGGCGGGGAGCTTCTGCGGGGCCGTGAGCTTTCTGTGCGCCAGAAGGCTCGGCCGCTTAAGTCCGTCGGAGGCGCTCAGGCCGCCGGCGCCCAGAAGCGCAAAGCCTTCGGCCATCGAACGGATCCCGGGAATCCTGAGGCTTTTTACGGTCCCGGGCGTCATGGCGCTCAGAAACCTTGGCCGCAGCCGCGTCAGAAGCCTTCTGTCGCTCCTCGGCATCTCCTGCGCCTTTATGATCACGGCCACGCTGATGTCCATGAACACGCTGTTCGACGTGTTCATGTTCGACAATCTTGAAAAGGTGCAGAGGCAGGATTTCGCCGTCTATTTTGAGGAGCCGCTCAGGACGGCGGACGTGCTCTCCTCGCTGGGGCAAAGCGGGATCGAGGCCGCAGAACCCTTTGCGGAGGTGCAGGCGAAGCTTCTGAGAGGGGAGGAGGAGCTGGACTGCACCGTGCAGGCCATCGGCCGGGACGCCACCCTGACCCGCCTTTCCGATGAGGAGGGAAAACGGGTCAGGGTGGCCGACGGGGGAATCGTGCTCTCCAGCCACATGGCCGGCCGGCTCGGCGTGGAGACGGGGGACTGGCTGGACGTAAAGCTTACATACCCGGAGGAGCGCGTCTCGAGGGTGCCGGTCACAGGGATCATGGAGCAGTATATGGGAACGACGGCCTACATGTCATGGGAGGGGCTTGGATGGATCAGCGATTACAGGGACGTGTGCACCGGGCTTTTTATCAAGGCCGCGTCCGGGGAGGAGCAGGCCATCCGGGAGCTGTTTGAGGACGCGCCGCAGGTGACGGGCGTCGAGAGCCGCGCCGCCAAGCTTGAAAAATGGCGCGGGCTCATGGGGAGCTTTGAGCTGATGATCGGTTCCATGGTGTTTCTGGGGATCCTGATCGGCCTTGCGGTGCTCTACACGAGCGCGCTGATCAGCTTTGAAGAGCTGAAGCGGGATCTGTCGGTCATGCGGATGCTGGGACTCAGGGCCGGAGAGTGTCTGGAGGTCATCAGCGTGAGCCAGTGGATCCTGACAGTGGGCGGGATCCTCATGGGAATCCCCATGACGTTTGGGGTGAGCCATCTGCTGTCGGTATCCCTCTCGATGGAAATGTACAGCATTCCGGACTTTGTGGACGCGGCCTCGGTGGCGCAGTCGGCGGTCCTGATGCTGATCGCGGTGTTTTTGAGTTCAAGGATGATCCTGCGGAGGCTGAAGGCGATATCGCCGGTATCCCTCCTGATGGAGAGAGAGTAGGGGAGAGAAGAGATGAAGAAAAAGGTGAAATGGATCGCAGGAGGCGCGCTGGCGTTTGTGCTGGCCGCGGCGGGACTCTGGATGCTGCTTGCGCCCGTCCGGGTGGAGACGGAGACGGCGGAATATGCGGATCTGACGGACACGTTCACAGTCACGGCCTCTGTGGAGCCGAAGAACAGCCGCTATGTCTGCGCGCCGCTGGCGGGCACGGTGGACGAGGTGCTCCTCCGGGAAGGAGAACAGGCCAAAGCCGGAGAGGCGGTGGTGGTTTTTGACGACTCGGAGGCCAGAGAGGATCTGAACCGGCAGCTGGAGGCGCTGACCGCACAGAAATCCGGCGCGAAAAGCGAGAGCGCATCGGCGCGGGCGCAGCTGGCCGTCAGCCGCAGCCAGCTTGCGTCCCAGCTGGAGCAGGCGAGACTGAACTACGACCAGCTCTACGGGGAGAACGGCAGGGCCGAGGAGCTGTTCCGGATCGCCTCGGAAAATTTCCAGACGGCCAACGTGGCCTACTGGAAAGCCTTCGACGAGTACGACGGATCCTCCAACCCGTCGGAGCAGGCGGCGCTGGCCTCGCTGGAGAGCGCGAGAGCCGCGTCGGAGCAGGCGCTTCTGGAGGCGGACAACAACCGTTCGGCGGCCACGCGGACTTACTACGAGGAGGCGATCGCCGCTTATGAAAGCCAGCTCAGTCTGATGGACGGAAGCATCGAGGCCCTGTCTGGAAGCGCCGGGGCGGCCGGGGAGCAGATCGACGCCCAGATCCGGCAGGTGGAAAAGCTTCTGGAAAAGACGGAGCCTTCCGCGCCCTTTGAAGGGATCGTCTGGGAGGTGCTGGCGGAGAGCGGCGACTATGTGGTGGCCAATCAGCCGCTGTACCGCATCTACGGGACGGAGGAGATGACGCTGGAGGCGGAGCTTCTGGATACGCAGGCCGCGCTTCTCTCCGTGGGAGAGACCGCCTCAGTCCTGCTGGCGGACGGGACCGAGCTGGAGGCGGAGGTCGTCTTTGTCTCGCCCATCTCCACGCAGAAGCTGTCCGTGCTCGGCATTGAGGAGAACCGCTGCCGGGTGGAGCTGTCCGTGGAGGAGCTTCCGGAAAGGATCGGAGCGGGCCATCAGGCGGACGTGACCTTTTCCGTGGTCCGGAAGGAATCCGTCCTTCAGATCCCTGTGTCGGCCGTCGTGCCGGGGGGAGCCGGGGACGCGGTCTATGTGAAGGAAGGAAGCCGGGCGGTCCTCCGGGAGATCACGCTTGGAGAGCAGAGCGGCGGCCGGGGAGAGGTGCTCGGGGGACTTTCGGAGGGAGATAAGGTGATCACGGATCCCTACGACGCGGAGCTGTCCGACGGAAAACGGGTCAGCGAATGACGCCGTCTTTACCGATGTTCCTGATTATGTTATAATAGGTGACAGTTCAGCCAGCCGGGAGCAGCAGGCCCCAATTTGTGAAGGCACGATTTTGGCCTGTCACTCCCGGCTGGCTGAACTGTCACTGCAATATCCGGAAGCCGCGCAAAAGGCGCGGCATACCACAGGCAAAGAGAGGTAGATTTGTGGCGGAACTTACACCAATGATGCAGCAGTACATGAAGACCAAAGAGGAATACAAGGACTGCATTTTATTTTACCGGCTGGGCGATTTTTATGAAATGTTTTTTGACGACGCAAAGATCGTCTCGAAGGAGCTGGAGCTTACGCTGACCGGCAAGAGCTGTGGGCTCGAGGAGCGGGCCCCCATGTGCGGCGTGCCATTCCATGCGGTGGAGGGATACTTGAGCCGTCTGGTGGCCAAGGGTTATAAGGTGGCCATCTGCGAGCAGGTGGAGGACCCGGCGCAGGCGAAGGGGCTGGTGAAGCGCGAGGTCGTGCGCATCGTGACGCCGGGCACGAACCTGAACGCGCAGGCGCTGGACGAGTCGAAAAACAACTATATCATGAGCATTGTCTATGTGAGCGACCGGTTTGGGATCTCCTTCGCGGATGTGACCACCGGCGATTATTTTGTGACGGAGGTGGACTCCGCGAGAAAGCTCACGGACGAGATGTATAAATTTTCTCCCCGGGAGGTCATCTGCAATGAGGCGCTGCTCATGAGCGGCGTGGAGCTGGAGGACTTAAAGGAGCGGCTGGGACTTGTCATGTATCCGCTGGAGAGCTGGTACTTTGACGACGAGCTGTGCAGGACGACGCTGCTGGAGCATTTTCATGTGAAATCACTGGAGGGACTGGGCGTATCGGATTTTGGCTGCGGAGTGATCGCGTCAGGAGCGCTTCTTCGATATCTGACCGAGACGCAGAAGACGTCGCTGGCTCACCTGTCGCATCTTCAGCCATATATCTCCGGAAGCTTCATGGTCATCGACAGCTCCAGCAGACGCAACCTGGAGCTGGTGGAGACGCTTCGGGAAAAGCAGAAGAGAGGGTCGCTTTTGTGGGTGCTCGACAAGACCCGGACGGCCATGGGAGCAAGGACGCTGCGCGGCTATATCGAGCAGCCGCTCATCGACCGGGACGAGATCGAACGGAGGCTCGAGGCCATCGAGGAGCTGAACGGCCGCATGATCACCAGAGAGGAGCTGCGGGAATATCTGAATCCCATCTACGATCTGGAGCGCCTGATCGGACGGATCAGCTACCAGACCGCCAACCCGAGGGATCTGATCGCGTTCCGCTCCTCTCTCGAGATGCTGCCCCATATCCGGATGCTCCTTCAGGAGCTGGAAAGCCCGCTCCTGCGGGAGATTTATGAGGAGATGGATCCGCTGACGGATCTGTGCGGGCTGGTGGAGCGCTCCATCGCGGAGGAGCCTCCGATCTCCGTCCGGGAGGGAGGCATGATCCGGGACGGCTATCACGAGGAGGTGGACCGGCTCCGAACCGCCAAGACCGACGGGAAATCGTGGCTGGCGGACATCGAGGCGAAGGAGAGGGAGCGGACCGGCATCAAAAATCTGCGGATCAAGTTCAACAAGGTGTTCGGCTACTATCTGGAGGTGACCAACTCCTACAAGGATATGGTTCCCGACGACTATATCCGCAAGCAGACGCTGACCAACGCGGAGCGCTACATCACGCCGGAGTTAAAGGAGCTGGAGGATACGATCCTCGGGGCGGAGGAGAAGCTGACGGCGCTGGAGTACGAGCTGTTCTGCGGCGTCCGGGATCATATCGCGTCGGAGGTGCTCCGGATCCAGAGGACCGCCAAGGCGGTGGCGAAGCTCGACGTGTTCACGTCGCTGGCCTATGTGGCAGACCGGAACCGCTATGTGCGCCCGAAGATCAACAGCCGGGGCGTCATCGACATCCGGGGCGGACGCCATCCGGTGGTGGAAAACATGATCCCAAACGACATGTTCATCGCCAACGACACCTATCTGGATCAGGGAGCCAACCGGGTGTCCGTCATCACGGGCCCCAACATGGCCGGAAAATCCACATACATGAGGCAGACGGCGCTGATCGTCCTAATGGCGCAGGTGGGAAGCTTCGTCCCGGCGGACAGCGCGGACATCGGCGTCGTGGACCGGATCTTCACGCGGGTGGGAGCCTCCGACGATCTGGCCAGCGGGCAGAGCACCTTTATGGTGGAGATGAACGAGGTGTCCAACATTTTGAGGAACGCTACGGCGGACAGCCTCCTGATCTTAGATGAGATTGGCCGCGGCACGAGCACCTTCGACGGGCTTTCCATCGCGTGGGCGGTCATCGAGCATATCGCGGACAAAAAGCTTCTGGGCGCGAAGACGCTGTTCGCCACCCACTACCATGAGTTGACCGAGCTGGAGGGCACCATGGACGGGGTCAACAACTACTGTATCGCGGTCAAGGAAAAAGGCGACGACATCGTATTTTTAAGAAAGATCGTCAAGGGCGGCGCGGACAAGTCCTACGGCATCCAGGTGGCGAAGCTGGCCGGGGTGCCCGAGAGCGTCATCCGGCGGGCGAAGGAGCTGGTGGAGGAGTTAAGTCAGGCGGATATTTCCGTCAAGGCGAAGACCATCGCGGAGGAGAGCCGGACGAAGGGAAAGCAGAGGAGCAGGCCTCAGAAGTACGACGAGGTGGATCTGGAGCAGATCTCCCTGTTCGACACGGTGAAGGACGACGACGTGGTGAAGGAGCTGACGGAGCTGGATATTTCCAACATGACGCCGATGGACGCCATGAACACTTTGTACCGGCTTCAGAACAGGCTGAAGAACCGGTGGTGACAGAAGGGGTGGAAGAGTGGGCAGGATTGCAGTATTAGATCAACAGACGATCGACAAGATCGCGGCCGGCGAGGTGGTGGAGCGCCCGGCCTCCGTGGTGAAGGAGCTGGTGGAGAACGCCATCGACGCGGGGGCCAGTCAGGTGACCGTGGAGATCCGGGACGGCGGTGTGGGCATGATCCGGATCACGGACAACGGGAGCGGCATGGAGAAGGACGACATTCCGCTGGCGTTCCTGCGCCACTCCACCAGCAAGATACGAAGCGCGGAGGACCTGACGGGCGTGTCGTCCCTTGGCTTCCGCGGGGAGGCGCTGTCCAGCATCTCGGCGGTGTCCATGGTGGAGCTGATCACGAAGACGCGGGAGAGCGCGCTGGGGAGCCGGTGCTACATCGAGGGCGGCGTGCAGAAGAGCCTCGAGGACGTGGGCGCGCCCGACGGGACGACGTTCATCATCCGGAACCTCTTTTACAACACGCCGGCCAGAAAGAAATTCCTGAAAAGCGAGATGAGCGAGGCGTCGGCCGTCCACGAGCTGATGACCCATCTGGCGCTGTCCCACCCGGAGGTGGCCTTCAAGGTGATCATCGGCGGGCAGATGCGGATCGAGACGTCCGGAAACGGAAATCTGAAGGATGTGATCTACCACATCTACGGGAGGGACGTGGCCATGCGGCTCATCGAGGTGGACCGCGCGGACGGCCCGGCGCGGGTGCGCGGCTTTCTCGGAAAGCCGGAGATCTCCCGTGGCAACCGCAATTATGAAAATTATTTTGTCAACGGGCGGTATGTGAAGAGCAAGCTCATGTCAAAGGGCATCGAGGACGGCTACAAGACGTTTATGATGCAGCACCGCTACCCGTTCGTGTGTCTGGTCTTCGAGATCGACGGGACGCTTCTGGACGTAAACGTCCATCCCGGAAAGATGGAGGTGCGTTTCAGCAACCAGAATCTGGTTTACGACCTGCTCCAGAGGACCGTGAAGGACGCCCTGTCGGGCCGGGAACTGATCCCGGAGGTGACGCTGGACGGCGGCCCTGCGCGGACGCGCGGGGCAGGTCGGGCGTCCGGCCCGGCAGCCTTGTCCGGGGCGGACCGGGGACAGGAAAAGTCGCAGGGAACGATTCCGGCGGCGGGGCAGGCGTCCGGCGGGGCGGGCCGGGCAGGGGACATTGCCGCCGGAACGGCGGAGACGGGCAGGCCTGCGTCGGCTCTGCCCGGCTTCCGCGGCGCGGCCGCGACCGCGGTCCTGCCGTCCGGCTCCGGAAGCCCGGTGTCGGCGGAATCTTCTGGGACGGACGGCAAAGCGGCCACGATCCCTGCGGCTCCTCCGCAGGCGGAGCGCATCCCGCTGGAGAAAATGTGGAAGACGCCCGGCGAGACCAAGTCTGCGGCCGCCCCGCAGGACAAAAATCTCGAATATTTTATGGAGGAGATGCGGAAACGGGTGGAGGAGCGCCGCCGCGCGGAGCAGGGAGCGCCGCCGCTTCTGCGGGAGACGGGCGCATACGAGGCGGCGGGCACGGCCGCCCGGAGCGGGACGCAGGCGTCCGGGACGGCGGCCCCGGAAAAGACGGGCGCGGACCCGAATGGCCTTCCCGACCGTCCGGCGGAGGAAAAAGACACGGCTTCCTCACCAAAGCCGGAGCAGCTGGAGCTCTTTGACGGAAAGCTCCTCTCCAGAGAGGCCGCGGTCCGCCATGTGATCATCGGACAGCTGTTCGGGACCTACTGGCTCGTGCAGTACGCGGACAAGCTCTATATCATCGACCAGCACGCCGCCCATGAGAAAGTGCTCTACGAGCGGCTGATGAAAGATTTAAGCGAGAGGACGTTCCAGTCGCAGCTTCTCTCTCCACCCATCATCCTGAACCTGAGCATGCAGGAGGAGACGCTGTATCTGAGATACCGCCAGTGCTTTTCGGACATGGGCTTTGAGATCGAGGAGTTCGGGGACCGGGCCTACGCGGTGCGGGCCGTGCCGTCCAATCTGCCGGGGATCGCCAGACAGGACATCCTGCTGGAGCTTCTGGACGGACTTTCGGACATTACAGGAAACGTAAGCTCCGGGTCGCTTCTGGACAAGGTGGCGTCCATGTCGTGCAAGGCGGCGGTCAAGGGAAACCATCAGATGTCGGCCATGGAGGCCAGAGCGCTGATCGACGAGCTCTTATCTCTGGAAAATCCGTACAACTGTCCGCACGGCAGGCCGACGATCATCTCTATGAGCAAATACGAGCTGGAGAAAAAATTTAAGAGAATCGTATAGAAAGGAAGCAGCTTCATGAAGGAGCCTTTGATCGTACTGACCGGCCCGACCGCGGTGGGCAAGACGAAGCTTTCCATCGCGCTGGCGAAGGCGGCGGGGGCGGAGATCATTTCCGCGGATTCCATGCAGGTGTACCGGCATATGGACATCGGATCGGCCAAGATCACGCCGGAGGAGATGGACGGCGTGCGCCATTATCTGGTGGACGAGCTGGAGCCCTCCGAGGAGTTCCACGTCGTCCGGTTCCAGCAGATGGCGAAGACGGCCATGAAGGAGATCCGGGCGCGGGGACGGATTCCCATGCTGGTGGGAGGCACCGGCTTTTATATTCAGGCGGTGGTCCGGGACATTGATTTTACGGAAAATGAGCGTAGTCCTTACCGGGAGGAGTTGGCCCGGCTGGCAGAGGAAAAGGGAGCCTCGTACCTGCACGGCCTGCTGGCAGAAGTCGATCCGGAATCGGCGGCCGCCATCCACGAGAACAACGAAAAGCGGGTGATCCGCGCGCTGGAATTTTACCAGCTGACCGGCAAAAAGATCTCGGGACACAACGAAGAGCAGCGGGAGCGGCAGTCGCCCTACAACTGCGCTTATTTCGTCCTGAACGACGACCGGGAGCGGCTCTACCGGCGGATCGGGGAGCGGATCGACCGGATGCTGGAGGACGGCCTCGTGGAGGAGGTGGAGCGTCTGCGGCGGATGGGCTGCCACCGGGACATGGTCTCCATGAAGGGACTGGGGTACAAGGAGATCCTTGCCTTTCTGGAGGGAGAGTGCACCCTTCCCGAGGCGGTGGAGATCTTAAAGAGGGACACGAGGCGCTTCGCCAAGCGGCAGCTTACGTGGTTTCGCCGGGAGCAGGACGTGCTCTGGATCGACAAGCAGGATTACGGATACGACGAGGAGTTGATCCTCGCGCATATGATGGAAATATTAAGAGAGAGGAAAGTGATCGGATGAAGCGGGAGGAACTGTATAAAAGTATGGGCGTGGACCAGGAGGTGCTGGCCTATGGACGCAGGATCGAGAAGAAATTAAAGGAGCGGTTTGAGGCCATCGACGAGACGGCGGAATACAATCAGCTGAAGGTGCTGAAGGCCATGCAGGACAACCGGGTCAGCGACGTGCATTTTGCGGCGACCACGGGCTACGGCTACAACGATCTGGGGAGAGACACGCTGGAGGCGGTCTATGCCTCGGCGTTCCACGCGGAGGCGGGGCTTGTGCGCCCGCAGATCACCTGCGGGACCCACGCGCTGGCCGTGGCGCTGGCGGCGAATCTGCGGCCGGGAGACGAGCTTCTGGCCATCTCCGGAAAACCCTACGACACGCTGGAGGAGGTCATCGGCATCCGCCCGGGAAACGGCAGCCTCGCGGAGTACGGCGTGACCTACCGGCAGGTGGACTTAAAGGACGACAGCGGCTTTGACTTTGAGGGGATCCGCGCCGCCGTCACGGAGCGGACGCGCATGGTCCATATCCAGCGCTCCAAGGGCTACCAGACCCGCCGGACGTTGTCCGTGCAGGACATCGGGGAGGCCGTCACGTTTGTAAAATCCATCGATCCATCGATCATCTGCATGGTGGACAACTGCTACGGCGAGTTCGTGGAGCGTATCGAGCCTACGGACGTGGGCGCGGACCTGTGCGTGGGCTCCCTGATCAAAAATCCCGGCGGCGGGCTGGCCCCCACGGGCGGCTACATCGTGGGAAAGGAGCCTTATGTGGAGAACTGCGCCTACCGGCTGACCTCGCCGGGGCTCGGAAAAGAGGTGGGCGCCACCATGGGCGTGCTCCAGTCCTTCTATCAGGGCTTTTTCCTTGCCCCCACCGTGACGGCGGGAGCTTTGAAGGGGGCGATCTTTGCGGCCAATGTGTACGAAGGGCTGGGCTTCGACGTGCTTCCCGACGGCTCGGAGGACCGCCACGACATCATCCAGGCGATCACCTTCGGGACGCCGGAGGGCGTCGTCGGATTTTGCAGGGGGATCCAGGCGGCGGCCCCGGTGGACAGCTACGTGGAGCCGGAGCCGTGGGCCATGCCGGGCTACGACAGCGACGTGATCATGGCGGCCGGAGCCTTCGTGCAGGGATCCTCCATAGAGCTCTCGGCAGACGGGCCCATCAAGCCTCCCTACGCGGTCTATTTTCAGGGCGGCCTGACATGGGAGCACGCCCGCTTCGGGATCCTCATGTCCCTCCAGAAGCTGAAGGAAGCGGGCCTTGCGCGGATCCCGGGGGAAGCGTGACAGTTCACCCGCGCGTAACAGTTCAGCCTGCGCCATTCGCAAAACCAGTTGCATTTCCTTTGAAAGTTAGGTATAATGAGATAAAAGTTAAATACAACTAACTAAAGCGGGCGCGCCCGCTGTCAAGGAGGAATGGGTTTTTGAAGATCGGCAAGTCGGGCGAGGATTATCTGGAGGCGATCCTTGTGCTGTCCCAGAAGAACGGAAGCGTGCGGTCGGTGGACGTGGCGAATTATATGAATTTCTCGAAGCCGTCGGTCAGCCACGCCATGAAGGAGCTGCGGCGGAAGGGATATCTGGAGGTGGCGGAAAACGGCTGCCTGGAGCTGACGCAGGAGGGGCAGAGTCTGGCGGAGCGGGTGTACGAGCGGCACCGCTTTTTCGTGAACCAGCTTCTCGACGCGGGGGTGAGCCAGGAGGTGGCGGAGCGGGACGCCTGCGAGATCGAACACATCATCAGCGAGGAGAGCTTCCAAAAGCTGAAAAAGAATTATGAGAAATCCATATAGAGCGAAGAGGGCCGGCGGAAAACGTCAGGCCCTTTTTGGGGGTAACAGTTCAGCCAGCCGGGAGTGACGGGCCGAAATCGTGCTTGCACGGATTGAGGCCGGTTGCGCCCGGCTGAGGGAGCGCCGGATCATGAGCAAAGATAATGTTACGATTCACAGCCGATATGGATCTGTGGACAGACTCGTCATGCTTGCATGTAAGAGGCTGGCTGCAGATCCATATTGAGCCTGCGAAGCAGGAACTCCGCCCTCATAAGCAGTCTTAGCTCCGAAGGAGCGGAACTGGAGCCTCGCAGAGGCGACGAGTGCGCATGGGGCGGAGAGCTTTGAATCGTAACAATGTAGCCGCGTGAGCGGCGGGGAGCGCGTCAGCGCGGCTCCTCGAATGGCGCAGGCTGAACTGTTACCTTTTTCGCTCTGCAGGATTCTTTCTTGAGCATCCGAACGGCCTGTGATACAATCAGAGGAAACATGACGAGGGAAAGACAGGAGACAGGCGTGAAGAGAGTGTTGATTGTGGGAGGCGGAGCTTCCGGGCTGATGGCGGCCATCGCGGCGGCCGGGCAGGGGGCGAAGACGACGCTTCTGGAGAAAAACAGACAGACGGGAAGGAAGCTGCTCTCGACGGGAAACGGCAGATGCAATTTTACCAACCGGGATCAGGGAATCGCGCATTACCGGACGGAGAGCGCGGACTTTGTGGAGAGGGCGCTCCGCGCGTTCTCGGCGGAGGACGCCGTGCGCTTTTTTGAGGATCTGGGGATGACCGTGAAGGACCGGGGAGGCTGGCTCTATCCGGGCAGCGGCTCGGCGGCCTCCGTGGCGGAGCTTCTCCGTCTGACGGCGGCGGAGGTGGGGGTGAAGCTTGCCTGCGACACGCCGGTGCGCTCCGTGTGGAAGGAAAACGGGCGCTTTCTGGCGGAGACGGACGGCTGGACGTACGAGGCGGACGCGCTGATCCTCGCCTGCGGCACGGAGGCCGCGCCGCAGACCGGAGCCTGCGGGGACGGCTGGCGTTTCGCGGAGAGCTTCGGCCACACGGTCGTGACGCCGCTTCCGGCGCTCACGGGACTGTGCGCAGCGGAACAGGACTGCGGGAAGCTGGCCGGCGTGAGGGCGGACGCGGAGGCGACGCTTACGATCATAGAGACGTCCGGGGAGGGAGAGCCGCGGACGTACCGGGAGACCGGAGAGATCCAGTTTGCGTCCTATGGGCTTTCTGGCATCCCGGTTTTCCAGCTGAGCCGCTACGCGGCGCGGGCGCTCCACCGGGGCGGAACATGCCGCGTGCGGCTGAATCTCTGTCCGCAGTGGGAGGAGGAACGTCTGCTTCGGTTCCTGCGGGAGAGAAAGGAGCGGGCCGGGCAGAGGAAGGGCCAGACGGCGCTCCTTGGCGTGTTCCCGGACAAATTGAGCGCCGTCCTTCTGGAGCGCGCCCGCATCCCGGCGAAAAAGCCCATGGGAGACTGGACGGAGGATGAGCTTCTGCGCCTGGCGGGACAGATCAGGGGACTTGCGTTCACGGTCACGCGCTGCCGGGGCTTTGAGCAGGCGCAGGTCTGCACCGGAGGCGTGCCCCTCGGGGAGCTTTCGGACGTCACGATGGAATCGGCTCTCGTGCCGGGGCTTTATCTGACCGGGGAGCTTCTGGACGTGGACGGAGAATGCGGAGGCTATAACCTGCAGTGGGCATGGACCACCGGCTATCTGGCAGGCGCGGCCGCGGCGGGAAAGGAGAAAAGACCGTTATGCTGAGAATCAGAGAGCTGAAGCTTCCGGTGGATCACACGCCGGAGGATCTGACCGGGAAGGTGTTAAGGACGCTCAGGATCCGTCCGGAGGAGCTTCTCCGGCTGGAGATCCGCCGCCGCTCGCTGGACGCCAGAGGCGGGGAGCTTCGCTACGTCTATCTGGTGGACGTGGAGGTGAAGCGGGAGCAGGCGGCGCTGAAGCAGAGCAGAGGAAAGGCGGAGCGGGCGGTCCGGACGCAGTACCGCTTTCCGGAGCCGGGGACGGAGCGGATGGAGCGGCGTCCGGTCATCATCGGGGCCGGGCCCGCGGGGCTTTTCTGCGGGCTCATGCTGGCGAGAGCCGGATACGCGCCCATCCTTCTGGAGCGCGGAGAGCCTGCGGAGAAAAGGGCGCGGACGGTGGAGCGGTTCTGGCTGACGGGCGCGCTGGATCCGTCCTCCAACGTGCAGTTCGGGGAGGGCGGAGCAGGCACCTTCTCCGACGGCAAGCTCAACACGATGGTCAAGGACCCGGTCGGCAGGAACCGGAAGGTGCTGGAGCTTTTCGTGGAGGCCGGGGCGCCGGAGGAGATCCTCTATGAGAACAAGCCGCACCTGGGCACCGACGAGCTGATCGGTATCGTGACCAACATGCGCCGGAAGATCGAGCGCCTCGGCGGAGAGGTGCGCTTCGGCTGTCAGGCGGAGGATCTTCAGGTGCAGGACGGACGGATCCGGGGCGTGACCGTGAGAGACAAGGACACCGGGGAGAGCGGATCTGTGGAGGCGGATCAGGTGGTGCTCGCCATCGGCCACAGCGCGCGGGACACCTTCGATATGCTGAAGGCGAGGGGCGTTCCCATGCAGGCGAAGGCGTTTGCCGTGGGCGTGCGCATGGAGCATCCGCAGGAGATGATCAACCAGAGCCAGTACGGGCCGGGCTATCCGGCGTCGCTTCCGGCGGCGGCCTACAAGGTGACGCGCCAGACCGGAGCGGGCCGGGGCGTCTACTCGTTCTGCATGTGTCCGGGCGGCTATGTGGTCAACGCGTCTTCGGAGCCGGGGCATCTGGCGGTCAACGGCATGAGCTACCGCGCCCGGGCCGGGAAGAACGCGAACAGCGCCATGATCGTCACTGTGACGCCGGCGGACTACGGCGGGACGGACGTGCTGGCGGGCGTGGAATTTCAGAGGAGGCTTGAGCGGGCGGCCTTCCGGATCGGGGAAGGACAGGTCCCGGTGCAGCTGTTCGGAGATTTCTGCAGCGGCGTGCCAAGCGCCGCTCTTGGGGACGTGGAGCCGTGCATCAAAGGCGCGTACCGGCTGGCAAACGTGCGGGAACTCTTTCCGGCGGAGCTTTCGGCGGCGCTGGAGGAGGGGATCCGGGGCTGCGCTTCGCTGATCCGCGGCTTCGACCGCCCCGACGCGGTGCTCTCGGGCGTGGAGAGCCGGACGTCGTCCCCGGTGCGCATCCTGCGGGACGGACATTTGGAGAGCGCCGTCGGCGGCCTTTACCCCTGCGGAGAGGGAGCGGGATACGCGGGAGGGATCACCTCCGCGGCCATCGACGGACTAAAGATTGCGGAAGCGATTGCAAAAAAATATATGCCGTGTTATGATTAAACGAACTGGTTTTGGAGGTAAGATACGAATGAGAGGTGCAAAGAATGGCTGGACGCTGCTTTTGCTCGTGCTGGCCGGAGTTGTGATCGGAGGATTCATCGGAAGCCTGGCGTCCGGCGTGCCGGGGCTTGACTGGCTGAACTACGGACAGTCCTTCGGCCTTGAAAATCCGCTGGTGCTGTCCATGGGACTTGTGGTCCTCACATTCGGACTGACGATCAAGATCACGATCGCCGGGATTGTCGGCATCGCTCTGGCGATCCTCATTTATCGCTGGATCTGACAGAGAGCTGCACACCGGCGGCAAACGATAACCAACGGGATGTCTGAAGAGCAGAGACGGAGGTTATCTTATGAACAACAATTTCAACCGCCTGCCCGAAGAGGACAGGCCGTACGAGAAATGCGTCTGCCGCGGAGCGGAGGCGCTGACCAACCGGGAGCTTCTGGCCGTGATCCTGCGGACCGGCTCCAGAGGAAAGCACGTGCTGGATCTGTCGGCGGAGCTTCTCCGGCTTGTGCCGGAGAGGGAGGGCTTTGCGGGGATCCGCACGCTGAGTCTCGAGGAATTATCCTCGATCCGGGGGATCGGGCGCGTGAAAGCGGCGCAGCTGAAATGCACGCTGGAGATCGCCCGCCGGATGGCGAGGGAGGAAGCCGGGGACGGCGTATGCTTTTCGTCGGCGGAGGCGGTGGCCGGATATTATATGGAAGATATGCGGCACAGAGAGCAGGAGGTGCTGCTGGTCCTGATGCTGAACCAGCGGGGACGGCTCCTCCGGGAGAAATACCTGTTCCAGGGGACTGTCAATGCGTCGGTGGTCTCCCCGCGGGAGATTTTTCTGGAGGCGCTGGGCGCCAGAGCCGTGCAGATCATCCTGGTCCACAACCATCCGAGCGGAGACGCCCGGCCCAGCCGGGAGGATCTGGAGGTGACAAGGCGCGTGGCGGAGGCGGGAGAGCTTCTGGGCATCACGCTCTCGGACCACATCATCATCGGAGAGCGCTCCTACGTAAGCTTTCGGGAAAAAAATTACCTGTAAACGGTACAGAGAAAGAGGGAATACTATACCATGAATAATCATAGTTTTGGCTGCGATTTCGGTTCCTATCATCTGAAGATCTATCACAGGGACGCGGACAGCTATCTGATGCAGCACAATATGGTGGCGGTTCAGGACAAGAACGTGCTGCTGGCCTGCGGGGACGAGGCCTACGCCATGTATGAGAAGGCTCCGGCCAACATTCAGGTGGGAGCGCCCATGTCCTACGGCAATCTGGCCAGCATCAGCAACATGCAGGCGTTTCTGAAGATGCTTCTGGAGAGCAGCACGAAGGGGCAGCTCAAAGGCGCGGACTATTTTGTGGCGCTGCCCACGGATATGCAGGAGCGGAACTTCACGATGCTGATCCAGGATTCCTCCATGAAGCCAAAGACCGTCTATCTGGTGGACAAGCCGGTGGCGGCGGGACTTGGACTTGGCATCAACGTCCGGGAGGCGCAGGGCGTCATGATCGTGGACATCGGAGCCGAGACGACGGAGATTTCCGTGCTGTCTCTGGGAGGGATCGTCATCAGCCGTCTGATCCAGACCGGAGGACGCTCCATCGACGACGCGATCCAGAGCGCGATCCGCAAGGAGTACAATTTCTTTATCGGAAGCAAGACGGCCGAGTCCATCAAAAAGGAGCTGGCCTACGCCACGAGCCCGGAGGAAGCGTCCATGCAGATCTGCGGCCGCAACATGGTCATCGGCCTTCCGCAGATGCTGGAGATCACGTCCGCCTTCGTGTACGACGCGATCAAGGAGCAGCTTGGCATCATCATGGACGCGGTGAAGACCATTCTGGAGCGGACTCCCCCGGAGCTGGGAGTGGACATTATCCGGAACGGCATTTACCTGACCGGAGGATCCGCCAGGATCCGCCATCTCGACCAGCTCCTTCAGGAAAAATCCGGCATCCGCGTGACGGTGGATGAGGAGCCGGAGATGTGCGTGGCGAGAGGACTGGCGAAAGTCATCAACGAGAAGGAATTCCGGCCGCTCGCCTTCGTGACCAAGGAACAGAAATATGACTAACGGCGGGAGCTGTATAATATGAGGCGAAGAAATCGATTTACGATTCCCGGAAAATATATTTTGTTTGGCCTGACGCTTCTGTGCGTGGGCGCTATGTCGGTCTCGTTCCTGACCAATTTTGACGGAGGGATCCTGAACACGGTGTCGGGCTATGTGCTGATCCCGGTGCAGAAGGGCATCAACGCCGTGGGCGGCTGGGCCAGAGACCGTGTGGACAATCTGGAGGATCTCCAGAAGGTCCGCCAGGAGAACGAGGAGCTTCAGGAGCAGGTGGCCGAGCTGACGCTGGAGAACAACATGCTGATGCAGGAGCGCTACGAGCTTCAGGAGCTCAGAGAGCTCTACGATCTGGACAGCGATTACTCGGATCTGGACAAGATCGCCGCCAACGTCATCGGAAAGGATACGGGAAACTGGTTCGATATGTTCATCATCGACAAGGGCTCCGACGACGGGATCGCCGTGGACATGAACGTGATCGCGGGCGGCGGCCTTGTGGGCATCGTCACGAAGACGGGGCCCGACTGGGCGCAGGTGCGCTCCATCATCGACGACATGAGCAACGTGAGCGCCATGATCCTGAAAAATTCTGATCTGTGCTATGTGCGCGGCGATCTGGAGATGATGTCGGAGGGAACGCTCCAGCTCAATCAGCTCCGGGATGAGGACGACGAGGTGGAGTCGGGCGACAAGGTAGTCACCTCCTATGCCAGCGCCAAATACCATAAGGGAATCCTCATCGGCTACGTGAACGAGCTGTCCATGGACGCCAACAATCTGACCAAGTCAGGAAGCCTGACTCCGGCGGTGGATTTCGAGCATCTGAGCACGGTGCTGGTGATCACCGACCTGAAGCAGCAGGTGGACGAGAACGAGGCTGAGACGTCGGGCTAAAGGAGGGGAGAAGGCATGAAGCGTAAAATCGTCATCGCCCTGCTGATCCTGCTGGGCTTTCTTCTCCAGAGCACGGTGTTCCAGACGCTGTCCATCGGCTCCATCACGCCGAACCTTTTGCTCATACTGACAGCCTCCTTCGGCTTCATGGGCGGAAGGAAGGAGGGCATGGCGGTCGGATTTTTCTGCGGACTTCTGGAGGACGTGTTTTTTGGCAGGCTTTTGGGCATGCACGCCATGATCTATATGTACATCGGATACGGAAACGGCTATTTCAACAGCATTTTCTACGGCGAGGACATCAAGCTCCCTCTGTGCCTGATCTCAGTCAGCGAGCTGATCTACGGGCTTGGCACCTACGGGATCATGTTTGTCATGCGGAGCCGTTTCGCGTTCCCCTACTATCTAAGAAGCATTATTTTGCCGGAGCTGGTCTATACCGTCATCATGACGCTGATCTGCTACCGGCCGATCTACCGGATCAGCACCAGGTTTAAGACCGATCCATAAGGAGCGAATGATTTGTTTGACGACATCAAGGAATCCATATTGAATTTTATAACATCGAGAATCTTCGTTCTGATGTTGTTATTCCTTGCTTTTTTCGGGATCATGATAAGCAGGGTCTTCTATCTTCAGATCATCAAGGGCTCGGACTATGCCGAGAGCTTTACCATGCGGATCAAAAAGGAAGTGAGCATCGCCAGCACGCGGGGGCGGATCTACGACCGGAACGGAGAGGTTCTGGCCGACAACGTGCTGTCCTACGCCGTGACCATCGAGGACAACGGGACCTACAAGAGCACGCGGGAGAAGAACGCGACGCTGAACCGGACGATCCTCCGTGTGATCGACATCGTGGAATCCCACGGGGACAGCGTGATCAGCGACTTCGGGATCATCCTCCAGAACGGAAACTACGTCTATACGCAGGAGGGCAACGCGCTGCTCCGGTTCAAGGCCGACGTGTACGGCTACAGGACCATCGACGAGCTGCAGCCGGAGGAGTACGTGGCCACGGCCGACGAGATGATGGAATATCTGTGCAGCAGCGAGCGGTATTACATTTCCAGCGACGCGTACAACGAAAGCCAGCTGGAACAGTACAACGTCCCGCAGGATCTGACGAAGGAGCAGATGCTCAAGCTGGTGACCGTGCGCTATGCCATGAGCGGGAACAGCTACAAGCGTTATGTGGCGACCACCATCGCGACGGACGTGTCCGACGAGACGGTGGCGGAGATCCTGGAAAACCAGAGCGGGCTTCAGGGCGTGGATATCGCCCAGAGCAGTCTCAGGGTCTATTCGGACGCGGAATATTTCGCCAATATCATCGGCTACATCGGAAAGCCCGATCAGGAGGAGCTGGATTCTCTGAAGGAGGAGAATGAAAACTACGAGGCGAACGACCTCGTGGGAAAGGCCGGGATCGAACAGTATATGGAGACGGAGCTTCAGGGGACGAAGGGCCAGAGGACGATCTACGTGGACAACGTGGGAAACGTCATCGAGGTGGAGAGCGAGAGTCAGCCGGAGTCCGGAAACGACGTGTACCTGACCATCGACAAGAATCTGCAGATGGCAGTCTACGATATCATCGAACAACGGCTGGCGGGTATCCTTGTGTCCAAGATCCGGAATATCAGGGAGTACACGGCCACAAGCAGCAGCTCGGCGGCGGACATCCTGATCCCGATCTACGATGTCTACTACGCGCTGATCGAAAATCATATCATCGACACGGGACATTTCACGGCGGACGACGCCACGGAGCTGGAGCGGTCGGTGGAGGAGCGCTTCCAGACGCAGCTTGCGTCGGCGAAGGACCGGATCATGGCGGAGCTTACGTCGGACGACCCGACGGCCTACACCGATCTGACCATCGATATGAAAAATTATATGAGCTATATCGTGTCGGACATCCTGATGAAGAACGACCAGGTGCTCATGGGAGACGCCGTGGACACGGAGGATCCCACCTATATCGCGTGGGCAACGGACGAGACCATCAGCCTGAAGGAATATCTGGAGTACGCCATCTCCATGAACTGGGTGGACGTGTCGGGGCTCGATGTGGAAAATTCCTATATGAACTCCGAGGAGATCTACGGCGTTTTGATGGATTATATTTCGACAAAGCTGGACAGCGACGTCGGTTTTCACACGATGCTGTATAAATATGTCCTTCTGGGGGACGTGGTGTCGGGAAGAGAGATCTGTTTGCTCTTGTACGAGCAGGGGGTTCTGGAGTATGATGAAGAGACGGTGGCAAGACTCAGAAGCGGCTCCTATTCCGCCTACGATTTCATGATCGATAAGATCTCCAGTCTGGAGATCACTCCGGCGCAGCTTGCGCTGGAGCCCTGCAGCGCCGGCTGCGTGATCGTGGATCCCAACACCGGAGAGGTGCTTGCGAACGTCAGCTATCCGGGATACGACAACAACCGTCTGACCAACACGATGGACTCGGCGTACTATGCGCAGCTCAATCAGGATTTGTCCGGACCGCTTTACAGCCGGTCCACGCAGGAGCGTACGGCGCCCGGATCCACGTACAAGCCGGTCGTGGCGGCGGCGGCGCTGGGAGAGGGCGTGACCACGCCCTCCGAGGTCATCCACGCCACCGGAGTCTTCACGGAGGCGTACGGCTCGCCGACCTGCTGGATCTACAACCAGTATCACGGAAGCCACGGAAACGTCAATATGGTGGACGCCATCCGGGTGTCCTGCAACTACTATTTCTACGAGATGGGCTTCCGTCTGGGCGGCGGCCGCACGACGGGATATTCCTCGGACCGGGCGCTGGCCATTCTGGCGGAGTACGCGGGGAAATTCGGTCTGGATCATACGTCCGGCATGGAGCTTCCGGAGACGGATCCGAAGCTGTCCGACACGGACGGCATCCGTTCCTCCATCGGGCAGGGCACGAACCTGTTCACCGTGTCGCAGCTGGCCCGCTATGCGGGGGCCATCGCCAACAGAGGGACCGTCTACGAGCTGACCCTTCTGGATAAATTGACGGATTCCGAAGGAAACACTATTGAAGATTATTCGGCATCAGTATATAATAATATTGATATTTCGGACAGTACATGGAACACCATTCAGGAAGGAATGCATCAGGTGGCGCTGAACACGAGCGCGTTTAAGGATCTGGATCTGACCATCGCGGGCAAGACCGGTACGGCGCAGCAGTCCAGAAGTCATCCGAACCATGCGCTCTTTGTGGGCTATGCGCCCTATGAGCAGCCCGAGATCGCGGTCGCCATCCGCATCGCCAACGGATACACCTCCGCCAACGCGGCGGCTATGGTGTCGGATATTTTCTCGTATTATTTTGACCTGACGGACAAGGACGAGCTGCTGAGCGGAACCGCCACGGCCGCCACGTCCACGGTGATCAACGACTAGGGAGAACAGGGATGAAGCAGCAGACAGTTGTGATGAAGAGCAATAAATACGGGATTACGCTGTTCCTGGACAGGGAGCTTCCGTTTCAGGAGCTGTTGGGACAGATCGCCGAAAAATTCAGGGCGTCGGCCAAATTTTTCGGGGACGCCCAGATGGCGCTGGCCTTCGAGGGCCGGAAGCTGACGCAGGAGGAGCAGATGGAGGCGGTCCGCGCCATCGAGGAAAATTCCTCGGTGGAGATCCTGTGCATCATGGAGCAGGACGCGCTTAAGGAGTCCTATATGAAGCAGGCGCTGGAGGAGCGGCAGCAGGAGAGTTCCAACAGCGACGGCAGATTTTATAAAGGAACGCTCCGTTCCGGCCAGGTGCTGGAGGCGGGGACAAGCATCATCATTCTCGGAGATGTGAATCCGGGCGCTACGGTCGTGTCCAAAGGAAACGTCGTGGTGCTGGGATCGCTCAAGGGGACGATCCACGCGGGAGCCGCGGGAAACGAGAGGGCCTTTGTGGCCGCTCTGAACATGAATCCCATGCAGATCCGCATCGCGGACGCCATCGCGCGCTGCGCGGACAGGCCGGCGGGCGACAAGAGCGCCCAGACGGGCCCGATGATCGCTTATACGGAGGATGGAAATATTTATATGGAATCCATTACAAAAGAGGTCATCAACGACATCCGGATCTGAAAACAAGGACAGATACGGGCTTATCGATAGGAAATTGGAGGAAGCAAAATGAGTGAAGTGATTGTGATTACGTCAGGGAAGGGCGGCGTCGGAAAGACGACCACCACCGCCAATGTAGGAACCGGTCTGGCCAAGCTGAACCAGAAGGTGGTTCTGATCGACACGGATATCGGACTCCGCAATCTGGACGTGGTCATGGGCCTGGAAAACCGTATCGTCTACAATCTGGTGGATGTGGTGGAGGGCAACTGCCGCATCAAGCAGGCGCTGATCAAGGACAAACGCTACCCGAACCTGTATCTGCTGCCGTCGGCCCAGACGAGGGACAAGACGGCGGTCAGCCCGGAGCAGATGGTCAAGCTGATCGACGAACTCCGGGAAGAGTTTGACTACATATTGCTGGACTGCCCGGCGGGCATCGAGCAGGGCTTCAAAAACGCCATCGCGGCGGCGGACCGGGCGCTCATCGTCACAACGCCGGAGGTGTCGGCGATCCGCGACGCAGACCGCATCATCGGGCTTCTGGAGGCCAACGAGATCAGGCGCACCGACCTGATCGTGAACCGCATCCGGATGGACATGGTGGAGAGCGGGAACATGATGTCCATGGACGACGTGGTGGAGATCCTGGCCATCGACATGATCGGAGCCATCCCGGACGACGAGAGCATCGTCATCTCCACGAACCAGGGAGAGCCGTGCGTGGGGGATTCTTCTCTCGCGGGACAGGCGTACATGAACATTTGCCGCAGAGTCATGGGCGAAGAGATTCCGTTCCTCGATC
>JAUNHB010000024.1:7184-34234 GCA_030524125.1 Eubacteriales bacterium | reverse complement strand
ACCAGCTCACCGCAAAGCTGTTCGCGGCCCGTTGCCCTGCAAATGGCTGACCATGAAAGCACGGCAGCCGATTGCAGGGCTTATCGCTTACAAAAAACGACTGGTACCGTCATGCCAGTCGTTTTTTTGTTTTGCTTTTTCGCGTCCGCAGGAGCTTTTGGCTCACACCGCCCTGCTGTACTTCACGATCAGGAGCTCCACGCCCAGCTGATCGTCCATCCGTCCGGTCTTGACCTGCTCCTCCGTCTCCACGCAGTCCTCCACGGCCCGGCGGATCTGGGCCGGCGTGAAGCGGCGACACTGGGCCTGATACTTTCCGAGCGCAAAGGGAGGGATGCCCGCCTTTTTCGCCAGCTCCGACCGGTCCATGCCCTGCCCGGACAGACTTTTGAGCAGCAACAGCTGGTTGAACTGCCGCGTGATCAGAAAGAGGATCCGCATGGCCGGTTCCTTCATGGCCAAAAGATCCGCATACAGCTCCAGCGCTTTTCGCTGGTTCCGGTCGGTGATGGCCTGGATCATGTCAAAGATCCGGTTTTCTGTCTGCTCCGTGCAGATCGCCGCCACATCCTCCGCCGTGATCCCCTCCCGGCCCATCGTGTAGCCGATCAGCTTCTCCAGCTCCTGTGAGATATGTTCCATATCGGTCCCGGTCCTCTCCAGGAACAGCCGCATGGCGTCCTCCGTGATGCTCTTCCCTTCTTTTTTCAGCGTCCCCAGCACCCAGCGGGTCAGCGTCCGTTCATCCTGCCGGTTAAATTCCACGACGCGGCCCGCGCTCTTGATCGCTTTATAAAGCCGTCCCCGCTTGTCCACCTCCGTCTCGGTCAGGATGATGCACGTGCTCTCCGGAATCTCCGGCACATAATCCGCCAGCTCCGGACACGCGTTTTTGACAAATCCGCTGTCGTCGATCAGGATCACCCGCCGCTCCGCAAAAAACGGCATCGTCTCCGCCAGATCGATGATCTCTCTCGGATCGGTCCCTTTTCCGGAAAAAACCGCCGTGTTCATGGTGTCCTCCGGGTCCGCCAGCGCGTCCCGCAGCCGCTTCCGGTACTGCCCCCGCAGATACGCCTCCTCGCCGGTCAGCAGGTAAATCCTTTTAAACTGTTTATTTTTGATGTCTTCCATCAGCATTTTCATAAATGTCCGCTCTTTTCCTGTAAGGTTTGTTTTCGCCATTATACACCACCGTCCCCCACGAACACAAATAAATTATTTATCACAGTTCAGCCAGCCGGGAGTGACAGGCCAGAATCGTGCTCGCACGAATTGTGGCCTGTTGCTCCCGGCTGAGGGAGCGCCCGGTTATGAGCAAAGGTAGCCGCGTCAGCGCGGCTTTGCGAATGGCGCGGGCTGAACGAATCGCACGCGCTCCCCCCCTCACTCCAAAAATCCCCGCACCCGCACCTTCTCTCCATCCGTCCACACACGGACGGCTCCGCAGTCCATGGTGACGCGCACGGCGCTTCCGGCGGCTGCGAGGCGCTCCAGCGTCTCCTCGCCGGGATGGCCGTACCGGTTGGAGGCGCTGCAGGAGATGACGCTGACGGAAGGGCGCACCGCCTTCAAAAAGGCGGCCGTGCTGGAGTAGCGGGAGCCGTGGTGGGCCGTTTTCAGCACGTCCACCGGCTCAAGAAGGCCGAGGCCGCACAGCTCCCTCTCGGCGCTCTCCCCGATGTCTCCGGTCAGGAGCATCCGGAACTCCCCGTACTCCACCTCCATCACCAGCGACAGCTCGTTGCGGTCGCCGGACCGCGCGCCCTCCCGGGGCCAGAGGCACGTAAGCGCGATCTCCTCCGACTCCAGCCGGTCCCCGGTGTTCAGACAGAGGATCGGGATGCCGGCCCCGGCCAGAAGGGACGCCATCTCCTCATAAGCCTCGTCCCAGGCGGCCAGCCCCGGCAGCAGCGCGTGGCCGACCCGGATCTTTTCCCCCTCCAGAAGCTCCCGGATCCCATTGATATGATCCTGATCCATGTGGGAGAGCATCAGATAATCCACCTGCTGGATTCCCTCCGCCTTCAAAAACGGAAGGATCCTCCACGTTCCCACCTTCGACACGCTGGTGCTTCCCCCGTCGCACAGAAAGGTCGTGCCGTCGTACAGCTCCAGAAAGACGGCGTCCCCCTGCCCCACGTCCAGCACGGTGACCGTAAGGCCCGTCCGCACCCGCACGCAGAGCAGCGCGGCCGCAGCCAGCAAAAGCCCCGCGCAGCCGGCCGCGAGCTTTCGCGGCAGCCGGTAGGTCGTCCCCTGCCTCCGGTATTTCTTCCGGCGTTTTTCCCGGTAGAACAGGAGGAATACCGCCGTCAGCGCCGCATAATAGGCCGCGATCTTCCACACGGCAGGGCTTCCCGTCCGCAGCACGGCTCCCGGCAGCGTCAGGCAGCGCTCCCCCAGCGCCTTGTAGACCGACAGGATCAGGCTGCACGGGATCGCCGGAAGCCTCGCCGCCGGAAGCCAGAAAAATCCCGCAAGCCCGCACAAAAGTCCGCAGGCCATCAGAACGCTCATCAGCGGGATCACCAGTAGATTTAAAAGGGTGGAATAAAGGGCGTACTCCGAGAAAAAGAACAGAAGCAGCGGAAACGTCGCCAGCAGCACCGACAGGCTGACGCTCAGAGAGTCGGACAGCTTTCCTCTCTTTTCCCTGAGAAGCCTCCACAGGGGCCCTGCCAGAGCGATCCCCAGCACCGCCCCGAAGGACAGGAGAAACGCGCTCTGCCTGACGCAGAGCGGATTTTGAAGCATCAGCCCGAGCGCCGCCGTTCCCATGGCCGTCAGCATATCGTAGGTCCTGCCCGCCAGATCGGCCAGCACCGCCAGCGCGCACATGCAGGCGGCCCGCACCGAGGAGACCGACGCCCCCGTCATCCAGCTGTACGCGGCCAGAAGCAGGATCGTCGGGATCCCTGCCGCCAGCCGGAACCCCAGCAGCTTTTTCAGCAGCCGGTACATCCCCATCCCCACCAGCGAGACGTGAAGTCCGGAGATGGCCAGAAGATGCGAGATCCCGTTCTGCCGGTACAGATCCTCTGTCTCCTCGTCCAGATCCGCCTTGTCGCCCAGCACCATGGCCTTCAAAATCCCGCTGTCCCGCTCCTCCAGCACCTGATCGTAGACCTCCCCGATCCTGGCCCGAAGCCTCATAAGCCCCTCCCGGACGGGCCTTGGCTCTGTGCCGAGCAGCGCCGCGCCGTCGGCGTATACGGTATAGGAGATTCCTTTTCCTTCATAATAGAGCCTGCTGTCAAACTGCCCGGGATTGGTTGATTCTGTCAATGGGTAAATGGTTCCCGACAGGGAAAGATACGCGCCCGCCGGACATTCCGTCAGGCTGTTCAGATAGATCAGGAGACGATCGGCTGTAAATTCCGTCTCCTCCGTGCGGATCCGGCAATGCTCCAGATCCAGCTGTAATTTGTCGTTTTTCCACGTTCGCCGTCCGACCTGCCCCGTGATCTCGGCGTCGCATTTCTCCGTGATCCGCGGGGGATCGTAAAACCACCCCGCGGGACAGAGAAGGAGCACGAGAAACACAAGCAGCGCCAGACAGGCTACAGGCCTTTGCCTCACTGCTGCACCAACTCCTCGTTCTTCTCAAAAATCGTCTCAAAGCTAATGCTCTCCCGGTACATCCGGTTCGTCTCCCCGTTGATGCTGATCTGCACCTTGTCCGCATCCGTATTTTCCACCAGAGAATTGACGATGGAATAGATCGGTATGCTCTCGATGACGTTGTACCCGGTCTCCAGAAAGCCTTCATTTAAATTTACATAACAGATTCCGTCCTTGGTGGACACGCTCACCAGCTTGGTGGCGGCGGGGATCGCCGGATAAGCCCCCTCGAAGGGCGGCCCCGCGATCAGCTGCTCCACGATCACCTTTTCCAGCGAGATGTTGCTGTTGTACTCCATGGCCACACGCTGCTCCACCAGCCTGTCTCCGGTCTCATTGGCATAGTAGAGGATCAGATCCGCCGTCTTGTAGGCGTTGATCTCCTCCCCCGCGTTCTCGATAAACTGATCCTCGTTCATCAGTCCCACCGTCTCTCCGTCCAGATCCTTCAGCGGCTCTCCCTCCACCAGGATCCCCACATAGTCGATCTCCTCAATCTGGCAGAACGTGCGCACCAGCGCCGCCCGGCAGAGCACCTCGTACTCCTTCGCCAGATCCAGATACTCTGCGGACAGATCCAGATAGAGCTGGTTGTGCTCGATCCTGTACTCGTTCACCCGGACCGTCTCCGGAAGGACCGGCTTTAAGCCGCTGTCCGAGGGCTGCTCCCGCAGCATCTCCAGCATTTCCTTGATCAGGCCCTCCGTATTCTTGGCCTGAAGCTCCTTGTTCTCATATTCCAGACGGGTCTCCTCCTGGTTCATATACCAGATCCGGTACCCGCTCTCCTGCTCCTCTTCATCCTCCCCGCATCCGACCGCCAGCAGGACGAGGCCGATCAGCAGGACAAATACGATCCAACGTCTCATGGTTTTCCCCCTACGCGATATATTTGAGCGGAATGCGCACCGTAAAGGTCGTCCCCACGTCCGGCTCGCTCTGCACCTTGATGGCTCCTCTGTGGGCCACCACCGCGCTCCTTGTGATAGCGAGCCCCAGCCCCGTTCCTCCGATCTCTCTGGAGTGGGATTTGTCCACCCGGTAAAACCGTTCAAAAATATAGTCCAGCGATTCCTGCGGGATCCCGATCCCCGAATCGGACACCTTCACATAGAAAAACTTGTGATCGGCGTCCAGCATGACCCGCACCCAGCCGTTTTCCCGGTTGTACTTGATGGCGTTCTCCACCAGATTGGAAAATGCCAGAGACAGCCGCGTGGCGTCGATCTCGGCGCTGACGCTCCGGTTGCTCTCAAAGACCACCTCCACGTTGGCCTTCTCCGCGATCGGACGGAGCCTTTTTAAGATCAGCTCCATAAACTCATTGACGTCGGTCACCGCGATATTCAGCTCCGGGGCCTTCCGGTCCATCTTCACCAGCGTCAGAAGATCCGAGATGATCGTGTTCTCCCGGTCGATCTCCTCCGCAATGTCCTGCATAAATTCCTGATACAGCTCCACCGGCGCGTCCTGCTGCATGAGCAGGGAGTCCGCCAGCACCTTCATGGACGTCAGCGGCGTCTTCAGCTCGTGGGAAACGTTGGAGACGAACTCCTGTCTGGACTCCTCCACCAGCCTGAGCTTCGCCAGCATCAGGTTGAACGTATCCGAGATATTTTCCGTCTCCGTACAGTCGTGGATGTCAAGGTCGCCGTCCAGCGATCCTTCCACTAGCCCGCCGATGGACTGGTTCATATGCTTCAGCGGCCGGATCAGCCACCCGGACAGTAGGATCGACAGCGCCAGCACGCAGATCCCCACAGCCACCAGCCACATATCCGAGGAGGAGCGAAGCCCCTCCAGCTGGGAGTGGATGCTGTCGGTGGACGCGCTGGCAAGGATCACGCCGACGATCTTTCTCCCGCCGTCCGTCTCCACGGTGATCGGCACCGTCATTTCGATAAAACGGCCGCTCACATAATGGCTGATATTTTCTCCTTTAAAGCAGCGGATGACCTCCTCCGCCACCATCGTCCGACCCTCCTCCAGCTGATACGTGTCCTCCACGATCTCGAAGTTCCGGTCGATGATCAGGATCCGCCCGTCGTACAGAGAGGAGAGCTGCGCCAGCTCTCCCTGCAGCGTCTCGCTCCCTGCCTCGTCCGCCAGCTCCCCGCTTCCCAGCTGCGTCGCCAGGATCTGGCACTGGTTCCTCACGTCGTTGCCCAGCTGGGTCAGCGCCTGCTTCTCGTAGGACGCCAGAAAGACTCCCGTGATGATCAGCACGGGAACCATCCCCGTCAGGGCCAGAGACAGCAAAATACGGAAATTGAGACTTTTGAAAAATTTTCCTCCGAACTTTATCTTACGCATTGAAATAGTAGCCTACTCCCCATTTGGTATGTACGTACTTCGGCTCGCTGGGATTCTGCTCGATCTTTTCGCGCAGCCGCCGGATATGGACGTCCACCGTCCGCACGTCGCCCGGATAGTCGTAGCCCCACACGGCGTTCAGCAGGTGATCCCGGCTGTATACTTTGTTGGGGTTGAGCGCCATCAGCTCCAGCAGGTCGAATTCCTTGGCCGTCAGGTTGATCTCTCTCCCTCCGATGTACAGACGGCGGCTTTCGCAGTCCATATGCAGCTCGCCCTTGTCCACCACGCGGCTCTTCTCCTTTTCCGGCGCTTTCTTCTTCGTGCGGCGGATGATGGCTTTGATCCGCGCCTTGACCTCGAGAATATTGAACGGCTTCGTGATGTAGTCGTCGGCTCCGTACTCCAGCCCCATGATCTTGTCCATGTCGTCGCCCTTGGCCGTCAGCATGATCACCGGCACGGAGGAAAATTCCCTGAGCTGCTGGCACACCTCGAGCCCCGACAGCTTCGGCAGCATAATGTCCAAAAGCACGATGTCATACTCGTTCTCCCGGAGCTTCTCCAGCGCCTCCTCGCCGTCGTACGCGCAGTCCACCTCCATGCTGTCCTGCTCCAGACTGAACCGGATCCCTTTGACGATCAGCTTTTCGTCGTCCACCACTAATACTCTCTGTCCCATCTTCTTCACCTCAGCGCACCGCTATCTGATCTTTTATGTTTGAAAAAACGCCTTCCTTGATCCCGGAGATCTGCATGATCTCCTCCTCGGTCTCAAAAGGCCCGTTCTGTTCCCGGTATTCTATGATGGCCCGGGCGCGGCTCTCCCCCACGCCTTTCAGGGTCATCAGCTCCTCCATGCCCGCCGTGTTGATGTTCACGCGGCCGTCGGAGGCGGCGGGGGCCGTCTCCTCTGCGTTCCCCTCCGGGGCGGCGGGCGAGCCCTCAGAGACGCCGCCGGGCGCAGTCTCCGCTCCGTCCGGCGTCTCCGTCTTAGCCCCGCCGTCTCCGTCCGACGCCATTCCGTCCGACATGTCCGACGCCTCCGCGCCATGTCCGTCCGACGCCCGGCCGCACTCCATATCCGTCGGCTCCGCGTTCTCCCCGCAGTCAAACGCAAGCTCCCCGCTTTTCCCCGAAAAGCCGCAGAAAGCAAGGCCGCAGCCCCAAAGGCCGCAGCAGAGCAGGCAGACAAGCGCCGCCGCTTTTCCTCTGTCAATGTATGTTTTTCTCATGCCCTTCTCCTCTCCGGGAGAAAAGCCTGTTCCATGTCCTGCCTCCATTGTATCGGACTTAACGCGGAAAGACAAGCACAATCTTTACGATTCCCACTCAAAGAGAACGACCCCGGCCACCGCCACCAGAAGCCCCAGAAGCTTCCGGAGCGAGAACCCGGCCCGCTCCACGCCGAACATTCCGATGAGCTCCACGCCCCACGAGACCGCCAGCTGCGCGATGACGATCAGCATGGTCGCTTTTGCCGGTCCCAGCGCGGACATGCCCTGTATGACCGTGTACGTGATGAACGCCCCGATGACGCCTCCGGCCAGCATATATTTGGGCGTCACCTTCACCACCGCCATGAGACTCGCCCGGTCCGCCGCGGCCCATAGGAGCAGGCAGGTCAGAAGCGCCGTGAGCTGCACCCACGAGGCTGACGCCCAGACGCTGCTCTGCTTGGTGACCTCCGTGTTAAATACCCCCTGAATGCTCATGAGCGCTCCCGATATGAGCGCAATAAAAATTCCAATCATGCCGAAACCTCCTTTTTTCTGAGTGTTTCCACAAGATTGGAATTTTATGCCGCCCTACTCCATTCTCCCGTCCAGGAGCCCCGCGAACTCCGCCATCTGCTCCGAGGCATCCTCGCCCCGCCAGATGTCCGCCAGAGCGGCCTCCAGATGAAGCCAGATGTCGGACAGCTCCATGAGCTTTGGGATCTCCGCGGCCTCGTCGTACGCCTGGCAGACTGCCTCCCACGCCGGCGTGGGCGCTTCCTCCAGCGCCCGGAAGGCCGGCAGCTTGTCCGCCTCCCGGTACAGCCCGGCGGCGTTGCCCGCCGTCAGATACTCCGCCACCGCGTGGGCCGCCTCAGGATTCCTCGAGTACGGATTGACCGCCACGGAGTTGGTCACGGACAGTCCCCGCGTCTCCAGCTCCGCCGTCAGATCCGGCAGCGCGGCCGCCCCGTAAAACGGTTCAAACTCCAGCGTCTGCGTCTCCTCCGCGCCCTCCTCGTTCACGACGGTGCGCTCCGACGGATATTCCGGCAGCTCCCCGTTTTCCGCCGCCTCGTCCACCCGGGCCAGCATGGCCGCGTTGGCGATCATATACACCGTCTTTCCGTCGATGAAATCCTGCACGATCTGCTCCGACGTGACCGTGTCCGCGTCGATGGCGAAATATCCGTTCAGGCTCTGATAGTAAGCCATGCACTCCCCGATCCGCTCAAGATCCATGGACACCTGTCCCATATCGTCCCCGTCCTCGCCTCCGAGATCCGTGTACGCCCCGAGGAACATATAGTTTTCGATCACATCCGCCACGTTCCACTCAAAGATCTTGTCCACGCCGGCGGTCACGTCGTCGGGTTCAAAGGAATCCGCGTACGCGAGGATCTCGTCGACGGTGGCCGGAGCCTGTTCCGTGTAATAGCGGTTGTAGAGAAGAAAGCAGGTCTCCACATAAAAAGGTCTCGCCATCGTCCGGCCCTGATAGACGGCCGCATGGATCGCCTTTTCAGAATAATCCCCTGAGAGCTCCGACTGATCCACCGGATCCGTAAGCCCCGCCAGCGCCGCCTTCTCCAAAAGTGAGGAGGACACCACATAGAGATCCGGCCCCGTCATCTCCTCCGAGACGGACTCCTCGCTGATGTTTTCGATATAGTCCACCTCGGATACCAGCTCCGTGCGGACCTGGACTCCGTAGGCTTCTCCCGCCTTCTCCGCCGTCTCTTCCATATATTGCTGAATGTCCGGATCCGTGTACCAGACCAGCAGCGGCCTCTCCTCCTGGAGCGTCACCGTGTCCGCCTGGTTCATCCGGCTGGCATGGATGATCTCCGCCACCAGAAGCAGCGTGATCACCACCACAAGCACCTTCTGACATCTGTATGCCATGGGGCCTCCTTTCTTACAGGCTTCTCTCCAGCTTATCGATCATCTCGTCCACATCCGCCTCCGTGATCACCAGCGGCGGCACGAGACGCAGCACGTTGCTCCCCGCCGTGATGACGATCAGGCCGTTCTCCAGCGCCCGGTTCACGATCTCTCCCACCGGACGTCCCTGCACCTCCAGCCCCTGTATGAGACCTTTTCCACGGCGCTCGGCAAAAAAGTCATACTTTTCCACAAGCCCGTCCAGCTTTTCGGTGAGATATGCGCCGACCTTCCGGACATGCTCCACGATTCCTTCTTTTTCATACAGGTCGAACACCTTGCTGACCGCCGCGCAGACGAACGGATTTCCGCCGTAGGTCGTCCCGTGGTCGCCCGGCGCAAGGGAACTCTCTGCCGCCCTGCCGCCCAGCACGAACGCGCCCACCGGGACGCCGCAGCCCAGCGCCTTGGCGCAGGTCATCACATCCGGCATGACGCCGTACTCCTGCCAGGCGAACATGTGGCCGGTCCGTCCCATGCCGCACTGGATCTCGTCGAAGATCAGGATCAGATCCCGCTCGTCGCACAGAGTCCTAAGCCCCTCCAGAAATTCCTTCGTGGCCGGGTAGATCCCGCCCTCGCCCTGCACGGTCTCCACGATGATCCCGCACGTCCGGTCCGTCACCTGCGCCTTCACGCTCTCCAGGTCGTTGAACTCCGCGAAGCGCACGCCGCCCACCAGCGGCTCGAAGGGCTTCCGGTATTTCTCGTTTCCCGTGACGGACAGCGCGCCCATGCTCCTTCCGTGGAACGAATGATTCATGGCGATGATCTCATAACGGCCTTCGCCGTACTTCCCATAGGAATATTTCCGCGCCGCCTTCAGCGCTCCCTCGATGGCCTCGGTGCCGCTGTTGGTGAAAAACACCTTCTCCATGCCGCTGGCCTTTTTCACTTTTCCCGCGGCCTCAGTCATGGGAACGGAATAATACAGGTTGGAGATGTGGGTCAGCCTGTCGATCTGCTCTTTCAGCGCCCGCGTGTACTCCGGATGGCCGTATCCGAGAGACTGCACCGCGATGCCCGCCGCGAAATCCAGATATTCCTTTCCGTTCACGTCGTAGAGCCGCACGCCCTCTCCTCTGTCCAGCACGATCTGATAGCGGTTGTACGTATGCAGGATCGCCTCCTCGGCCTCCTCGATATAAGGATTACTCATGATAAAATTTCTCCTCCTCGTCTCCCAGAATCGCCGTGCCCACGCCCCGGTTGGAGAACACCTCCATCAGGATACTGTGAGGGATCCGCCCGTCGATGATGTGGACCCTCGACACGCCGGCCTCGATGGCGTCGATGCAGTTGGACAGCTTCGGAAGCATGCCGCCTCCGATGGTCCCGCCCGCGATCAGCTCCTTCGCCTCGCTGACCTTGATTTCGGAGATCAGGGACTCCTTGTCCTCATAGTCCCGGTACACGCCCTCGATGTCCGTCAGGAACGCCAGCTTGTTGGCGCTGACCGCCCGCGCCACGGCGCAGGCCGCGTCGTCGGCGTTGATATTGTAGGTGTTGAACTGATCGTCCAGTCCGACGGGACAGATGATCGGCAGAAAATCCTTCTCCAGCAGATCGTACAGGATCTTCGGATCCACCCGGTCAATCTCGCCCACGAAGCCGATGTCCTCGCCGCCGGAATATTTCTTTTTGACATGGAGCAGTCCTCCGTCCTTGCCGCTGATGCCCACGGCCTTGACGCCCAGCTCCTCCACCATGGTCACGAGGCTCTTGTTCACGCGGCCCAGCACCATCTCGGCGATCTCCATCGTCTCCTCGTCGGTCACCCGAAGGCCGTTGACGAAGCGGGGCTCCATCCCCACCTTGCCGACCCACTTGCTGATCTCCTTGCCGCCGCCGTGGACAATGATCGGCTTAAAGCCCACCAGCTTCAGGAGCGTCACGTCGCTGATGACGCTCTTTTTGAGCTTCTCGTCCACCATGGCGCTCCCGCCGTATTTGACCACGATGATCGACCTGTTGAATTTCTGAATGTAAGGAAGGGCCTCCACCAGCACGGCGGCCTTCTCCAAATATTTCTCCGTATCCTCTCTCATTTCTTCTCCCACCTCTTAACTTCTGTAATCCGCGTTGATGTCCACATATTTGTGCGTCAGGTCGCAGCCCCACGCCGTGGCGGACGCCCCGCCCAGCTTCACGTCGGCAATGGCGGTCACATGCTCCTCGGAGAGGATCTTCGTGGCCTCCTCCTCGCTGTAGCCGGTGGACACGCCGTTCTCGATGATCTTGAGCTTTCCGGCCGCGCTCTCAAAGTAGAGATCCACCCGCTCCGGATCGAACTGCGCTCCCGAATACCCCATGGCGCACAGGATCCTGCCCCAGTTGGCGTCGTGGCCGTAGATGGCCGCTTTGGTGAGGCTGGACGTGATCACCGATTTGGCCAGCGTCACCGCCTGCTCCTTCGTCTCCGCTCCCACCACCTTCACCTCAAACAGGCAGGTGGCTCCCTCGCCGTCCCCGGCGATCTTTTTTGCAAGCTCGGTGTTCACATAGTTGAGCGCCTTCTTAAATTCCGCGTACTCCGGGCTGTCCGGATCGTCGATGACCGGATTGCCCGCCATGCCGTTTGCCAGCAGCAGCACCGTGTCGTTGGTGGACGTATCCCCGTCCACGGAGACCATGTTGTAGGTATCCTTCACGTCGTCGGACAGCGCCTTCTGGAGAAGCTCTTTCGTGATGGCCGCGTCGGTGGTCACAAAGCCGAGCATCGTGCACATGTTCGGATGGATCATGCCCGAGCCCTTGCACATGCCGCCCACCGTGACGGTCTTTCCGCCGATCTCCACCTGCGCGCCCGTGTACTTGGGGCGGGTGTCCGTCGTCATGATGGCCTTCGCCGCCTCCAGCCCGGCCTCCTCCGTGCAGGCGCGGCTTCCGGCCAGCAGGGACACGCCCGCCTCGATCCGGTCCATGGGAAGCTGCATCCCGATGACGCCTGTGGACGCCACCAGCACCGCGTCCTCCGGCACGCGCAGCGCCTCCGCCGCGGCGGCAGCCGTCCGGCGGCAGTACTCGTAGCCCTCCTGTCCGGTACAGGCGTTGGCGATGCCGGAGTTGATCACCACGGCCTGCGCGGCCTCTGACTCATACACGATCTTCTGATCCCATTTCACCGGAGCCGCCTTCACCACATTGGTGGTAAAGGTCCCCGCCGCCGCGCACGGGACCTGGCTGTACACCAGCGCCATATCCTTTCTGTCCCTGTACTTGATCTGCGCCTCCGCCGAAGCGGCCTCAAAGCCCTTCGCCGCCGTCACGCCGCCCGTAATGATCTTCATGCTCATTCCTCCTCGATAAATGCGGTGATATTCTCCTCGTTCAACGTAAAGTCAAAATAATTCAGATCTTCCCGCTTCGTCCAGCCGATCTTGTTCCAGAACGCGTTTCCCACATCGTTTTTCGTGAACGCGATCAGCGACACCTTGTTGATCTTTTCGGCCCGCAGCGCCTCCATGCACGCCACGACCATGGCCTTTCCCACGCCCATCCTGCGGTATCCCTTCCGCACGCAGACATGGTAGAAGCAGCCTCTTCTTCCGTCGTGGCCGCACAGGATGGCTCCGATCAGCTTCTCCCCCTCCCACGCCGTGACGCTGGTGGTGGGGTTCCGCCTCAGAAACCGCTCCACGCCCTCTCTGGAATCGTCGATGCTCCGGATCCCGAAGCCCCGGATCGTCATCCACAGTCCGTACAGCTTATCGTAATCCTCCGCTCTCATTACCCGGATCTCCATCGTGAAAGCCTCCCCTTCTACGGGAACATGGGGGCCGCCTTCAGGCCCTCCGTCTCGTCGAGACCGAACAGCAGGTTCATATTCTGCACCGCCTGTCCCGCCGCGCCCTTGACCAGATTATCCATGGCTCCCATCATCACGATGCGGTTCGTCCTCGGATCCAGCTTGAAATTCACGTCCACAAAGTTGCTTCCCTCCACCCAGCGGGTCTGGGGGCAGACGTCTTTCTCGAGCACCCGGACGAAGAACTCCTTCTCATAATATTTGTCGTAGGCCGCCTTCACGTCCTCGTAAGAGACGTCCTTCAAAAGGGACGCGTAGGCCGTCACGAGAATTCCCCGCTGCATGGGAACCAGATGCGGCGTAAAGCTGATGGTCACCGGCGCTCCCGCCGCGTAGCCAAGCTGCTCCTCGATTTCCGGCGTATGGCGGTGTCCGGCCACCCCGTAGGCTTTGATGTTCTCGTTGACCTCGCAGAACAGGTTGTCCACCTTGGCCCCCCTGCCCGCGCCGGACGTGCCGGACTTGGCGTCGATGATGATCGTATTCGGATCGATGAGCCCTTCCTTCACGCACGGATAGATCGACAGGAAGCTGCAGGTGGGATAGCATCCCGGATTGGCCACCAGACGCGCCTTCTTCACCGCCTCCCGGTTCACCTCGCACAGTCCGTAGACCGCCTCGCCGATGTACTGAGGCGCTTTGTGTTCGATGCCGTACCACTTCTCATAGGTGTCCACGTCCTTGATCCGGAAATCCGCGCTCAGGTCGACGATCTTTACCTTATTTAAAATATCCTCGTTCACCAGCGACGCGCACAGTCCCTGCGGAGTCGCCGTGAAAATCACGTCCACCTGCGACGCCATCTCCTCCATGTTGTCGTCGAGACATTTTGCATCCACCAGACGGAACATGTTCTGGTAGACCGACGCGTAGGCTTTGTCCACATAGCTTCTGGAGCCGTACCAGACGATCTGCGCCTCCTTATGTCCCAGCAGGAGCCGTACCAGCTCCGCGCCCGCATAGCCGGTCGCTCCGATGATACCCGCTTTTATCATATTTTTCTACCTCTCATTCTTCTGAACAACTGTCCTTTATGATATACCAAATAATATAGAAAGTAAAGCGCAATCCTTTTTGCGTCTCCTCTTTGCCAGATTGCATAATTATACATTCTAATTCATATTTATGCAATATATTTCGATTATTTTCTCTATTTTATGCATAAACTTTCACTTGCAATCCATTTTAAGTTGTTGTATAGTTATATGCAGTGAAAACCTACGGAGGAAATCAAGATGAAAGAAAAAGTAGTTCTGGCATATTCCGGCGGACTGGACACCACCGCCATCATTCCGTGGCTGAAGGAGCATTTCGGCTACGAGGTCATCTGCTGCTGCATCGACTGCGGACAGGGAAATGAGCTGGACGGGCTGGAGGAGAGAGCAAAGCTGTCCGGCGCGGCAAAGCTGTACATCGAGGACATCGTGGACGAGTTCGCCGAGGAGTATATCATGCCCTGCGTGCAGGCAGGCGCCGTCTATGAGAACAAATACCTGCTGGGGACCTCCATGGCCCGCCCGGTGATCGCCAAGAAGCTGGTGGAGATCGCCAGGAAGGAAGGCGCTTCCGCCATCTGCCACGGAGCCACCGGAAAAGGCAACGACCAGATCCGCTTTGAGCTGTCCATCCGGGCGCTGGCTCCCGATCTGAAGATCATCGCGCCGTGGAGAATGACCGACGTATGGACCATGCAGTCCAGAGAGGACGAGATCGAGTACTGCAAGCAGCACGGCATCAACCTTCCCTTCGACCACAGCCACAGCTACAGCCGCGACCGCAACCTGTGGCACATCAGCCACGAGGGACTGGAGCTGGAGGATCCGGCCAACGAGCCCAACTACGATCACATGCTGGTGCTGGGCGTGACTCCCGAGAAGGCTCCGGATCAGGACGAGTACGTGACCATGACCTTTGAGAAGGGCGTTCCCACCTCCGTGAACGGCAAACAGATGAAGGTGGCCGACATCATCAAGGAACTCAACGCGCTGGGCGGCAAGCACGGCATCGGCATCGTGGACATCGTGGAAAACCGCGTGGTCGGCATGAAGTCCCGCGGCGTGTACGAGACTCCCGGCGGGACGATCCTCATGGAAGCGCATCAGCAGCTGGAGGAGCTCGTCCTTGACCGCGCCACCATGGAGACCAAGAAGGATATGGGCAATAAGCTGGCGCAGGTCGTCTACGAAGGAAAATGGTTCACGCCTCTGCGCGAAGCCATTCAGGCTTTCGTGACCAGCACGCAGGAGTATGTGACCGGAGAAGTAAAGTTCCGCCTCTATAAAGGCAACATCATCAAAGCGGGAACCACCTCTCCCTACAGCCTCTACAACGAGTCTCTCGCCTCCTTCACCACCGGAGACATGTACGACCATCACGACGCCAGCGGCTTCATCACCCTGTTCGGACTTCCGCTGAAAGTCCGCGCTATGAAGCTGATGGAAGTGGAGAAAAATCAGAAATAATCCCGTATGGGCATAAAAAGGCCAGGGCCCGCGCAGCAGAAAACGCTGCGCGGGCCCCGGGCCTTTTTTCTATGAAATTCCAAGATATTCCTTCAATCCGGCGAGCTCTTCCTTCGCGTCCCTGACGCCCCTTCCGTAGAGCCGGCCCAGCTTCTCCATATCCTTCTCAAGTCTCCCTACCTTCATGGGCACGGACGGGCTGATCACGTAGACTCTGCCCTCCGCCTGAAGTCGGTCCAGCTCGTCGCACTGGCGGTTGTAGTCCTGATCGCTCGCCTCCAGCACCTGCGCGAACTCCGGATAATGCCGGTAGATCCGCCGCGCCAGAGAGTTTTCCGTGCGCCGCTTCGGATCCTTGCGGAACGAGGCATGTCTCGTCCTGATCACCACGATCTTCTCATACCCCTGGTCGATGGCCCACTGGTACGGGATCTTGCAGCTGCACCCTCCGTCCAGGCAGGGCGTTCCTTCGACGTCCACCGGTCTGGAGATGTAGGGCATGGACGCGGAGGCCCGGATCGCCTGGAAAATATCCCCGCATATCCCTTTCTCAAAGTATTCCGCCTCCCCGGTCAGACAGTTGGTGGCCACGGCCACAAATCTCCGGTCCGGCCGGAAGAACCGCTCCCCATTGAAGGGCTCCTCCGCCTGGATCCCGCGGAACACAAAGTCAAAACCGATCAGTCCCTGATTGCGGGGAACCGCCCGGATCCCCACATACCGGCTGTCGTGTCGGTAGCGGAGGTTCACGCGGGCGGAGCGCCCGATCTGGCCCGCCACATAGTTCATGCCGCCCATGGCCCCGGCCGACACGCCGACGGTGCACCGGAAGTTGATGCCCGCCTTCATCAGCACGTCCATGACTCCCTGGCTGTACAGCCCGCGGAACGCTCCGCCCTCCAGCACCAGACACCCTTCCGTCACCCGGTCGGGAGCGTCTCCCGCCGGGATCCGGTCCATATGAGAATACACCTTTTTCTTCATCTGTCTCTCCTCTCTCCCAAAGGGCGGACTCCCCTCTCCGGGAAGCCCGCCCTTCGCAAAGCATTACTCTAACTCAAATGCTCCTGTGTAAAGCTGGTAATACTGTCCTTTCTCCTGAAGAAGCTGCTCGTGGCTGCCTCTCTCGATGATGCGGCCGTGATCCAGCACCATGATCACGTCGGAATTTTTTACGGTGGAGAGCCGGTGGGCGATGACGAACACCGTGCGGCCCTTCATGAGCGCGTCCATGCCTCTCTGGACGATGGACTCGGTCCTTGTGTCGATGGAGGAGGTGGCCTCGTCCATGATCATCACCGGCGGATCCGCCACGGCGGCTCTGGCGATGGAGAGAAGCTGTCTCTGCCCCTGCGACAGGTTCGCGCCGTTTCCGGTCAGCATCGTCTCATACCCGTCCGGCAGGCGGCGGATAAAATCGTCCGCACCGGCCAGCTTCGCCGCGTCGATGCACTCCTGATCCGTGGCGTCCAGCTTGCCGTAGCGGATGTTCTCCATGACCGTCCCCGTGAAGAGGTTCGTATCCTGAAGGATGATGCCCAGCGACCGGCGCAGATCCGCCTTGCGGATCTTGTTGATGTTGATGTTGTCGTAGCGGATCTTGCCGTCCGCAATGTCGTAAAACCGGTTGATCAGGTTCGTGATCGTCGTCTTGCCCGCGCCCGTAGCTCCCACGAAAGCCACCTTCTGGCCCGGCTCGGCGTAGAGCGTCACATTGTGAAGGACTGTCTTGCCCTCCTCGTAGGCGAAGTCCACGTCGAACATGCGCACGTCGCCGGACAGCTTCGTGTAGGTCACGGTGCCGTCCGCCTGATGGGGATGCCGCCACGCCCACATGCCGGTGCGCTCCTTGCACTCGGTGATCACGCCGTTTTCCTCTCTGGCGTTGACCAGCGTCACATAGCCGTCGTCCGCCTCGGGCTCCTCATCCAGCAGATCCACGATCCTGGCCGTTCCCGCCATACCCATGACCACGGCGTTGAGCTGGTTGGACACCTGGCTTACGTTTCCGGCGAACTGCTTCGCCATGTTCAGAAACGGCACGAACACGCTGATGCTCAGCGCCATGCCCGACACGCTCACATTGGGAACCTGGAAAGTCAAAAGGATCCCGCCCACAAGAGCCACCAGCACATAGAGGATGTTTCCGATGTTGTTCAGGATCGGGGCCAGTATGTTGGCGTAGCGGTTGGCTGTCCGGGACTCCTCGAACAGCGCGCGGTTGTACCGGTCAAAATCGCTCTCGCTGGCGTCCTCGTGGCAGAATACCTTGACCACCTTCTGGCCGTTCATCATCTCCTCCGCAAATCCCTCCAGCTTTCCCAGCGCCTGCTGCTGACGGAAGAAATACCGGGCCGAGCCGCCGCCCACGCGGCGGACGACCGCCACCATGGCCACCGCGCCCACCACGATGACCAGCGTCAGCCACAGACAGTAATAGAGCATGATGGCGAAGACCGAGAGCACCGTGATCACCGCGATCAGCAGCTGCGGGAAGCTCTGGGACACCATCTGCCGCAGCGTGTCGATGTCGTTGGTGTAATAGCTCATGATATCGCCGTGGTTGTTCGTGTCAAAATATTTGATCGGAAGCGTCTCCATCCGGTCGAACATCTTTTTCCGAAGCTTCATCAGCGTTCCCTGCGTGATGACGGCCATCAGCTGGCTGAACGCAAATCCGGCCAGCAGCGCCAGCACGTACAGGACGACCAGAATGCTCACATAGTGGAGGATGCGGCCGCCCGCCTGACTCCAGTCGCCGGTCTGCCAGCTCTCCTCCACCGCGGCGATGATCCGCTGCATAAAGAGCGAGGGGATGGAGCTGATGACGGCGCTGAGCGTGATGCAGCAGATCGCCGTCGGGAGCAGCACCGGATAAAAGCCCAGCATCAGCCGGAACAGTCTGCCAAGCGTATGTTTTTTATTCTTCATCGTTCTCACCCGCCTTATTCTGGGATTCATAAATCTCTCTGTAAATGTCGTTGCCAGCCATGAGCTCCGCGTGGGTCCCCATGCCGTTGATGGCTCCGCCGTCCATGACGATGATGCGGTCCGCATCCTGCACGGAGGCGATGCGCTGGGCGATGATGATCTTCGTGGTCTCCGGGATGAACCGGGCCATGGCGTTTCTCAGATAAGCGTCGGTCTTCATGTCCACCGCGCTGGTGGAGTCGTCGAGGATCAGCACCTTCGGCTTTTTCAGAAGCGCCCTCGCGATGCACAGACGCTGCTTCTGTCCGCCGGACACGTTGGCTCCGCCCTGCTCGATGTAGGTGTCGTAGCCCTTCGGGAAGGACGAGATAAATTCATCCGCCTGCGCCAGACGGCACGCCTCCACCAGTTCCTCGTCGGTGGCGTCCGGGTTGCCCCAGCGAAGGTTTTCCTTGATGGTGCCGGAGAACAGCACGTTTTTCTGGAGCACCACGGCCACCTGATTGCGCAGCGTGTCCAGATCGTACTTCCGCACGTCCACGCCGCCCACCTGCACGCTTCCCTCGGTGGCGTCGTACAGTCTCGAGATCAGCTGGATCAGCGTGGATTTGGCCGAACCGGTGCCGCCGATAAGTCCGATGGTCTCTCCGGACCGGATGTCAAGATCGATGTCCGCCAGCGCCATCCGCTGCGCGTTCTGGGAATATTTAAAGCTCACGTGGTCGAACCGGATGGAGCCGTCGGCCACCTCGTACACCGGGTTCTCCGGATTGGACAGCGTGCTCCTCTCGTCCAGCACCTCGAGGATACGCTTGGCGGACTCCTCCGCCATCGTGATCATGACGAAGACCATGGACAGGATCATCAGGCTGCTGAGCATCATAAAGCTGTAAGTAAGCAGCGAGGACATCTGTCCCACGTCCAGATCGCTTCCCGTCGTGGAGATGACCACGTAGGAGCCGAACGACAGGACGAACACCATGCCCACATAGACGCAGAACTGCATGAGCGGGTTGTTGACCGCCAGGATTCTCTCCGCCTGCGTGAAGTCCCGGCAGACGTCCTCGGCCGCCCGGCCGAATTTCTCCTGCTCATAATCCTCCCGCACAAAGGATTTCACCACGCGGATCCCCTTGATGTTCTCCTGGATGGAGCTGTTCAGCGCGTCGTATTTTTTGAACACGCGGCGGAACATGGGCATCGTCTTCCGGATCACCAGAGAGAGGCCCAGCCCCAGCACCGGCAGCGTGAAGAGAAAAATGACCGCCATCCTTCCGCCCATGATCACCGCCATGACGAACGCGAACACCAGCATGAGCGGGGCGCGGATGGCCGCGCGGATAACCATCATATAGGCATTCTGCACGTTGGTCACGTCCGTGGTCAGACGCGTCACGAGGGACGAGGTGGAAAACTTGTCGATGTTCTCAAAGGAATACCCCTGGATCCCGTGAAACATGTTTTTTCTCAGGTTGTAGGCGACTCCGCTGGACGCGGTGGCCGCCGTGGATCCGGCCCATGCGCCGAAGAGCAGAGACAGCGCCGCCATCAGCACGAGCGCTACCCCGTATGCGGCGATGGTCTGCAGGCCGCAGCCGTCCTTGATCAGATTGACGAGACGGGCGATCAAAAACGGGATCACGCACTCCATGGCCACTTCCAGCGACACCAGAAGCGGCGTCTGCAGGGACGGCTTTTTAAATTCTCCCAAATTCATTTGAAGCAGTCTAAACATTGCTTTCTTAACTCCTCTCTTTCTCAGGGCAAAAAAAAGCAGGTCTCACCCGCGAACTGCCACGGTAAGCACTACTTTTTTCTCTGACGACAGCCTGATCCGGCAATCGTACCCGCCTATCATACAACTAAGCCTCCGGAGGTGTCAAGTCTTTTTTATTTAGGAACCTATGCTTTCTCCCACGCCCGCACGATCATCCGGTACACGTCCTCATAGGAGCGTCCGCTCTTCGCGCACAGCTCCGCGACGCTGTCAAACTCCGGATAGCACCTCTCCTCACCGCACGCGGAGCCGTCCGGCACGCTGCAGAGCTTCACGCAGGCGTCCCCCAGCGGAGTGTGGACGATCTGGCTTCTCCGCCGGAGCACCGTCCGTCCCATGCGCACTCTGCGGATGCCGATGGTGGTCGTCTGCCCGAAGATGATCCGCTCCATGACGGATATATCCTCCCGCAGGCAGATCACGTTGAGCTGCCATGCCGGCCGGTTTTTCTTCATATAAACCGGGATATAGTGCACGTCTCTGGCCCCGGCCTCCAGGAGCCGTTCCATCACATAGCCCAGCGCCTCTCCGGTGCAGTCGTCGATGTTGCTCTCCAGCTTGTAGATCTCGTCCTCGTCCGTCCCGTCCTGCCGTCCGCAGCGGATCAGAAGCGCCCGCAGTATACCGGGACGCTCGTACTGCCGCTTGCCCGCGCCCAGACCGATCCGCTCCACCGTGAAGGTGTCCGGCAGCCGGTCGGACGTGCGCACAGCCGCCGCGATGGCCGCTCCCGTGGGCGTCACATACTCTCCGTTCTCCCCGGTCAGGTGAAGCGCAAGGCCGTGCGCCGCCGCAATGTTGGCCACCGCGGGCACCGGCACCGGAAGGATCCCGTGGCGGCAGCGGATCGTCCCGCCTCCCTCCCACAGCTCCGGCACGATCACCTGATCGATGTCCAGATTGTCCAGGCAGACCGCCGCGGCCACGATGTCCACGATGGAGTCCACCGCCCCCACCTCGTGGAAATGCACCTGTTCAAGCGTGGTCCCGTGAGCCTTCGCCTCCGCCTCGCCGAGGATCGTAAAGATGCGTTTCGCCGTGGCACGCGCCCGGTCGGTGAGCTTCGCGCCGTCCAGGATCTCCATGATCTCCTTCATGCCCCGATGCTCATGACCTGTCCCGTGGCTGTGACTCTCTCCGTGAGCGTGCGCTCCCGCGTGCTCATGGCCCGTTCCGTGGGTATGCGCCTCCGCGCGGCCCGCCCCGTGCAGGTATTCCATATCGTGGTCGTGGTTCTCATGCGCCCGGTCCAGCACCACATCAAAATCGCACACGTCAAGCCCCGCCTTCCGGACCCGGCTGATCCGGATCTCAAAGCCCTTCACCGGCAGACTCTCCAGCGCCTCCCGAAGGACCCTCTCGTCGGCCCCCAGATCCAGAAGCGCGGCCACCGTCATGTCTCCGCTGATGCCCGAATAACATTCCAGATATAATTTCTCCATCCGTCAACTCTCCGTTTCCACTCGTTTTGTCATATCAAACGCAAGCCCGCACCGCTCCCGCACCGGAAGCTTCGAGAAATACAGCTCCTCCAGCGGGATCCATTTATCCCGGAACATGTCCGCGCAGGTGGCCTTGCCGGTCCGCTCCCGGATCCGTCTGAGCTGCTCCTCCGGCTCCACGGTCAGGAAGATCCGAAGATCGTAGAACGTCCAGAGGGACGGATGGCAGGAGTAGGAGCCCTCCACCACCGTCACCGGCTTTGGCTCCACCGCCACCGGCTCTCCCAGCCTCCACGCCCGGCAGTCGAAGGGCCGGTAGCAAAACCGCTCTCCCGCGGCCAGAGGCTTTAAGACCTCCTCCAGAAACCGCTCGTAGTCCACATTTCCGCCCGGCTCCCGGCGGCGCTCCGCCGTCCGCTGCTCCGGCCGCAGATAAAAATCGTCCATGTGGATCAGATTGGCGTCAAGCCGCGTCTTAAGCCGGTCCGCCAGCGTGGACTTTCCCGATCCGCACCTTCCGTCGATCGCCACCAGCACCCGGTCCTTTTCCCTGCGAAGCTTCTCCACCGCCCCGACGATCGTCTCAATGACCGCTTCCATCCCTTCAGCCTCCCGCCTGCGCCCGGGCCTTCTGCGGGCCCGCCTTCCGAAACGGCACGATCTTCGCCCTGTTCAGCGAGACCATGACGGCCGGGATCATCACCAGCTGCAGGACGATGCCCGGGATCGCGTTCAGAAGCGCTCCGGCCAGGAAGAGCTCCCATGAGAACGCGGCTCCGCCCACGCCCAGCAGCACGACCCGCACCGCGCCCCACACGAGACGCCCCGCCACCATAGCCGCGATCATGCAGCGGTACAGAGATCTGACGCACTGCCAGCGGGAATGCCCGTACAGGTAGCCGATCACCAGCCCGTACGTCGCCAGCTCAAAGGCCATGCCGATCCCGTTCGGGTAGAGCGCCGGCATCCCGAAGAGCACGCCTCTCGTCAGCGGCAGGAAAAAGCCCACGACCAGTCCGTATTCCCAGCCGGCGATCAGGCCGCACAGAAGCACCGGGATGTGCATGGGCAAAAGCATCTGCCCCACCGCCGGGATCTGTCCGATAAAAAAGGGAAGTATCAGGCCCACCGCAAAAAACATGGCGGCCAGCGTAAGTTTTTTTGTCTTTGTCATCCTGTCTGTCCTTTCCGTCCGTCCCCGTCTTTTCCAAAAAGAAGGAACGGCTCTGCGTTCGCTGTCTCTATCCTAACATGCAACCCGGGTGTAAGGTCAATACATTTCCATAAAAAAATCGCGGATTCACTCCGCGACATTTTCATAGCAAAAGTAATCGTACCACCGGGTGAGCGCCCGCTTTTTGTACACCAGCCGGAAGGGCGTCTGCGTGACGATATACTGGTGGCAGACCGGATGCAGGTAGATAAAGACGCATTTGCGGGGCTTTCTCTTAAGGCTCTCCACGAGCCGCCCCATCATCACCTCAAACACCTCCTGCGGAAACGAATTGAAAATGAAAAAATAGTTGAAGTCGTCGTACCCGTCAAACTCCATGGCGTTCGCCTGAAACGCGTGGCACTGTCCCACCCCCAGCCGGTGAAAATTGTCGTTGGCGATGTCCACCAGCCGGCCGGACAGATCGTATCCCCGGATCGTCCCGAAGGGCAGCCTGCTCATCAGGTACATGGCCTTCCCTTTTCCGCAGCCGATATCCAGTATGCTGTCCTCCACCTTGACAGGAAAATGCTCCAGCACCTTCACAAGCTTGTCCGAGGCGGGCTGGTATTTGTTGCCCTCCCGCTCGGTAAAACCGGCCTCCTCCTGCGACATCCATCCGGAAAAATCGCAGTTTCCGCGAAAACGCCGGTCGTTTTTCATGGCCGCCCGCTGCCAGACGTCGCATAATAAGTCATGAATCTTTTCTAACATTGTCCGCACCTCTCCCGCCTGTGACGTCTTATTTTTCCAGAACCACAAAGGTTCCGTCCTCAAACTGCTTTCTGTGCGCCTCCATAAAACGGTCGAACACCATGCCGTTGGCCGTGCACGCCCTGTCTTTCAGGATCGTCAGCGTACACTCATAAGGAAAGCATCCGTTATCCAGAATGACCGCATTGGACAGAGAATATGCAAACTCCGCCAATTTTGCCGGATTGTGATAGGCGGTGCCCACCCGCTTGAACTGTCCCTGATCCGTGAAGAAGTTGAAGGACACGCCTTTTTTGCACTGCTCGAACAGCTTTCTCACCGACGCGTAGACCACGTCGTAGTTGCTGTCCTCGTCGGAGTAGGCGATGGTGAAGGTCTGGGAAGACACCGCGTAGTCAAACTCCAGATCCGAGATGTCGTCCGTGATGAAATTTCTGTGCAGATACCGGATCCGGTCGGAGCCGTACCGGGACTCGCCCTCCTTCATAAATTCGTCCACCACGTCGAGGCCCGTGTAGGAATAATCCTCAACGCCCAGTCTCTGAAGGTAGCCGTTGATATCTCCAAAACCGCAGCCCGCGTCGCAGAGCGAAAAATGCCCGGCTCCCTTCGGGTCCGCAAAAAAGTCAAAGTTCTTTAAAAGCTCATAATAGCGCAGCGTCCTCCTGTCGCTCGGCATGAACATGCTCTGCTCGGAATACCCGTATTTCTCAAAATTACGGCGGTAGCGCTCTGTCTGTTCGTTAAATTTCTCTTCTCTCATGGTCTGTGCTCCTTTCCCGGATCGTGCAGACCCTATCCTAGCGGAGAAACCTAACATTCTTTTAACGATTTTCTAAAATTTTTCTAAACGGAGTCTTGGGGAGCGTTCCCCCGTATGCTATAATGAGCCATAACAGGGCGCAGGACCGCGTTCTGAAAAAGTTTACAAAAAGGAGGGGCGCGCGGACGGGGGTGCGATCCGCGGACGCCAAAAAACAGTATGGGTAAAAACAACAAAGCAGCAGCCTTGCTGCCGGTTCTCGTATTTCTGATCATTTACATCGGAGCGGGAATCTACTACGAGTACATCGATCCCGCCGAGGGCGTGCAGGGGTTCTACGTCATGTCGGTGGTGGTGGCCTTTCTGGCGGCCCTTGGCGTGGCGCTCTTCCAGAACCGCTCCGCCTCCTTCGATGAAAACATGCGCATCTGCGCGTCCGGGCTCAACGACAGCAATATTCTGATCATGATCCTGATCTTCCTGCTGGCAGGCGCTTTCGGGGGCGTGGCGTCCGCCTCGGGCTGCGCGGAGGACACGGCCAACCTGCTCCTGTCCATCGTTCCGGGGCGGCTCAGCATCCTCGGGATCTTCCTGATCGCCTGCCTGATCTCCATGGCTATGGGGACCTCCTGCGGCACCATCACCGTAGTGGGCGCGCTCGCCGTGAGCATCTCCAGATCCGCAGGACTGTCCCTTCCCATGTGCTTCGGCGCGCTGGTGGGCGGCTCCATGTTCGGCGACAACCTGTCCTTCATCTCCGACACGACCATCGCGGCCACGAAGACGCAGGGATGTCAGATGAAGGATAAATTCCGGGAAAATTTTAAGATCGCTTTTCCGGCGGCGCTGATCACCTGCGCGATCCTTTTATTCCTCGCGCTGAGCGGCGAGGCGGCCGAACTTCCGGCGGCCTCCTACAACCTGCTGCGCGCCCTGCCCTACTTCGCGATCCTGATCGCCGCTCTTGCGGGCGTCAACGTATTCCTTGTGCTGGGCGGCGGGCTTCTGCTGTGCACGGTCATCGGCATGTGCACGGGCTCCATCGACTTAAGAGGCGTGTTTCTCGCCATGGGAAGCGGCGTCACCGGCATGTACGAGACCATCACCGTCACGATCCTCGCGGCGGCTCTGGCGGCGCTGATCCGCCACGGCGGCGGCTTCGAGGCCGTCAAGGGCCTGATCCAGAAATATTTTCACGGCAGCCGGGGCGGACAGCTTGGCATCATCCTGATCTCCATGCTGATGGACGCCGCCACCGCCAACAACACAGTGGCCATCGTCGTCACCGCCCCGCTGGCCACGGACATCCGCAAAGAGTACGGGATCTCGCCCCAGCGCACCGCCTCCCTGCTGGACATCTCCACCTGCATCGCGCAGGGGATCATCCCCTACGGAGCGCAGCTTCTGATCGCGGCGGGGATCGCGGGGATCTCCTCGATCCAGATCATCCCGTACCTGTTCTACACCTATCTGCTCCTGCTCTGCGTGCTGGCGGCCGTGTTCTTTGACCGCAGGAACGGAGCGCGCGCGGCGGGCTGACGCCCCGCCGCAGCGCGCCTCTTATCTTCCGAACATTTCCGCCGCCTGTCTCATATTTTCTATCACCGCCACATGGAACGGACATCGCTTCTCACAGGCTCCGCACCCGACGCACTCCTGCGCCGTGCGGGGCAGAGCGGCGTAGTGCTCCCGCACCGTCTCCGGCACCTCTCCCTGCGCTTTGGACAGATTTAAAAATTTCGTCACGGCCGCCACGTCGATCCCCTGGGGACATGGCGCGCAGTGGCCGCAGTACATGCAGTGCCCCTCCCAGCTGATCTTCGGAAGCTTTGCAAAGGCTTCGGCGTAGTCCTTCTCCTCCTCAGAGGCCGTCTCGTAAGCCACGCTGGCCTTCAGCTCTTCCACGCTTCTCGCACCGCTCATGACGGAGGCCACGCCGGGACGCGTCAGCGCGTAGTGAAGGCACTGAAGCGGCGTCAGCTCTTTCCCCGCCGGGGACAGCTCGCTGTTCAGAAGATCTCCTCCCCCGAACGCCTTCATGACCGTGATGCCCACGCCCATCCGCTGGCAGGTCTCGTAGAGCTCCTGACGCTGGGGATCCATGTTCACCAGCGGCTTTTCATAGTTTTTCTCATTCCACAGCTCCTCCACGTCCTCCCCGGCAGGCTGCAGGTCGTAGCACGGATTGACGCTGAACATCAGCACGTCGATGAGTCCGCTGTTCACCGCAGCCAGAGCGGCCTCGGGATTGTGGCTGGACAGCCCTATGGACCGGATGCGACCCGCGGCCAGAAGCTCCTTCGCGTAGGCCATGACCTCCCCGTCTCTCACCTGCTCCCAGTCCTGCATGGAATCCACATAGTGGATCATGCCGATCTCCACATGGTCGGTCCCAAGTCTCCGAAGCTGATCCTCGAAGCCCTCCCGCACTTCCGCAAGCTTTCTGGTCCGCTTGTACTGTCCGTCCTTCCAGACCGTACACAGATGCGCCTGCAGTACAAATTTGTCTCTCCTTCCCGCCAGCGCCGCGCCCAGCCCTGAGCGCATGTCCGGGTTGGGCGAATAGAGGTCGATGCAGTTGACGCCGTCCGCCTCCATCTGATCCACAAACTCCCGGATCTGCTCCGGCGTCTTCTCCACAAAGCCCTCGCATCCCATACCGATCTCGCTGACCCGAATGCCGGTTCTTCCAAGCACTCTATACTCCATTTGTTCTCTCTCCTTCCCCTCTCGGATCGTTCAGCCGTATACGGCGCAGGAGGCGGGGCCCCCCGGGGGGGGGGCCCCCCCATGGCCCTCCAAAAAAAAATGTTGGTTTGGGATAAAAAAGTAAAATATCTTT
>JAUNHB010000024.1:0-7174 GCA_030524125.1 Eubacteriales bacterium | reverse complement strand
CGCCCGGTCCGGGCGGCCGCCTCCTGCGCCATCCACTCAAGCTGTATCTGTCATTATACAGCTTAAAGTAAGCTTTAAGTCAACAGTCCTTCGGCGTCAGTTTCCCGCCGACACGGAGCTGGTGTACTCGTCCAGCGCGGTCACGTCCGCGTAGACGGTCTCGCTGTTGATCTTATCATAGTAAGAATCCACAGCCGAATATCCAAGCCACGCCACCAGCAGCACCGCCACCAGCCCGCAGCAAAGCTTCGTGAGAAAAAGCTCTCTCTTCTTTTTCGCCTGAATCGCCTTGCGGTTTCTTTTCTGTTCTTTATAACGGTCAACCTTTTCCTGACTCATCGATCGTCTCTCCTTGCCCTTGTCTGATCCATCTTACATCCGCAGACCGCTTCGCCCCGATCCGCCCATGCATCTCCCATTATAACACATCCCCGGAAATTTTCCATGTATTTTTTGTGAACCTGTCACAACAGTTCAGCCAGCCGGGAACGGCAGGCCAAAATCGTGCTCGCACGAATTTTGACCTGTTGTTCTCGGCTGAGGGAGCGCCAGATTATGAGCAAAGGTAGCCGCGCAAGCGGCGGAGAGCGCGTCAGCGCGGCTTTGCGAATGGCGCGGCTGAACTGTCGTAACCTATCCAGCCATGCGGCAGCCAGATGAGCTGACTGCGTCATGCTTGCATGTAAGCAGGCGGATCATCTGACTTCCATACGGCGCTTAGCCGTAATCGAGAAAGCAGGCGCGCAAGCGCCGGATAGCCGCGCAAGCGGCGGGCTTTCGAGATGCATGGCTGAATCCCGTAACCTGCATTTACACTGCGATAATGATCCCGCCCTGCGACGCGTAGAGCGTGCTGACGCCGGAGCTTTCCAGAATGACGACGTCCTTTACGTTCACCGCCTTCAGGATCTCCTCCCGCACAAGCTCCGCCCGCTCCCGGTTGTTGCAGTGCACCAGACCGAGCACCTTCTTCTCCGGCTCCTTCAGTTCCTCGGCCACGATCTCCACCATCCGGCGCAGCGCCTTCTGGATCCCCCTTGCCTGTCCTAGCTGGATGATCACGCCCTGCGGCGTAGCGCCCATGACCGGCTTGATGTTCAGCGCCGACGCCATAAACGCCTTCACCGCGCTGAGCCTGCCGTTCTTGCGCAGATTGTCAAGGCTCTCCAGCACAAAATAAGTATGCATCTCAAGGAGAAACGCTTCCACCGTCCGGACCACGTCCTCAAAGGCCATCCCGGCCTCCTCGCACTCCTGGATCTTCAGCGCCGCCAGCGTCTCGCCCACCGAGGCCGAGCAGGAGTTGAACACGTGGACCTTCGCGTCCGGGTGCTCCTCCAGAAAAAGATTTTTCCCCAGCTCCGCACTGTTGTAGGAGCCGCTCAGCTCCGCCGAGAGCGTCACCGCATAGAGATGATCCGCGCCGCAGTCAAACGCCGCCCGGTATTCCTCCGGCGACGGGCAGCTCGACTTGGGACAGTTGGGACTCGCGTTCATCTTTTTCAGAAAATCAAGACGGTCAAACTCCTCATTGTCCACAAACTGCTCTCCATCGACATAAAGCTGAAGCACCGCATGGGTAAAATGAGGATCCCTCTTCATCTCCTCCGTAAATTCTCCGCAACTGTCCACAACGATCCGATAACTCATACTCTGGCCAACCTTTCCTATCACATTTATTCCCTTTTCCGGGAGAAAAGAACCCAAAACGTTCTTTCGTAGTTTTTAATACTAGATAATATTACCACAATATATCTATGCCCGCAAGGGGTTCCGGTTATTTTCCAAATGCCGCCGTCCTCCTACGCTCCGTAGTACGCCCGCACCATATCCGTCAGCGCCTGCATATCCCTGACTCCCATGAGCTCTCTGGCGGAATGCATGGCCAGCACCGGCACGCCCACGTCCACGGTCGGAACAGGGATCATGCTGGAGGCGATGGATCCCAGCGTGCTGCCCGACGTGCCGTCCGAACGGTTAAAATATTTCGTGTACGGGATTTCCTCCTGCATGCAGAGCTGCTCGATCACCGCCACCGCCCAGCTGTCTGTGGCGTAGGACTGGCTGGACGCCTCCTTGATACAGAAACCTCTGTTCAGCCCGCTGTGGTTGGTAGGATCCATTTTTTCGCCGTAGTTGGGATGGAACGCGTGCCCTACGTCCACCGACAGGAGCATACTGTCCGCCAGATCCTGAAGGAACTGTCCGCGCTCCCTTTCAAGGCCGAGACTGATCCGCTCCAGCACCATGGACAGAAGCGTCGATCCCGCGCCCTGCTTGGTGCGGCTTCCCACCTCCTCGTGGTCAAAAAACACCGCCACGTTGACGCCCTCTCTGCCGCCTTCGAGCATTCCGTCCAGGATCGCCTGCACGCCCGACAGATTGTCGATCCTCGGCGCGCTCAAAAGCTCCTCCTCCATGCCGACGTACTCCGGCCGGTCCGCATTGTACAGGCCGATCTCATAATCTAATATTTCCTCCGGCCGTACCTTCAGCTCCCGCGCCAGCAGCTCCCGGAAAAATCCCTGCGAGATCGTCTCCCCGCCCGCTCCCGCGATAGGGAGAAGTTCCTTCTGCCGGTTCAGCTCCACGCCCTTGTTGACCTCCCGGTTCAGATGGATGGCCAGATTGGGAATGACGAACAGCGGACGCTTCAGATCCACGAGCCGCATCTGCGGCCGGAAGACGTCGTCGCTGCGAAGAGCCACCCTCCCGGACGCCGACAAGGGCCGGTCCAGCCATGTGTTGAGGATCGCCCCTCCGTACACCTCCACATTCAGTCTCGCATAGCCCTCCTGCACCAGCTCCGCATGCTGCTTGACCCGGAGTCCCGGAAAATCCGTGTGCGCCGCCGCGATCCGAAAGCCGCCGCTGCCGTCGTTTCCCACGGAAAATGCCGCCACCGTGGAGCCGTGGTGCTTCACATAATATTTGCCGCCCCTCTCCAGCTGCCACGGCCGGTTCATGACCAGCGGCTCATACCCCGCCTCCAAAAGCTCCTGCTCCACAGCCTCCGCCGCATGAAACGGGGACGTTCCCCTCCCGATCAATCTGCGCAGCCGCTCCGCGCCGTCTGTTTTTCTCATATTGCCCCTCCTCGTCGTTTTCCGGCCGTTCAGCCCGAAGCAACAGGCCACATTCGTGCAGGCACGATTTTCTGGCCTGCCACTCCCGGCTGACTGAACGATTCTATAGATTTTCTTTTAATCAGTATAGCAAACTTCCCCCGTTTCTTCTATAATGAATACGTAACAATTACAGAAGGGAGACCACCGTCATGATCGCACTTCAGATCGCCGACATTCGTTCTTTTATGAAAAAACTGCTGCTCGGTGAAGCCTTTGACCGTTTTCTGCTTCTGGAGGGCAGCATCACCACCTTCAGCACCTTCCACGTGGACGGGCAGCTCCAGAAATCCTACTACACCTCGGAGGAACAGGACGCCATCGGCGACCGCACGCTGGCTTTCTGGGGAGAGGTGCGCCCGTTCTGCTTTGAACTCATCAAAGGGAAACGCACGCCCCTGTCCTTCCGCTTCACCTTCCAGCTCGCTCCGGCCAACGTGGAAAAGCTGCTGCGCCAGACCGGCATCCGGATTCCGCCCGGGCAGGTCCGCGGCCTTCTCATGAATCTGCGTTACGACGGCCACAGCCTCCAGTGCGTCACCGGAACCTCTCTGTCCGTCTTCACGCTGGACAGGGATCTGGATCACGCGTGGGACGACATGGTCCAGAAATATTTCCGTCAGCAGGAGATTCCCTTCGAGCTCCTGTGAGGGATCTGCCGCAAAACCATTCCGCCCCTTCTCTGATCCATGATCGGATAGGGAAAGATTTTCTTCCCCGATCCGCCGCAGTGCGATCCCGCGGAGCGTCTTTTTTGTGCAATAGGAAATTCGGAAGAATTTCCTATTGCACAAAAAAGGATGCCCCAAACGCCGGGACATCCTCTCTTATCTTTATTTTGTCAAAAGCATCATGATCTCGTTGCTGCGGTTCACGAACTTCGTCATGGCCTCCGGGTTCAGCGGCTGATGGCTGATCATGGCCAGATCGTAGAGCTGCTCGCAGATCGTGTTCGTGTGCGCGCCGTCCGGATTCTCGAACAGGTATTTCACCAGCGCGTTGTTGGCGTTGAGCACCAGCGTCGTGGAGCTGCCGAACATGGACGGATCCATCCCGTACATGTTGTACATCTTCATCATCTCCTGCATCCGGCGGTTCTCCTCGGAGAGCGTCACCATGGAAGAAATGTTCTCATTTTTCAGCTTCTCGACCTTCACTTCCAGCTTGTCGTTGTTCAGCGCCTTGCGGAACAGGGCGGTCAGGGCGTCGGTCTCTCCCTTCAGCTCCTCCTCAGACACCTCCTCCTTCATGGAATCGGTCACGTCGGCGTCGATGCGCTGGAATTTCACCTTCTCGTTTTTCGCCTCCAGATGGCTGATGAACGGATTGTCGATGTTGTCCTTCAGGATGACTGCGTTCATGTTCTGCTCGCGGAACATGTTGATGTACTGGCTCTGCTGTATCTGATCGGTCACATAGTAGATCGTGGTCTTCGGCTCCTCCTTCTCCCCGTCGGAATCGTCCGCCGCGCTGCCGTCGGCGTTCTCCACCGTCTGCTCCGCTTCTTTTTCCCCGCTCTCGCCGTCTTCCGCTTTTCCGTTCAGCACGTCCAGATACTCGCTCATGGTCGTGTATTTTCCATCCAGATCCTTGAACAGCACATACTCCATCATGCGCTCGCAGAATTTCTCATCCTTGATGCAGCCGAACTTGATGAACGGACTGATGTCGTCCCAGTATTTCTCATAGTTCTCACGGTCGGTCTTACACATGCCGGACAGTTTGTCCGCCACCTTCTTGGTGATATAATCGGAAATCTTCTTCACGAAACCGTCGTTTTGCAGCGCGCTTCTGGACACGTTCAGCGGCAGGTCCGGGCAGTCGATGACGCCCTTTAAGAGCATCAGGAACTCGGGGATCACTTCCTTAATATTGTCCGCGATGAACACCTGATTGTTGTACAGCTTGATCGTCCCCTCGATGGACTCGTACTCCATGTTGATCTTCGGGAAGTACAGGATTCCCTTCAGATTGAACGGATAGTCCATGTTCAGATGGATCCAGAACAGCGGCTCCTTGTAGTCCATAAATACCTTGCGGTAAAATTCCTTGTACTCCTCCTCGGTGCACTCGTTCGGATGCTTCGCCCACAGCGGATGGGTGTCGCTCAGCGAGACGGGACGCTTGTTGATCTTGACTCTGTCTCTGGCCGGAGAGATCTCCTTCGTCTCCTTCGTACCGTCCTCGTTCTCGATCTCCTCGGTCTTCGCCTCCTCATGGATGCGCTCCACCACCACGTCGTCCTCGGTCAGCTCGCTCTCGTCGATGGTCTCATACTCCTGCTCCGCATTCTCCTTTGCCAGGAAAATCTCCACCGGCATGAACGAGCAGTATTTGCTGATGACCTCGCGGGCCCGGTATTCGTTGGAAAACTCCACACTGTCTTCATTGAGGAACAGCGTGATCTCCGTTCCGACCTGGGTTCTGCCGCCGGTAGTCATGGAAAACTCCGTGCCGCCGTCGCACTCCCAATGCACCGGCTCCGCTCCTTCCTTATAGGAAAGCGTGTCGATGTGAACCTCGTCGGCCACCATGAACGCCGAATAGAAGCCCAGTCCGAAGTGTCCGATGATCTGATCCTCATTGGTCTTGTCCTTATACTGCGCGAGAAAGTCCGTCGCGCCGGAAAACGCGATCTGATTGATGTACTCCTCCACCTCGTCGGCGGTCATTCCCAGTCCGTTGTCGATAAATTTCAGCGTCTTCTCATCCGGATTGACCAGCACCTGTACCTGCGCCTTGTATTTTTCCGGCAGGGCGTATTCGCCCATCATATCCAGCTTCTTCAGCTTCGTGATGGCGTCGCAGCCGTTGGAGATCAGCTCCCGGAAAAAAATGTCATGGTCGGAATAAAGCCATTTCTTGATGATCGGGAAAATATTTTCACTGTTAATGGAAAGAGATCCGTGTCTTTCGCTCATTTCTATACACTGCCTTTCTGTTCTATACTTAAAAACCTTTTACCAGTACTATACCCCGCGTATCCGGAAAAGTCAAGGATTTTTTAGCACTCGTTTTGATCGAGTGCTAACAAGTTTGAAGAAAGGCAACAATTTAGGTAACAGTTCAGCCAGCCGGGAGTGACAGGCCAGAATCGTGCTTGCACGAATTGTGGCCTGTTGCTCTCGGCTGGCTGAACTGTTACCAATTTATCCATTCCGCCGCATTTCATTTGTTGTTTTTGCATATACATCGTGATATAATAAAGAAAAAAACAGTTTAAATGCACAAACAAAAGGGGTGGTGTTTATGACCAAAAAATTTATCATCACGTTGGGACGCGAATGCGGCGCGGGCGCGACGCTCATTGCGGAGGAGCTGTCCAAAAAACTGAACATTCCTTATTATGATAAGGATATTTTCCGCATGGTATCCGACAAAAGCGGCGTGCTGGAGGAATTTTTCCATGTGAACAACGAGCGTCCGGGAAATAACCTGCTGTACAAGATCATCAAGGACCTGAAACCTTCCGATCAGAAGCCCTCTCTTGGCAAGGACATCGTCTCTCCGGACAATCTGTTCCGCTTCCAGTCGGAGATGATCCGGGAACTGGCCGAAAACGAGACGTGCATCATCATCGGCCGCTGCGCCGACTACGTGCTGAAGGATTACGACCATGTGGTCAACGTCTTCGTCTGCGGCGACGCGGAGAGCAAGATCCTCCGCATGATGCGCACCTTCTCGCTGGAGCGGGACGCCGCCGTGGAACGCATCCGCGAGACCGACAAGCAGCGCCGCAAGTATTACAGCTACTACACCGGCCGCGACTGGGAGGCCGCCGCCAACTACGACCTGTGCCTGAACACCGGCAACATGACCATCCCGGAAGCCGCCGAACAGATCCTGTTCTATCTGCGGCAGCGGAAATATATCGACTGACGCGCAGGCCGCCTTGCTCCGTGTTGGAGAAGGCGGCCTGCTTTTTTCACAGTTGTTGATTGTAGTTAAATCACGAAAAAAGCCCTTGAAAATCAGAGGCTTTTCCATAAAACCGATGCGGAAGAAGGGACTTGAACCCTCACGAGCGTAACGCTCACAAGAACCTGAAT
>JAUNHB010000023.1 GCA_030524125.1 Eubacteriales bacterium | reverse complement strand
TCCGTTTCTCTGTGGAGAAACTCCAACGTACTCAACTGGGTCTATCCGACCCATAGTGAAAGGGGCTGTCGCAACAGCCCCTTTATCTCTTTTATTCTCCGTCCGCGTCGATCCGCTTGAACACCATATCGTAACCGTCGTTTCCATAGTTCAGCGAGCGGTTCACTCTGCTGATCGTCGCGGTGGAAGCGCCTGTGCGTTCCGCAATCTCCAGGTAGGTCTTTTTTTCTCTCAAAAGTCTCGCCACTTCAAAACGCTGCGCCAGCGACTGGATCTCATTGATCGTGCACACATCCTCAAAGAACGTATAGCACTCCTCCATATTCTGAAGGCTGAGTATTGCGCGAAACAGCCCGTCCGTGGCTTCATTGCGAATCTTTTTGCTCATGTCTTCCCCTCCGGTTTTTATGCCTTTGCTTATGCCATTTTAGCACAGTAAACTTATAAAGTCCAGAGGTTTTTCGCCGCGGCTTCGTCCTTCTGCTCCCGGCTGGCCGAGCTGTTACTCCGCATCATTCTTGAGTTTCCGCAAACTGTAATTTTAATATGAATATATTCTCTCAAAGCGCCAATCGGCTCAGTTTTCGCACGCAGAAATTCTCAAACTGAAACATCTGCTTTTTGTATCGGAAATATTCCTCAATCTTCCATCGTGAAACATAAGCCCTTGCCCCTCTTCCGTCCCAGCTCCCAGAACGCCACCGCGCTGGCCGCCGCCACGTTCAGCGAATCCACGCCGTGGGCCATGGGGATCCGCACCGTATAGTCGCACCCGGCGATGGTTCCGGGCTCCAGCCCTTCCCCCTCCGTTCCCAGCACGATCGCCAGCCGCTCCTGCGCCAGAAGCTCCGGATCGTCCACATCCACCGTGTCGTCCCGGAGTGCCATGGCCACGGTCTTAAAGCCCAGCTTCGCGAGAAGCGCAAGCCCTTTGTCGGGCCAGCGGACCTCCTCCTCCATATAAGCCCACGGGATCTGGAACACCGTCCCCATGCTGACCCGGGCGGCCCGGCGGTACAGAGGATCGCTGCAATCCGGCGTCAGGAGCACCGCGTCGATATTCAATGCCGCTGCGGAGCGAAATACCGCGCCTACGTTCGTGGGATTGACCACATGCTCCAGCACGGCGATCCGGGCCGCTCCCCGGCATGCCTCCTCCGCCGTCAGCGGACGGGGCCGCCGCATGGCGCACAGCATCCCCCTGGTCAGGCGGAAACCGGTGATCCGGGTCAGTACGTCAAGCTCCGCCGTGTAGACCGGAATATCCCCGCAGCGCTCCAGGATCTTGCGCGCCTCTCCCTCCACATGCCGCCGCTCCGCCAGAAAGGACACCGGAACGCATCCGGCGTCCAGCGCCCTTCCGATGACCCGCGGGCTTTCCGCGATAAAGATGCCGCTTCCGTCTGTTCCAAAATGCAGAAGCTGCGGCTCCCGGAGTCTGGCGTAGACGTCCAACTCCGGCGCTTCAAAATCTGTAATCCCGATGATCGTTCTCATAGTCCTCACCCCAGCACCACGTCCAGCGCCATCATCAGCGTGAAGCCCGCCGCGAAGAGCACCGTTCCGATATTGGAGTGAGGCTCCTCGGACATCTCCGGGATCAGCTCCTCCACCACCACGTACATCATGGCTCCCGCCGCAAAGCTCAGAAGATAGGGCAGCATCGGCACCACCATGCCTGCGGCCAGAATGGTCAGAAACGCGCCTACCGGCTCCACGACTCCCGAGAGCACGCCGTAGAGAAAGGATCGCCCTTTTCCGACGCCTTCCGCCCCCAGCGGCATGGAGATGATGGCTCCCTCCGGAAAGTTCTGGATCGCGATCCCGATGGAGAGCGCCAGCGCTCCCAGCGCCGTGATGTGAGCCTCTCCGGACATCCAGCCGGCGTAGACCACGCCCACGGCCATGCCCTCGGGAATGTTGTGGAGCGTCACGGCCAGCACGAGCATTGTAGTCTTCTTAAGCTTTCCCCGCGCGCTCTGGGGACCCTCCGCCTCCTGACTGTTCATATGCAGATGCGGGATCACATGATCCAGAAGCAACAGGAACAGGATCCCGAACCAGAAACCCAGAACCGCCGGAAGCACCGCGGCCGCTCCGCCCGCCGCCGTCTGCTCGATGGCCGGGATCAAAAGACTCCAGACGGACGCCGCCACCATGACGCCCGCCGCAAAGCCGATCAGCGCCCTCTGCACTGTCGGATGGATCGTTCCTTTCATAAAAAATACGCATCCCGCTCCCATGGACGTACCCAGAAACGGGATCAGAATCCCTCTTAATACCTCTGCTGTCATACTATGCCGCCTCTCTTATTTTGTCAGTCCGCCTTATAGTTAGTCTATGCTTACTAGATTGTACCAGTCAAACGGCGGACTGTCAAACAGCAACTGTTCAGCTGAACTGTTACCGTCAGATGAAGTAATCCTGATTCCGTTCCTTGCTCCAGTCCACCAGATCCTGCAGCGTCACCGTGTCCACCACGCCCCGGATCGCCTCGTCCAGCTTCCGCCAGAGCAGGAACGTCGTGCAGTTTTCCTGCCTCTCGCACTGCACCGCGCCTTCCTCCAGACACTCCACCGGACAGAGGCTCCCCTCCGTCAGCCGGAGGATCATTCCCACCGTATACTGATCCGGCTTGCGCGTCAGGAAATATCCTCCCTGCGGCCCGCGCACGCTCCGCACAAACCCGGCCTTGTTCAGCGCCGACATGATCTGCTCCATATATTTTTCCGAGATTCCCTGCCTCCGGGCGATCTCTCTGACCCTCACCGGCTTGTCCGAATCGGACAATGCCATATCCAGCATCATCCTGAGGGCGTATCTTCCTCTCGTCGAAATCTTCATGCTCTTGTCTCCTCCACGCCCGCCGGGCTTCCCTGTCTGCAGCCGGGAAGCATCCGGACGCTGCGCTCCAAAATTCCTTTCATATAAGCAATGGCAATTCCATAATTGGTAAACGGAACGCCCTGATCCTGCGCGCACTTCATCCGGAAGCGGATCTCCCGCTCTCCCAGCATACAGCCGCCGCAGTGGACGATCAGCCGGTATCCCGACAGCTCCTCCGGAAAGTCTGCGCCTGAGCAGGTCCGGATCCGAAGCTCCCTGCCCGTGCGCTCCCGCAGCCACCGGGGAAGCTTCACGCTGCCGATGTCGTCGCACTGCCGGTGATGCGTGCAGCCTTCCGCGATCAGCACCTCGTCGCCGTCCCTCAGCCGGTCGATAGCTGCGGCCCCCCGGACCGCCTCCTCCAGAAAACCCTTATAGCGGGCCATCAGGATCGAAAAGGAGGTGAGCGGGATCTCCTCCGGCACGGCTCTGGCCGCCTCCGCAAACACCTGGCTGTCCGTGATCACCAGCGCGGGCGGCGTCTTCATTTTTCCCAGAATCTCCGGAAGCTCGCGGTCCCGGACGCACAACGCGCCCGCCCCGGCTTCCAGCGCGTCCCGGATCACCTGCTGCTGAGGCAGGATGAGCCTCCCCTTCGGAGCCGCCTTGTCGATAGGGATGACCAGAAGCGCCACGTCTGAGGGCCGCAGAAGATCCGCGACCAGCGGCCGCTTCTCTCCCGCCCCCTTTCCAAGAGCGGCGATCCTTTCCTTCAGCTCCCACACGCCCGTGCCGTCCTTCGCGCTCACATAAATCTCGTGCTCCTGGGCCGTGGGCACGCGTTCCAGAAGATCGCACTTGTTCCATGCGATCAGATAAGGGATCTCCTTCTCCCGGAACAGCTCCAGAAGCTCCCGGTCACAGTCTGTAAAGCCCGCCGTGCAGTCTGCAGCCAACACCGCCACGTCTGTGCGGTTCAGCGTCTGGCGGGTCTTTCTGACCCGCAGCGCTCCAAGCGTCCCCGTATCGTCGAAGCCCGGCGTGTCGATCACCACCACAGGCCCCATGGGGAGAAGTTCCATGGCCTTTCTCACCGGATCGGTGGTCGTGCCGCGCACGTCGGACACCACGGACAGCTCCTGCCCTGTCACTGCATTGACCAGGCTTGATTTTCCCGCGTTTCTTCTGCCGAAGAAGCCGATATGGATCCGCTCCCCCGACGGTGTGTCGTTCAGTCCCATGACGCCTCCTAAAACCGGAAATCCCGGATCCCTTCCTCGATCTTCTTCAGATGATCCGCGCAGATGCCCCTCGTCCGCTCCCGAGGGATGTTCTGAAGCTCCGCCTCGATCAGACGCTCGCCGATGGCTTTTGTCTCCTCCGAGGCATAGTCCGTCAGATATTCCTTCAGCGTCATGAGCGCGTTCGGATGGCAGCAGTTCTGGATCTGCCCGCTCTTGCACAGGCTCATAAACCGGTCGCCCGTGCGTCCCTCCCGGTAACAGGCCGTGCAGAAGGACGGGATATAGCCCAGATCCATCAGCCACCGGACCACCTGATCCAGCGTCCTTCTGTCGCTGACGTCAAACTGCTCGGAACATTCCTCCTCCGGCTCCTCCTCCGCGTAGCCGCCCACGCTGGTCCTCGAAGCGCCGCTGATCTGCGAGACGCCGAGCCGGATGACCTTCTCCCGGACCGCCTGCGACTCACGCGTGGAGATGATCATGCCCGTGTAGGGCACGCAGATCCGGATCAGCGCGCAGATTTTCGCAAAGACGTCGTCGCTGATACTGTTGTCAAAGGCGGACGGATCGATGTCGTCCGCGTGCTTGATGCGGGGCACGCTGATGGTGTGAGGCCCCACGCCGTGCACAGCCTCCAGATGCTCCGCATGCATCAGGAGCGCCGCAAACTCATAGCGGTACAGCTCCAGTCCGAACAGGACGCCCAGGCCCACGTCGTCGATGCCGCCTTCCATGGCCCGGTCCATGGCCTCCGTGTGGTAGGCGTAATCGTGCTTGGGGCCCGTCGGGTGCAGCTTTTCATAGCTTTCCTTATGATATGTCTCCTGAAACAAAATGTACGTGCCGATCCCGGCTTCCTTCAGTTTCCGGTAGTTTTCCACGGTGGTCGCCGCAATATTCACGTTGACCCGGCGGATCGCGCCGTTTTTGTGCCGGATCGAGTAGATCGTGCGGATACTCTCCAGCACGTATTCGATAGGGCTGTTGACCGGATCCTCCCCCGTCTCCAGCGCCAGACGCTTGTGTCCCATATCCTGCAGCGCGACGACCTCCTGACGGATCTCCTCCTGCGTCAGCTTTTTTCTGGCGATATGTTTGTTCTTCGCGTGATACGGACAGTAGACGCAGCCGTTGACGCAGTAGTTGGACAGATAGAGCGGCGCGAACATGACGATCCGGTTGCCGTAAAATTCCTTCTTGATCTTCTCCGCCAGCGCGTACATCCTTCCGATCCGCTCCGGGTCCGAACAGGCAAGCAGCACCGACGCCTCCCTGTGCGTCAGCCCTTTCAGCTTCTCCGCCTTGTCGAGGAGCGCGTCCACCAGCTCCAGATTGTCCTTGTTTTCATCCGCGTAAGCCAGCGAGGCCCGCACCTCCTCGTCGCAGATAAATTCCTCCGCCTTCATGGATTTCACATTGTACATACGATACCCTCTCCTTTTGGGCCATGCGCTTCTTCCTGCGCCCGCCCCCGTTTTTATCCGGATCGCTCTCCTCTCCCTCGGCGGATGAACTCCGGATTTCATAGTTCTATTATAGGGAATTTTTCTCCGGATTACAAGTAACAACAGTCCAACCCGCGCCATTCGCAAATCCGCGTCGGCGCGCTCCCGGCTTGCTGAGCTGTTGCCAAAAGTTTTTCAACCCTATTGTGATTTTGGGCCGTATATTGTATCTTTAAATAAGAAACTTCTAAGAGGAAAGGATCAATCTATGGAAAACACACATTCGATCATGGATATTTTCGGCACGAACGTCTTCAACGACAAGGCCATGAGGCAGTACCTTCCCAAGAGCATCTACTACGAGCTCCGCAAGACCATCGAAGGACGCAAGGAACTGGATCCGGCCATCGCCGACGTGGTGGCCGCCGCCATCAAGAAATGGGCCATCGAGAAGGGCGCCACCCACTACACCCACTGGTTCCAGCCGCTGACCGGATTTACCGCGGAGAAGCACGATTCCTTCATCACGCCTCCCAAGGAGGACGGGTCGGTCCTGATGGAATTTTCAGGAAAGGATCTGATCAAGGGGGAACCGGACGCCTCCTCGTTCCCGTCGGGCGGACTGCGCGCCACCTTCGAGGCCAGAGGATATACCACGTGGGACTGCACGTCCCCCGCCTTTATCCGCGAGGACGCCGCCGGCGCGATCCTGTGTATTCCCACTGCGTTCTGCTCCTTCACCGGCGAGGCTCTGGACCAGAAGACGCCGCTCCTGCGCTCCATGGAAGCCGTGCAGGAGCAGGCGCTCCGGATCCTCCGCCTGTTCGGGAACACCACGTCCCGCAAGGTCGTCCCGTCCATCGGCGCGGAGCAGGAGTATTTCCTGATCGACCGTGAAAAATACCTGCAGCGCAAAGATCTGATCTACACAGGCCGCACGCTCTTCGGCGCCATGCCGCCCAAGGGACAGGAACTGGACGACCACTATTTCGGCACGCTGCGCCAGCGGATCGCCGGCTACATGCGGCAGGTCAACGAGGAGCTCTGGAAGATGGGCGTTCCGGCCAAGACCCAGCACAACGAGGTGGCCCCGGCCCAGCACGAGCTGGCTCCGATCTACGCCGAGGCCAACGTGGCCGCCGACCACAATCAGATCATGATGCAGACGCTGAAGCGCGTGGCCGCCCAGCAGGGACTTGTCTGCCTGCTCCACGAGAAGCCCTTCGCGGGGGTCAACGGCTCCGGCAAGCACAACAACTGGTCCCTGACCACCGACGACGGCATCAATCTCCTCGATCCGGGCAAACGCCCCCACGAGAACCGTCAGTTCCTGCTGATCCTTGCCTGCATCCTGAAGGCCGTGGACACCCACGCGGATCTTCTGCGGGAATCCGCCGCCAACGTCGGAAACGACCACCGGCTGGGCGCCCACGAGGCTCCGCCCGCCATCATCTCGGTCTTCCTCGGCGAGCAGCTGGACGACGTGCTGGATCAGCTTCTGAGCACCGGAAGCGCCACCCACAGCCTGCGCGGCCACAAGCTCCACACCGGCGTGAAGACTCTGCCTGATTTTACAAAGGACGCCACGGACCGGAACCGCACCTCGCCCTTTGCCTTTACCAACAACAAATTTGAGTTCCGCATGGTGGGCTCCCGGGATTCCATCGCGCACTCCACGGTCGTCATCAACACCATCGCAGCCGAAGCGTTCGCGGACGCCTGCGACATTCTCGAACAGGCCGAAGATTTTGACGCGGCACTCCACGACCTGACGATCCGCTATATCGCCGAACACCGCAAGATCATCTTCGGCGGAAACGGCTACTCGGAGGAGTGGGTGGAGGAGGCAGCCCGCAGAGGTCTGCCGAACCTCCAGTCCATGGTGGACGCGATCCCCTCCCTTGTGACTGAGAAATCCATCCGGATGTTCGAGCGCTTCCACGTCTTCAACGAGGCGGAGCTCCACTCCAGGGCGGAGATCAAGTACGAGACCTACAACAAGGCTCTGAACATCGAGGCTCTGACCATGATCGACATGGCTGTCAAGCAGATCATCCCGGCTGTCATCGAGTACACCGGCACGCTGTCCGGCATCATCCAGTCGCTTCAGGCCGTCGGCGTGGCTCCCACCGTGCAGGCCGAGCTCCTCCGGGATATCAGCTCCCTGCTCTCCGAGGCCAGCGCCGCCGTCCGCGTGCTCCGCAAGGTGGCCGCCGAGGCGTCCGGGATCGAGGACAACGAGTCCCGCGCCCACTATTATCACGATCATGTGATGCCCGCCATGGAGGATCTGCGCCGGCCCATCGACAAGCTGGAAATGCTTGTGGACAAGGAAGTGTGGCCTATGCCCTCCTACGGCGATCTGATGTTTGAGGTGTAGGATCAAAAACGAAGGATGATGCAGATGAACCGCAAAGAAATCACAGAAACTCTCGCCCACCACAGCATGGCTGTCGTGGGCGGGTTCTTCGGCGTCTACGCGCTGTTTATGAGAGAGGAGATCTTCGGCTCCTCGGAGACCACCAACCTGATCTATCTGGTGATCTCCGGGATGGAAGGCTCTTTTCTCTCCTTTTTTGTCCGGATGGGGGCTATCGTCTGCTATATCGCAGGCATCGTGACCGCCACTCTGGGCCCTAAGTACATGAAAAAATACGATTTCCGTTTTGTGTCCGTCGCCATGGACGCGGCGGCCTGCCTTGTGCTGGCCCGCATTCCCGGAGACGTCCACCCGGTCGTGGCCCTCTACCCCATGTTCTTTGCCACCGCCGTGCAGTGGCTGGCCTTCACGCAGGCCGCAGGCTTTGGGAGCGCCACGATCTTCTCCACCAACAACCTGCGCCAGTGCTTCGCAGGTCTGACGGAATATCTCCACAGCCGCGATCCCGGACAGCTCCGACGGTTCCGCTTCTACGGCGGCACGCTTCTTTGCTTCCACGTGGGCGTCGTCTTCGGCTGGTTCTGCATGCGCCTCTGGGGCATCCGGAGCATCTACGCCTGCCTGCTGCCGCTGGCGCTGGGCGCGGCGGCTACGTGGAAGGACTACCGGACGGAGCCAGACGACAGCGCGGGCGCTTCCCTGTGAAGGGAGGCGCCCGGCGGCTTTCTGCGTCAAAGATCTCTTATCTGGATGCCGTCATGATCTTCAGGATCTCCTCATCCGTCACACCCATCCCCTCCCGGGCGATTCTGGATACGTCAGAGATCGTCTGTTCCACATCTTCCCCCACGATGCCTTCTCCGGGGCTGAAGTTCCGGCTACGGCAGGTCTGCATATATCCCATGATCGCCGCGTCCACGCAGGAGGCGATTTTGGCCGCGCAGGACGGCTTCGCTCCGTCGCAGACGATTCCCGCCACATTTGCCAGCGTGTTGACGATCGTGGCCCCGATGTCCTCCACCCCTGCTCCGTGAAGATACGCGATGGCCGCCCCGGCCCCGGCCGCGGCGCTGACAGCTCCGCAGAAGGCGGACAATCTTCCGATCTGGCTCTTCTGGTGGATCGCCACCAAATTGCTGACGCACAGCGCCCGGTAAAGCGCCTCCTCCGGAAGCTCCAGCTCCTTCCAGTATTCAATAACCGGAATCGATACGGTCATTCCCTGATTCCCGCTTCCGGAATTGATGACTACCGGAAAGACGCAGCCGCCCATCCGGGCGTCCGAACCGGCGGCCGCTCTCGCTCTTGCCCTCACCTTGATGTCGTTTCCGTAGTTGTCCAGGATCGTAGCTCCGATGGCCGCTCCATATTTTCCGCGGATCCCTTCGTCCGATATGGCGCTGTTGCAGGCGATCTGCGGCTCCAGAATGGGGCGGATCTGCGCGAGCGGCACCGTGTCTGCAAACTGAATGATCCGCTCCACAGTCAGGCAGCTTCTGTCCGTCAGACCAGCCTCCGCCTCCTCCTCATCGTACGGAACACTAAGCAGCGTCTCCCCGTCCTTTTCCTGATACACGATCCCGGTGTGCGTGTGAACCACCTCCGTCACTGCGGAGCGGTCTCCCGCAGTCATGGTGATCCGGATGTGGAGCTTGGCCCGGGTGTCCAGAAGCCGGACCTCGCAGAGCCTCTCGTCCAAAAGCTCCCGGGTCCGCAGAATATGCTCCTGCGTCACGCCCTCCAGCACCTCCAGCCTGCGCTCCGGATCCCCGCCCACGCAGCCCAGGACGGCCGCCGCTTCCACGCCTCTCATCTGTCCGGACATGGGTACGATCACGCCCTTGACATTTTTGATGATGTTGCCGCTGCATTCCGCCAGAATCCTTTCCGGAAAACAGCCCAGCGTCCGTCGGGTCACCGCGGAGGCATATGCCACCGCGATGGGTTCCGTACAGCCCAGCGCCGGTACCAGCTCCTCCCTCAATATGTCCAGATAAAGCTTTTTCGTCTCCTCTATCCATTCCATCTTACAGTCTCCCCGCTCATCGGACTCGTGTAGACTCCTCCCGTGACCGCCTCATGCTCCTCCTTCGCCTGCCGGATCCGCTCCGGCTCCCGCATGAGCCGGACAGCCGTCAGCGCCAGCGTCTTTGCGGCGCAGGTGATTGCCTTGTGCATGATGGAAGAGCCGGACATGGCCGTCGCGTACCAGGAATGGAACGGCGTGCCGAACGCGCAGCCCGCCACATTGAGCCATGCCGTCGGAACCGCATAGCTTACGTCTCCCACGTCGCTGGATCCGGCCTTGGCCACATACTTTCTGTAATACGGCAGCGGCGTATCCATCAGGAGCGTATCCCGATAAGCCTCCGCTTTGTCCGTGTCCATATAGTTTGCCAGATCCTTGATGTCATTGTCGATCAGCTCCCGGGAATACTGCTCCCGGAATGCCCTCGCCAGACGGCGGTCCTCCTCGTCGAATACCGGTCCCCCGGCCGCGGCCAGCTCCTCCGCCATGATCTTTCCGATCACATCATTGGGCTGCAGGTCGCACATACCGAACTCTACCCGGACGTCCAGCTCCGTCTCGGTCATCAGCGCCGCGCCCCGGGCGATCTGCTTCACCCGGCGGGCAATGTCCAGCATCTGGCCGATCTTCGGCGCGCGGATATAGTATTTCAGGCAGGCATGATCCTGGACCACGTTGGGCGCAGGACCTCCCACGTCCTGATACGCGTAATGGATCCGCGCCTCCTGCACCACATGCTCTCTTAAATAGTTCACTCCCACATTGGTCAGCTCGCATGCGTCCAGCGCGCTTCGTCCCAGATCCGGGCACCCCGCCGCATGAGCCGATTTCCCATGGAACGTAAAATACACGCTCTGGATCGCCAGCTGGTTCACTCCCATCACGCAGGTCTTTGTGTCCGGATGCCATGTGACGGCCGCGTCCACGTCGCGGAACGCCCCCGCCGCCACCATAAAGGATTTCCCGGATCCGCCCTCCTCTGCAGGGCAGCCGTAATAGCGGATCGTCCCCTGTCCTCCGGTCGCCTCCAGATAATCCTTCACCGCCGCTGCCGCCGCCATGGACGCCGCGCCGAGAGCGTTGTGCCCGCAGCCGTGCCCCGGCGCGCCTTCCTCCACCGGCTTTTTCTCCGTGCAGGCCGCCTCCTGGCTCAGCTGAGGCAGCGCGTCAAATTCCCCAAGAATCGCGATGACCGGATGTCCGCTCCCATACGTCCCGGTAAATGCCGTGGAGATTCCCGCCACATTTTTCTCTACGAAAAATCCCAGCTCCTCCAGCGCCGCGATCAGCGTCCCGGAGGACTGCTTCTCCTGAAAAAACAGCTCCGGAGTCCTCCACACCGCGTCGCTGAGCGCATGGAAATACGTCTCCCTTTGCTCCACCATGGAGATGATCTTTTTTCTGTCACTATCCTTCATGCCATATCTCTCCTCTATATTCCCAAATACGCTTTCATGACCATCGGATCATGCAAAAGCTCCTGCCCGGTTCCGTGAAGCGTAATGTGTCCAAGCTCCAGCACGTAGGCGTAATCGGATATAGACAGCGCCAGCGCCGCGTTCTGCTCGATCAGCAGCACCGTCTTACCCATATCGCGTATCTTCAATATCAGCTCGAAAATCTCGTCCACGACCTTGGGCGCAAGCCCCAGCGACGGTTCGTCCAGCATGATCAGCTTCGGATCGTTCATCAGCCCTCTGGCGATGGCGAGCATCTGCTGCTCTCCTCCCGACAGGGTTCCCGCCGTCTGGGAAGCCCTCTCCCGCATCCGCGGGAACAGCTCGTACATTTCCTCCATCCGCTCCCGCATGACGGCCTTGCTGATCTTTCCCGCCCCGATCGTTCCCGTGACCAGATTTTCCTCCACCGTCAGTCCGGGAAACACACGTCTCCCCTCCGGCACATGGGAAAGTCCGTTCCTCGTGATCATATGAGCCTTCTGCCGGGAGATATCCGTTCCGTCAAAGACGACGCTCCCCCCGATCTTCGGCACCATCCCGGATATGGACATCAGCGACGTGGTCTTGCCCGCGCCGTTGGCTCCGATCAGGGAGATGATCTGATTCTTTTTTACCTCAAAGCTGACGTCCTCAAGCGCCTGGATATGGCCATAACGGACTGTCAGATGTTCTACCTTAAGCAAGCGTTTCCTCTCCTTCCACCTTTACGGCGTTTCCTGCGGCAAGCCCTTTTCCGAAATAGGCTTCCTGCACCTCCCGGTTGCGTTTGATCTCCTCCGGAACGCCCTCGCAGATCTTGCGCCCGTAGTTCAGCACCAGGATCCGGTCACAGAGGTTCATGATAAATTTCATATCGTGTTCGATCACCACGATCGTATATCCGTCATCGTTGAGCTTCCTCACAAATTCCGACAGCTCCTGCGTCTCCATCGGATTCATGCCCGCCGCCGGTTCGTCCAGCAGGAGGATCTTCGGCTCCAGCGCCATCGTTCTGGCGATCTCCACCTTCCGCTGCATTCCGTAGGACAGATTGGCCGCCTTGTAATGCTTGTACTCCGAAAGCCCCAGCCTCTCCAGGATCTCGTCTGTTTTCCTGGCGATGTAGGCTTCATCCTCCCGGAAACGGCGGTTGCGGGTGATGGCGTCAAAAATATTCGTTTTCGTCCGGATGTGAAACCCGATGGCAATATTTTCCGCCACAGTCATCTGCGTGAACAGCTTGATATTCTGAAACGTGCGGGCCAGTCCCAGATGGGCGATCTCCTCCGGGTGCTTTCCGGTAATGTTTTTTCCTTCCAGCCAGATCTCCCCGGAGGTGACCGGATATGTGCCGGAGCAAAGATTGAAGAACGTCGTCTTTCCCGCTCCGTTCGGCCCGATGATCCCGAAGATCTCCCCCTCGTCCACCTTCATATCCACCTGGTCCACCGCCTTCAGTCCGGAGAAATGCTTACTCACGCTTTTTCCTTCCAGTATGGTCATGTCTTCTCCCTCTTTTCCGGCTGTTTTTTCTTATCGGCTCTCTGCGAGGCCAGAATACTGTTGGAGGCTCCCGCCAGCCCCTGCGGCCGCACCCACATCATGACGATGATCAGCACCGCGTAGGCTACCAGCCGGAAGTCCGACGCAAAGCGGAATGCCTCTGTCACAAGGTTGATGACAAGCGAGCCGAGCATGGGCCCTGTCATCGTTCCCATTCCTCCCAGCACGACCATGGCCAGAACCTCGTGTCCGTTGTCGATCATAAACATGTCCGTGGCCAGATAACGGTAGTAAAACGCCATGAACGTGCCGCCCATGCCCGCGATAAACGCACTGACCATAAAGTTGATCGCTTTATAGAGACGGATGTTGACGCCCAGCGAGCTTGCAGCGTCAGGATTCTCGCGGATGGAGATCCATGCCCGCCCGACTCTGGAGTGGATCAGCCGGTACACGCAGAACAGGGCTATCAGAAGCAGCGCCAGCGCCAGATAGTAAAATCCAACCGGCGTCTTGATCTCAAGTCCGAAAAAGCTCGGTCTCGGAATATTTTTGATCCCCAGCGGTCCTCCCGTCAGTCCGCTCCAGTTCAGCACGATGATCCGGATGATCTCGGAAAATCCCATCGTGACGATGGAAAGATACATACCTGACAGCCGGGAGGTGGGCAGCGATATGAGAAATCCGAAAAACGCCGCCACCAGTCCCGCCGCGATCAGAGCGGGGATAAACGGGATCTGGCCGGATGTGGCCAGAATCCCAGCCGTGTAGGCTCCCACGCACATAAAGCCCGCAAATCCGATGTTGAACTGTCCGCCATAGCCGTTGGTCACATTCAGTCCGGTGGCGAACAGCATATACAGCACGATCCGGACGGCGATCCCCCGAAGATAGCTGCTCGGCAGAAGCCACGGGAGGAGCAGCGCCAGAAGGATAAGAGCCGCCCCCACGGCTCTTGGATGCGCATGGAGCATCCCCTTCAGACGGTGTGTAAATTCCCTCATTTCTTCTTCCTCCTTCTGGTCGGCATCGACAGTCCCGACGGCATAAAGATCAGTACCAGGATCAGGAAGATAAAGGCGATCAGATCACGGTACCCTGTCCCGGCAAGCGAGATCCCGATATTTTCCAGAACGCCGATCCCAAGTCCGCCCAGCGCCGATACCGCAATGTCGTGCAGGCCGCCCAGCACCGACGAACTGAACGCTTTCATGCCAATCGCGCCTCCCATAGTCGCCTGAAACGCTCCGTAATAGACTGAGTACAGCATCCCTGCCACGCCGCCCAGGCCGCATCCCACGAAGTTTCCGATCAGTGTGGCGGAGCTTACGTTTACCCCCAGAAGCGCCGCCGCTTTTTTGTCCTGGCTGACCGCCTTGAGCATGATCCCCGTTCTGGTCCTGTTCAGGAAGAACGACAGTCCGATGCTCAGCACGATCACAATGGAGATGATCGCCAGCTGCACATACCCGATGCGGATCTGCCCCAGCGACAGATATCCCGATCCGAAGATCTGCGGGATCGCCTTCGTCTCCGATTTTGTCACGATCTGGATCGCGCTCTTGATCAGAATGCCCGCGCCGATCGTGCATGTCAGCGAAATATGCCTGGGCGATTCAAAAAACGGCTCATAACAGATTTTGTGGATGGCGATCCCCAGCACCGCCGTTCCGAGAAAGCTGACCAGAAATGCGATCAGTATATGGTCTCCCAGATAGGTAAACGCCATATAGCTGACAAACGCTCCCAGCATGACCGTCTCTCCGTAGCAGAAGCTGACCAGTCCGATGATACCTACGATCATCGTATAGCCGATGGCCACCAGGGCGTAAATAGAACCCTGACAGATTCCATTGATTAGCTGCTCCAAAAAATACATGCTCTTCTCCTTCTGTTCCGCTTTCTAGTCCAGCGGCACCCACTGTCCGTTCTCAATGTCAACGACGCAGTACTGCAGGTTCACATATCCTTCCTCAGAGAACGAGATCTTTGTCCCGCCCAGCGCTTCAAAATCCTTGATCGCAGCCAGCTGATCTCTCAGGTTCGCACGATTCAGATCGTCTCCGCAGTTCTCCGCCGCCTGCGCGAGCATTCTCATAGCATTGTAGGTGGCCGCCGCACGAAGAGTCGGCTGGATACCGCCGGAGCCTTCATACTCCACAAATCTCTGAGCAAACTCATAGGCGTCCGGAATGTCCTCGCAGAACACGATCGGGCACTGACCGATGATATTGGCGTCGTCCCCCACGAGCGCGCAGAAACTGGACTGTACCAGAGATCCCTGCGTCGTCATCATGACGTCCCACCCCATCTGCTTCACCTGATTGACGATCAGCGCTCCCTCCGTGTACTGAGCCGCCACAAAGAGTACGTCCGGATCCGTCTGACGGATTTTGGACAGCACGGATGTGAAATCCTTTTCGCCCTCAAGGAAATTCTCTTCGGACACCACCTGAATCCCGTTCTTCTCACATTCCGCTTTTGCGGACTGCGCGATCTCCAGCCCCCAGTCGTTGTTCATGTAGATGATCGCCAGATTCTGGCAGTCCAGCGTGTCGATCAGCACATTCTGTACAAAAGCCGGGATCTCATCGGCCGCCCTTCCCGCGGTGGAGAACTGATACTCTCCCATCGCCGGAAAGTCATTGCCGGAAGCCGTGGGCGTACACTGTACGAGTCCCCCGTCCTCGTAGATCGGCGCCGCCGCCATAACCTGCGAAGTAGTCACATCACCGAGCACCGCCATAATCCGGTCATCCTCCACGAATTTTCTCGCCACCTCGGTGGATTCCTTCGGATCGGCCTTTGTGTCCTCCAGCACCAGCTCGATCGGGCGTCCGTTGATGCCTCCCGACGCGTTGATCTCATCCACGGCCATTCTGGCCGCCACGTCCATCATGACTCCCGTCTCGGCCATATTTCCGGTGATGGACGCCGCCACGCCGAAATAGACCGGTTCGTCTCCCGAACCGCTTTCCGATGCCGTATCGCCGCCTCCTGCCTGCGCGCTCCCGCATCCTGTCAGTAAAACTCCTGCCAGCAACAGACTGATCAGTCTTCCCTTTTTGCTCTTCATGATATACCTCCCGTAAAAGATAGATTTTCGCCTCCCCCTAAGGCGGCGTCAGATTGTGAGGTCATCATAGCAATCTGTCCGTTTAAGCACAAGCGTTCCTCCCCAAGTCCCCAAATTTTTACCGGATTTCCCAAGATAATTCTGGTATTTTTTTGTTATTTTGACGGAAAAGAACAAAAAAATACCGAATTTTGCTTGCGTATTCGCACAAAAAATGACATAATGAAACAGCAACTATCAGGACAACACTGGGAGAAATACATGAAGCACGCAAAACTATTGCCGTTTGCCTTTCTGTTCGCCGTGATCGGCTGTTTTCTTTGTATCCGGTTCAACGCCTCTGTCGGAGCGCACTCCGATCGTCTCCTGAAGCGGTATGCCGTCATCGTTCCGACCGATACGATTGGGCAGAATCTGCAGCTTTCGGAAGGGCTTTCGGCCGCGTCCGAGGAACTTCATGTCTATATCAGATTTCTGGAAGTCTCCTCCTTCGAGGAGCAGAAGGCTGAAGTGGACAAAGCTCTTCTCAGCGGCTTCGACGGCATCCTCCTCTGTCCCATGGACAACGGTCCGGAAGGACTCGATATGCTGGATACCATCCGCCGTCAGGGAGTCGGCCTTGTGACTCTCCTCAACCGTATTTCCGACGATGTCCCCTGCATCGCCAGCGCGCAGTCTGTCGGCAGACAGGCGGCTCTGGAATTTTTAAGCGTCGCGTCCGACCCGGAGAACATCTACATTCTGATCGGTGATCAGCAGAACATTGTCTATCAGAACCGGGCGTCCGCCTTTTCCGACTGTCTTGCACAAAACGGAATCTCTGTCTCCGGTACTCTTGCGCTCAATATCGATATCGTCTCCTCCACGGATCAGGTGGAGGACTACATCCTGGAAAATCAGATCCGGTACCTGTTCTGCACGGATGCGGCCAGCACTGCCTCAGCCGTCAGATATCTGGATTCTTCTCTTTTTACCTCTCCCGGAATCATCGGCTGCGACGACCCATATGTGAGCGGAGAATATTTTGACGCAACGCTTCCGGACGCCCTGATCCGCACCGACTACTATGAGATAGGATATGAAGGAGCGCTCCTGCTGGATCGGCTGACACAGAACGAGGAGGATTCCTTATGAGATCCATTCCGGCTATCAAGCATCACATCCGTCGATACCTGCTGATCATCATCGGCATGTTTTCTCTCCTGTGCGTTCTCTTCGGCGCCGGGATGCTTGCCATGAACCGTATGTACACGGCGATCTTTGACAAAATTGCGATCTCCTCTGAGATCTCCGGGGACGTGGAATACTGCAACCAGTATATCCGGGATTATGTTCTGACCAAGGATCTGTATTATTTCCGCCAGTACGACGAAGCGATCGTGGACATCGGCGGGCATCTGGAGGAGCTCTCCGCCTCCGCCTCCACCGACGAAGCCTTCCAGACTGTCGTCAGCCTGCAGAATCTGTACGACCGCTATGTGATCACCTACATCAACCTGTATTCCAATTACTCCAGCATGTACAAGTACTATCCTCAGACCCGCACCTATATTGAAGACTATGAGGAAGGGGTAAAGATCGGCGGATACATCCAGGATACGCTTGACGATTTTCTCGATATGGAGATCAAGAACAATACCAGTCAGTATTCCGCCATGCTCCATCTTTTTCACCGGCTGACCGTTTTCTTTCTGATCGTCCTCGCCGTCTCGGCCGTGCTGGCCGCCGTCCTGAGCCGGCGCATATCAGAAAATATTTCCAGACCTCTGGAGCGGCTGGCCCTGACCGCATCCCGCATCGGAGCCGGAGATCTGAACGCGGTTCCCGCGGTGGAGACCAATTTTCAGGAGATCCATCTGCTGTCCGCCACCTTCGCCTCCATGACGGCCAGTCTGCAAAAAGCGCTGGAGGATTCCAGAGAGCAGGCCCGTCTGGAGCTTTTATACAAGGAGACCCGCTACCGTGCCCTGCTGGCGCAGATCCATCCGCATTTTCTGTTTAATCTCCTGACCACCGTATCCCAGTCCGCCATGAGCGAGGGGTCCTTTGAGACCGTGGAAATTGTCGGAAATATATGCAAATATCTCCGCTACTCTCTGCACAGCATGAAATCCTCCGTCACGCTGACGGAGGAACTGGACATTATCCGTTCTTACGTGTTTCTTCAGAAAACCCGCTTTTCCTTTCCTCTGGATCTGCAGATTTCCATCGCTCCCCCGCTGGATCCGGATGAGATCCGGCTTCCGTGGATGAGCTTGCAGCCCATTGTGGAAAACTCCATCGTTCATGGACTGGAGCCGTCCTTCGAGCTGGGGCAGATCCTGATCCTGGTATCGGAGAGCGGGGACGGAGAGCGGATCGAGATCATCATCCGGGACAACGGCGTTGGAATCCCGGAAGATCTTTTAAAACGGCTGAACGAACCGTGCGCGGACGCCTGTCAGGAGAAGCGCGATTCCATCGGTCTTCACAATATCCGGGAGCGGCTGACCCTCTGCTACGGCGGCGAGGAGGAATTTGAGCTTCAAAGCGCTCCGGGGGCCGGCGTCTCCGTGATCATACGGATCCCGAAGGAGTTGAAAGAGGATTACAGCGACAAAAGAGAGGGGGAGCCCTATGCACACGATACTGATCGTTGATGACGAGGACCGGGACGTCCACATGCTTCGCATGCTTCTGGAATATCAATGGGGAGAAGAATTTCACATCGTCACCGCCTCCGGCGCTCTGGAAGCGCTGACCGAGATCCAGGAATTCCATCCGACGCTTTTATTTGTAGATATCCAGATGCCGCAGATGGACGGGCTGTCCTTTTTAAAGCTTCTGGAGGAAAATCCCGACGTTTACTGCGTGGTTGTCAGCGCCCACAACGATTTTTCCTACACAAAAGGAGCCATCGTGGCCGGCGCCAGAGACTATCTGCTCAAGCCGGTGCAGCTGCCCGACCTGTCATCCTCTGTCAGCAAATACTTTCACTGGTACCAGAATCATGAGCAGGAGCTTAAGAAAAAGAAAAACGCGGACCGGCGGATCCGTCATCTGTCTACCATGCTGGAAAAGGACATCATCTACTCCATCATGCGCGACCAGAAGGCCGCCTGCTCCGACCTGCTCAACGACTATCTCCTCATGTCGGGCGTCGTCTATGACTGGGGCTGCTGCACCGCTTTCGGGATCCGTCCGGACAAAAGCCAAAGCGGAGAATCCGTGCAGGTCTATGAAAAGGTCTCCCGTTTAAGACCCGCGCTGCGCTCCCGCATGCACCAGAAAGGCATCCGTATCATCTCGGCCATCATCAACGATACGTTTATCGTTTATTTTTTCTTTCATCACCGGCACCATGAAGAATGCCTCCTGGAGCTCCGGAAGATTACCTCCAGCCTCGCGCGGGAAGCTTCCAGTGCGCTGGGACATGAGATCTCCTACGCTATCGGAACGGAATTTGCCTCCAACGAAGGGCTGTCCGCATCTTTCCGCTCCTGTATCGACAAGCTGCGCCGCCCGGTCTCCGACGCCGATACCGTAAGAATTCCTTCCGAGGCCCTTCCTCACCCGGCCTTGCAGCATATCATACAGCACATCCGGGCGCAGAGCACGGACGCCGCCGGAAGTCTCTTTCAGAGCTATGTCCGCTCAGAAGAGGCGCGGCTTCCGTCCGGCTTTGCCCAGGAGACGACCGCCGACGCCCTCTCGTACATTGAGCGCCTGCTGACCGGACAGCCTCCGGCGCGGGATTTCCGGGCGCTGCTGACCGGTCTGTCCGGGGAAACGCTGGTCGAACAGTCCGGGCTCCTCCTCGCGGGGATCGCCGACGCCTACATTTCTCAGACGCAGAAACGTCAGCATCAGACGATCACCCAGATCTGCGCGTACATTCAGGAAAAGTATGACCGCCAGCTGACGCTCTCCGGTCTGAGTCACCGCTTTCACATCAACAGCTACTATCTGAGTAAGCTGTTCAAGCAGTATACCGATCAGAATTTCGTCGATTACCTCACTGGGATCCGGATCCAGAAAGCAATGGAGCTGATCCGCCATGGCGATTTCTCGGTAAAGGAGATCGCCGGAAAGGTTGGCTACAATGACCAGAGCTACTTTTCAAAGGTATTTAAAAAAATCACGGGTATGAATCCCAGCGAATACCGGAATTCGCAGATCTCTCAGCCGTAAGCAGTCAAAAGCGCCCGCCCCCTTCGCGGATCCCTTTCCGCTCAGGGGGCAGGCGCTTTTGACTGCGCGGCTATCTCCCAATATATTTGTTGATGAACGGGTAGAGCTTTTCCCGGTCGGTGTTGACGACCAGTTCCTCCGGGAAATCCACCTCCCGCAGCACGTCCATAGCCAGCTCGTGGTTCAGGATGTCTTCGTAGTAGTGGGCGTCGCTTGCCATGATGACCGGCACGCCGTACTTCTTGCAGAGTCTCAGCATGGCCGCGTCGTTCTCCCGCGCATTCTGGCGGAAGCATCTGGGGTTCAGCGAATTGTTGTTGACCTCCAGAAGCGTGTGGTATTCCTTTGCCGCCTGCACCACCGCCTCAAAATCCACCGGAAACCGTCCGTCGTCCGGATGGCCGATGATATTGATGTGCGGGTTTTTCATGGCGCTGATCAGGCATTCCGTGTTGTACTCCCGGCTGCCCGGCTTGATGCAGGGCAGATGGAGGCTGGCGATGGCCACGTCCATCTGGCCGAGGTAGGGCTCCTCCAGATCCACCGTGCCGTACTGGTCGAGAATATTGAGCTCGATGCCCAGCAGCAGCTCCAGATCCCCATGGCGTTCCGGAACAACCTTCAGATTGTGAAAGTAGAAATCAGTGCACGTTCCCGTCATCCGCGGAGCATGCTCCGTGATGCCGTAGACCTCCAGTTCCTTCCGCTGCGCTTCATGGATCATCTCCATCATCGTATTGTAGGCGTGACCGCTGGCGATCGTATGAGTATGTACGTCCAGCACGTCTCTCATATTTCTTCCTCCTTCCGGGCGGATCTAGTCCGTCCGCTCCAAAAGCTTCTCCAGTTCCTGCTTCGCCTGCTCCTGGCTCTCCACCTCGACGCCTTCCATGCCGAGGGCGCGGGCCGCCTCCACGTTCGGCCGGGAGTCGTCCAGAAAGACGCACTCCTCTGCCTTCAGACCGTATTTCTCCAGAAGCGCCCGGTAAATGGCAGGATCGGGCTTGATCAGGTGGACCGTGTAGGACATAATCCCTCCGTCCATCTCCGGCAGAAACGAAAGCTCCTGCTCCGTCTCCCGGCGGATCCGTTCTCCGTAGTTGGACAGGTAGTAGATCCTGTACCCGCGCTCCTTCAGCGAGCGGAGCCACGGCGCGGAGCCCTCCCGCTCCCGGACGATGGTGCTCAGATCCGAGTACACGAGGCGGATCTGGCTCTCCAGCTCCGGAGCGCTCTTCACAAACGCTTCCAGAAGCTCCTGATCGTCCCGGATCCCCAGATCGATCTGCGGCCAGATCGGGCCGAGCATCAGCGCTTTCGCAAGCTTTTCCTGCTCTTCCCCGAAAAAGCCGAACCGCTCAAGATGCTCTCTCCAGCAAAAGTCCACCAGCACGTTTCCGATATCGAAAATGATATTTCTGATCATAGGTTACACCGTTCTGCGGATGATGTCGTCGCGGCTCGGACCGTTGGAGATCATCGTGATCGGGAAGCCGATCTGCTTCTCGATGAACTCGATATATCTGCGGCAGTTCTCCGGCAGCTCCTCATACCTGCGGATCCCGCGGATGTCGCACTTCCAGCCCGGCAGCGTCTCGTAGACCGGCTTCGCCTTCTCCAGAAGGTGCGTGGTCGGGAACTCGGTGGTGATCTGTCCGTCAATGTCGTAGCCTACGCACACCGGGATCTCATCCAGATAGCCCAGCACGTCCAGCACCGTGAACGCCACGTCGGTGGCTCCCTGCAGACGGCAGCCATACTTGGACGCCACGCAGTCGAACCATCCCATTCTTCTCGGGCGTCCGGTCGTCGCGCCGAACTCGCCGCCGTCGCCGCCGCGGCGTCTCAGCTCATCGGCCTCCTCCCCGAAGATCTCGCTGACAAAGGCTCCCGCGCCCACCGCGCTGGAGTATGCTTTGCAGACCGCGATGATCTGCTTGATCTCATAGGGCGGGATACCCGCGCCGATGGCCCCGTAGGCCGCCAGTGTGGACGAAGAGGTCACCATCGGATAGATTCCGTGATCCGGATCCTTCATCGTTCCAAGCTGTCCTTCGAGAAGGATATTCTTTCCTTCCTTCAGCGCTTCCCACAGATAGGCGGATACGTCGCACACGTACGGCTCCACCAGCTCCTTATATTCCATCAGTTCTTTGTAAATGTCGTCCGTCTTCAGGGCCGGCGCATGGTAAAGATGCTCCAGAATGACGTTCTTCTGAGCCAGAACCCCGTCGATCTTGTCCCGCAGGGACGCCTCGTCCCGGAACAGCTCGCTGACCTGAAAGCCGATCTTCGCGTACTTGTCCGAATAGAACGGAGCGATGCCGGACTTGGTGGATCCGAAGGATTTTCCGCCCAGACGCTCCTCCTCCAGTTTATCAAACAGGATATGATAAGACATGACCATCTGCGCCCGGTCGGAGATCAGGATCTTCGGCTTTGGCACATCGCGGTCCACGATCCCCTGGATCTCTTTGCACAGAACCGGGATGTTGAGCGCAACTCCGTTTCCGATGATGCTTGTAGTATGTCCGTAGAACACACCGGACGGAAGGGTGTGGAGCGCAAACTTTCCGTAATCGTTCACGATGGTATGTCCGGCGTTTGCTCCTCCCTGAAAGCGGACGATGATGTCGGACTCCTGGCCGAGCATATCCGTGATCTTGCCCTTGCCCTCGTCTCCCCAGTTTGCTCCTACTACTGCTCTTACCATAATCTATGTTCCTCCATTTCGCGTAACTATTCAGCCATGCGGGAAATATGGGGAAGCACTGCGTCATGCTTGCATGTAAGCAGAGCTTTCCCATATTTGCCATACGGCGCTTAGCCGTGATCGAGAAAGCAGGCGCGCAAGCGCCGGTTAGCTGCGAAGCAGCGAGCTTTCAAGATGCATGGCTGAACTGTCGCCATTTCACAGGCTCTGTCCGCCTGCACGTACTGACCTCGCGGCACGGTTCCTCCGTTTTGCCGCACACTGTTTAGTATAGCTTATTTATCATCCAAAGTCAAACAATGACAGCTGATTGGACTCGGGCAGCCCCTCCAGAAGTCCCAGATCTCCCATCAGGTCGATGACGGTCTTGCTCAGCTTGCTGCGCTGGCGCAGGTCGTCTCTGGACAGGAACGGCCCGTCCGCAGCCGCCGCCACGAAAGCGTCCGCCGCCTTGTCGCCCAGTCCGTCGATGGTGGACAGCGCCGGCATCAGCCTGCCGTCGATGATCTGGAACTTGTGGGCGTCCGCCCGGTAGATGTCCAGCTTCATGAACTCAAAGCCTCTGGCGTACATTTCCTGCACGCTCTTCATGTCCTTCAGCGTGTCCTGTTCCTTCTGGGACAGAGTGTCGCTCCTGCGCCGGTAGTCCTCCATATAGCGCTCGAGCCGGTCCCTCCCCTGACACATGATCTCATAGTTGAAAGCGTCGGCGCGGATGCTGAAATACGCCGCATAGTAAGCCAGCGGATAGTTGATCTTGCACCACGCGATCCTCCATGCCATCATGACGTAAGCCGCCGCATGTGCCTTCGGGAACATGTACTTGATCTTCTCGCAGGACCAGATATACCAGTCGGGCACGTTGTGGGCTTCCATCTCCGCCTTCCACTCCGGCCATTTGTCGCATTTTCCCTTGGCCACCATGCCCTTTCGCACCGCCTCCATGATCTTGAAGGACATCTCGCTCTCCAGCCCCATGCCGATCAGGTAGGTCATGATATCGTCGCGGGTGCAGATGGCCGTGGAGATCGTGGCCTTTCCTTCCTGAATGAGCGTCTGGGCGTTGCCAAGCCACACGTCGGTCCCGTGCGCCAGTCCGGCGATCCGGACCAGATCGGAGAAGTGGGTCGGGTGCGTGTCGATGAGCATCTGCATGGCGAACTCGGTTCCAAACTCCGGGATCCCAAGCGATCCCAGCTTCGTTCCTCCGATGTCCTCCGGCCTTACTCCCAGCGCCTCCGTGCTCTGAAAAAGCGTCATGACCTGCGGGTCGTCCAGCGGGATCGTCTTTGCGTCCACTCCGGTCAGATCCTCCAGCATACGGATCATGGTCGGATCGTCGTGCCCCAAAATATCCAGCTTCAGCAGGTTGTGGTCGATGGAGTGGTAGTCAAAGTGAGTCGTCACAATGTCCGTGGTCGTATCGTTGGCCGGGTGCTGCACCGGCGTGAAGGAGTAGATCGTCTCCCCCAGCGGCAGCACGATGATGCCGCCCGGATGCTGCCCCGTCGTCCGCCGCACGCCCGTGCAGCCCAGCACGATCCGGTCGATCTCGCAGTTGCGCTTGCTGACGCCGTGATCCTCGTAGTACCGCTTCACATAGCCAAACGCCGTCTTGTCCGCCAGCGTCCCGATGGTCCCCGCCCGGTAGGTCTGCCCGGCTCCGAAGATGACCTCTGTGTATTTGTGGGCCTTGGACTGGTAATCTCCGGAGAAATTCAGGTCGATGTCCGGCTCCTTGTTTCCCTTGAAACCGAGGAACGTCTCAAACGGAATGTCAAAGCCTTCCTTTTGAAGCTTCTCTCCGCAGACCGGGCAGTTCTTGTCCGGCATGTCGCACCCGGCCATGCCCGCATACTTCTTCACGTCCTCCGAGTCAAAATCGCTGTAATGGCAGGACGGGCAGATATAGTGGGGCCGCAGCGGGTTCACCTCGGTGATGCCGGCCATGGTCGCCACGAAGGAGGAACCGACAGATCCGCGGGAGCCCACCAGATAGCCGTCGTCGTTGGACTTCCACACCAGCTTCTGGGCGATGATGTACATGACCGCAAAGCCGTTTCCGATGATGGACTTCAGCTCCCGCTCCAGCCGCTCGGTCACCACCTCGGGCAGATTCTCCCCGTAAATCTCATGTGCCTTCTGATAGCAGATCTCCCGGAGCGTCTTGTCCGAATCCGGGATGACCGGCGGGCACTTGTCCGGACGCACCGGCGAGAGGTGCTCGCACATATCCGCGATCAGGTTCGTGTTGTCCACCACGATCTCCTGCGCCTTCTCCGCCCCGAGAAACGCGAACTCCTCCAGCATCTCCTCTGTCGTGCGCAGATAGAGCGGCGCCTGCTGATCCGCGTCGGCAAACCCCTTTCCCGTCATGATGATCCGCCGGTAGATCTCGTCCTCCGGATCGATGAAGTGGACGTCGCAGGTGGCCGCCACCGGTTTTCCGAACTCTTCCCCCAGCCGGACGATCTTCCGGACATTTTCCTTCAGATCCTCCTCGGAGTTGACCGGATTTTTGGAATCCCGCAACATGAACGCATTGTTTCCCAGCGGCTGCACCTCCAGGTAATCGTAAAACTCCACGATCCGGGCCACCTCCTGGCTGGGAGCGCCCCGCAGGATCGCCTGATAGAGCTCCCCCGCCTCGCAGGCGGAGCCCACGATCAGTCCCTCCCTGTATTTCGCCAGCTCGCTCTTCGGGATCCTTGGCCTTCTGGCAAAATAATCCAGATGGGACATGGAGACCAGACGGTACAGATTCACGCGCCCGATATCGTTTTTTGCCAGGATGATCACATGGTAGGTGGGGAGCTTTTTGATGGCTCCCGCGTTGGCCCGGCCAAGCTCGTTGACCTGATCCAGCGTGAACGCGTCCTTGTCCTTGAACATCTGGATGAACTTCACGAAGATCTCGGCCGTGCAGGCCGCGTCGTCCACCGCCCGGTGATGATGGTCCAGCGGGATCCCCAGCGCCTTCGCCACCGTATCCAGCTTGAATTTGCTGAGCGCCGGGAGCAGCACCCGCGCCATGGCCACCGTGTCGCCCACCGTGAAATCCGTGCGGATATCCATGCGGCGGCAGTTTTCCTGTATAAAACCCGCGTCAAAGGAAGCGTTGTGGGCGATCAGCGCCGAGCCCTCGCAGAATTTCAGAAATTCCGGGAGGACGTCCTCGATGACCGGAGCTCCCATGACCATCTCGTCGCTGATGCTGGTGAGCTGCTCGATCTCGAACGGGATGGGCTCCTGCGGGTTCACAAAGGTGCTGAACCGGTCTGTGATCCGCCCGTTCTCCACTTTGACCGCGCCGATCTCGATGATCCGGTTGCGCACCGCGGACAGTCCCGTGGTCTCCAGGTCGAACACCACGAAGGAACCGTCCAGGCTCTGTCCTTTGGAGTTCTCCGCCACTTCCTTCAGGTCGTCCACCAGATACCCTTCCACGCCGTAGATCACCTTGAACTCCTCGTCCTTGGAGATAGTGTGGCTGGCCTCAGTGAACGCCTGCACGCAGCCGTGGTCCGTGATGGCCAGCGCGGGCATTCCCCACGATCTGGCCCGCTTTAAGAGGACGGACGCGTCGGTGACGCCGTCCATGTCGCTCATCTTCGTGTGGCAGTGGAGCTCCACCCGTTTCTTATAGGCATAATCCATGCGGGACGTGGTAAAATCGGCGATCTTCCTGATCCCCGTCACGGAGCTGATGCCGAGCTCATGGTCGAACCGGTCCAGCACGGTCATGCCCTTGACCTTCACGAAGGCTCCCGCGTTTATCTTTCCCCGGATCTCCTCCAGCGCGTCGTTTCTCACGAACATTTTCACATGGATCGTGTCGGTAAAATCTGTCAGCGTCATGGTGATGATCGTGCGCTCGCCCCGGATCTCCCGCTCCTCCACGTTCAGGAGCTTGCCCTTGACGGTCACCTCGCCCATCTCCTCCACCACCTGCTCCAGCGGCATGGGCTCGTCGTCGAAGTCCCTGCCGTAGAGCACGTCCGGATTGTCGCTGCGCTTCCACGAGCCTCCCTGTCCGAAGGAGCCTCTGCGGCCGCCGAAGCCCTGTCCCGGGGAAAAGCCTCTCCGGCCGCCCGCTCCGCCGTCGGAAGCGCCCGCATTTCCGGAGGAAGCGGTCCCTGCCGCCTGCATTTTCGGCGCGGGAGTCTCCTCCCCGCCGACAGCCGCCGCCTTCTTCTCTTCCCGCGCGGCCCGCGCCTCGGCCTTCGCCTCCGCTCTGGCCGCCTTCTCCCGGCGCAGATTCTCCGTCAGGAAGCTGATGCGCTGCTGAAGCTCGGCTTCGCTCTTCTCCATGGACGCGCTCTCCTTCATCTCCAGATACTTCACGTCCACCTTGACCCGGAAGCCGCACCGCTCGTTGAACACCCGGTCCAGAATGCGGACGATGTCGTCCACCGCCTCCCGGTCGTACACCCTCTCAGAGACGCCCACCGTCACGTTGTCCTCATCTGGAAACTCCACTCTGGAATTTTTCAGGATGCTCCTCTTGTACGGGCTGTACGCCTCCAGCTCCGTCATCACGCTGTCCTCGTAGAGCGCCCACAGCTTGCTGGGCGTGTACTGCCCGGACAGCTGGAATTTCTCGAAGATATGGACCTGCACCTTCCGGTAGCCGAAGATCTGGCGCTGGATCTGTCTGGACAACTGAAAAAGCTGATTTTTCGCAATCAGCTTTTTACTCGTGATATAGACCCGCAGGACGTCCTGCGCCGGGGATGTGCTCACCCGGTTTACGACCACCTGCTCGAAGAGCGCCCGCGTCTGGCTGTCCACCTCCAGCGTGCGGAAGACGTCAAAAAAAGGTTTTTCATTCATTCCAATTCTCCAGTTCATACCGCAGGGCGTCCAGAAGCTCGCCCTCGGGAAGCTTCTTCACCACTTCCCCGTGTCTGATCAGAAGCCCGATGCCGTCCCCTCCGGCGATGCCGATATCGGCCTCTCTGGCCTCTCCCGGCCCGTTGACCACGCAGCCCATGACCGCCACCTTGATGTCCAGCGGAAAGCCCGATACCATGGTCTCCACCTGATTGGCAAGGCCGATCAGATCGATCTTCGTCCGCCCGCAGGTGGGACATGACACGACCTCGACGCCGCCCTTCCGAAGTCCCAGTGTGCGCAGGATCAGCTTCGCCGACTTGATCTCCTCCACCGGGTCCCCGGTCAGGGACACGCGGATCGTGTCTCCGATGCCCTTGCTCAGGATGATGCCAAGTCCGACGGCGGACTTGATATTTCCGGAAAACAGCGTTCCGGCCTCGGTGATGCCCACGTGGAGCGGATGGTCGGTCTTGTCCGCGATCAGCTCGTGGGCCTTCGCGCACATGAGCACGTCCGAAGACTTGATGCTGACGACCAGATTGTCGTACCCCAGCTCCTCGATGATCCGCACCTTGTCAAGGGCGCTCTCCACGATCCCCTCCGCCGTGACGCCTCCGTATTTTTCCAGCAGCTCTTTTTCGAGGGAACCGCTGTTGACGCCCACGCGGATCGGGATGTCCCGCTCCTTCGCCGTGTCCACCACGGCCCTGATCCTCTCCATGCTTCCGATATTCCCCGGATTGATCCGGATCTTGTCGGCCCCGTTTTCCATGGCCGCGATAGCCATGCGGTAATCAAAATGGATATCCGCCACCAGCGGGATCGTGATCTGCTTTTTGATCTCCCCGATGGCTCTGGCCGCCTCCTCGGTGGGCACCGTACAGCGGACGATCTCGCAGCCGGCCTCGGTCAGTCTCCGGATCTGCTCCACCGTCGCCGTGACGTCCTCCGTCCTCGTGTTGGTCATAGACTGGATCAGGATGGGATTTCCCCCTCCGATGACCCGGTCTCCAATCCTTACAGCCTTTGTATGATCGCGGTACATCTCGCATTCCTCCTATGCAAATCTCTCTTCCCGGGCGTCGTCCAGACGCTTTTGGACACTGTATTTATTGACGCTCAGCACCAGCCCGAACTCAATCAGCAAAAAGACGGACGCCGAGCCTCCGTAGCTGAAAAACGGCAGCGTCACGCCGGTGGTCGGAAACAGCCCGGTCACCACCAGAAGGTTCAGGACCACCTGCAGCGCGATGTGGGAAAACACGCCGATCGTGATGAGCCTCCCCAGCATGTCCTCCGCCGTCTGGGAGATGATGTAGATCCGGTACAGAAGGTAAATGAAGAGCATGATCACCATCCCTGCCCCGAAGATCCCCAGCTCCTCGCAGATGATCGTAAATATGTAATCGTTGTACGGCTCCGGCAGCGTCCCCAGCTTCTGGATGCTGTTGCCAAGCCCCTTGCCCCACAGGCCCCCGCTTCCGATGGCGTACAACCCCTGAAGCGCCTGCATGGCCGTGCTGTCCTCATACTCGTATGGATCCAGCCATGCCCGGATGCGGCCGAACCGGAAGTTCTCTCCCAGTTGGGACGGATCCAGACTGCCAACGTAATAAACGACCGCCGCCGCTGCCGCCGCGACCAGCGCCGCGCACAGGAAAAATCTCCAGTATTCCGGATGGACGATGTAGACCATCAGCACCGCCGTGCCGAGGATGATCACCGCCGTACTCATATTGTCGCTGACCTTCCAGACCAGCACCCCGATGATCCCGGCCGGGATCATGATGCGGATCATGGAGACCCACGTTCTCAGATGCCTGCCTCTTGCCACCAGCAGCGTCGACATAAAGACGATCATGATCAGCTTGATGGGCTCGGCCACCTGAAGCTGCACCGGCCCCAGCTGGATCCACCGCGTGGCATGGTTCGCCGTGATGGCGATGGGGCTCTTCAGAAGCAGGATCAGCACCAGACAGGCGGCATAGCCGAGAACGGCAAACCTGCTCCACACATGGTAGTTGACCGCCGACACGATCAGCATCGCCACAACGCCCACCGCGCTGTAGACGACCTGACGCTTCAGGAAATACATGGAATCGTTGTTGAAGCTGGCGCTCATTCCCGCCTTATAATAGCTGGCGCTGTAGATCATGATAAAGCCGAACACCATGACGAAGAACAGCGACACCAGCAGATTGGTATCCATGCCAAGGGGACCGAACTGAAAGATCCGGTCTCTTCTCCTTCCCGCCATGCTCAGCGCTCCCGTCTCTCATACCGGCAGAACCGGAACTCCAGATCAAAATAGGTCCGCTCCTCGCTCTCCCCGGTCAGCGTCCACTCCGGATCCGCCTCCAGATCCGGAAACCACGCGTCCGCCTCGTAGGCGTGCTCCGTCCTGGTCACATGGGCCACGCTGCAGTAGGGCAGAAACTCCCGGTAAATGGCGTCGCCGCCGATGATATAGACGTCGTCGCTGTCATATTTCTCCAGCTCCTTCAAAGCCTCCTTCACCGAATGGCACACCAGCGCGCCCTTCACCCGGAAGTCCGGATTCCGGCTCAGGATGATATTCGTCCGGTTCTTCAGCGGCTGTCCGCCCGGAAAGGTGTCCAGCGTCCTGCGCCCCAGCACCACCACCTTGCCCGTAGTCTGGGTGCGGAAAAATTTCATATCCTCCGGAATGCTGACCAGAAGCTTTCCTTTGTATCCAATGGCCCAGTTTCGGTCCACATTGACGATCAGATTCATAGACTCTCCTCCTACACTGCGATGGGAATATTCTTCACCTGCGGCCCTGTCTGATAGTCCTCCACCAGCAGGTCCTCCGTCGTAAACTTGTAAAAATCCGTGATCCCGGGGTTCAGGCTCACCTTCGGCGCCGGGTAGGGCGTCCGTCCGATCAGCTCCCGGACGATGTCCGCATGCCGGTCGTAGATGTGGGCGTCCGCGATCACGTGGAGCAGCTCCCCGGGGATCATACCGCACGACTGCGCCACCATCATCAGCAGGATCGCGTACTGACATACGTTCCAGTTGTTGGCCGCCAGCACGTCCTGCGACCGCTGGTGCAGCACCAGATTCAGCGTCAGCCGCTCCTCCCCCGGCGTCTGGGTCACGTTCCACGTGGTCCCGTAGGCGCACGGATAGAGATGCATCTCGCTCAGATCCGCGTGCACGTACGTGTTGGTCATGATCCGGCGGCTGAAGGGATTGTGCTTCAGGTCGTAGAGCACCCGGTCCATCTGGTCCATCATGCCCTCTTTATAGCGGCTCTTCACGCCGATCTGGTAGCCGTAGGCCTTGCCGATGGAGCCAGTCTCGTCCGCCCACTCGTCCCAGACATGGCTGTTCAGATCGTGAATGTTGGCGGATTTCTTCTGATAGATCCACAGGATCTCGTCCATGCAGCTTTTAAGCGCCGTCCTGCGCAGCGTGATGGCCGGAAATTCCTTCCGCAGATCGTACCGGTTCACCACGCCGAACCGTTTGATCGTGTAGGCCGGCGCGCCGTCCTCCCATCTGGGCCGCACCTTCTCGCCCTCGGTGCTCGTCCCGTTCTCCAAAATATCCGTACACATCCCGATGAAAAGCTGATCGGCATAGCTCATGGAAAATTCCTCCTCTGTCCGGTCCGCGGCTTCCGCCCGCGCCGTCCTTTATTTTTGATTATAGCTCATGCAGGCGGACGTGGCAAGGGAAACGGGTCTCGTTTACCGGTTCACCGACACTGCCATCCGCCGGTAGGCGTGCCTTGCTCCCCGGATCGCCTTGGAGTAGGCCAGTATGTTTTCCGGCAGGGCCATGCCCGTATAGCCGGAGTCGCCCAGATGATGGATGTCCGTCCCGGCCATCTTGCACATGAGCGCGATCTGGCGGATCGTCTCCACGTCCGCTCCCTCCTGCGACGTGCCGATGGACGTCATAGTCAGCACGCCCCGGCTGTGGGCCTCCTTCACAAGCCCCCGCACGTACTCCGTCGTGATGCCCGGCACCGTGCCCGGCGCGGGCAGAAGCACGATGTCCGCGCCCGCTCCGATAAATTCCTCCACATCGCGTCCCGTGATGATGTGCTCTCCGGCCTCGGACGGGATGCCCGACGCGTGCATCTTCCCCGCCGCTAAGATCAGCCGGTCTCCCAGAAGCGCCTTCAGCCTGCGCAGCGTGTCCGTGATGGCCTGATTGGACACTCCGTTACCCGGATTGCCGGTCAGCAGCACCATGTCCACTCCCATCTCGCAGGCTCTTGCCGCGTTCTCCGGCGTGGCCTTCCGCCCCGGGGACATTTTCCACATGCTGTCCGGGTCCTCCGACTCGTAGGAATCTTCCACCGGCTCCAGATTGATCCCCACCATCCGCCCGGTCAGGCGCTTCAGCTCCCGGATGCAGTCTTTTTTGTCCACCGGCGGCAGCCCCTGGATCACCGGATCCTCCACGTCGAAAATATTCAAAAGCAGGATGTCCGCGCCCATGGACGCCGTAAACTCCGCGTTAGTGATGTTTCCCAGCATAGGCAGCACCGTACCGATGCTCTCGCAGGCGATCACCCTCCCCTCGCTGCCGCTGATGCTCGACAGCCAGTCCTCCTTTGTAAATCCCTGAAAATCTGATGTCACGCAGTCCAGCATTCTCTTTGCCATCTTGTCCGTCTCCTCTCTACCCTTCTGCCCGCCGTCCGGCCTCCCGCCAGATCTCGCAGGCCGCGCTGTTCGCGCAGCGCTCCGGGTCGCACTCAAAGTCCGTCAGCCGCAGCCTTCCGTCAGCTCCCCGCTCATATTCGCAGCAGACCGTCCGCGTCCCGTTGCAGGTGCGGCAAAATCCGCTGACAAACTCCTCCAGAATCTCACTCATCCTACCGTCCTCCTCAGATATCGGATCAGGAAAGATGTTCTTCCCCTATCCGCCGCAATACCGCAGCCAGCTCACAGCAAGCTGTTCGCTGTCCGTTGCCCCGCAAATGGCTGCTCGTACAAAAAGGAACCGGAAGCTTCTTCTCTTCGCTCCGGTTCCTCTATTATAAACGATTTTCTTTTGTATGCAAAGGGGCAAAACCAGTGAAAACCTCTCCTACAGTAACCGTTCAGCCCGCGCCATTCGCAAAGCCGCGCTGACGCGCTCCCCGCCGCTGCGCGGCTACCTCCTACATGCAGAGCGGGTATTTCTCCGTCAGCTCCACGATCAGCTTCTTCGCCTTCGGCGCGGCGCTCTCGCCCTCCTTGAGCATCATGGCGATGGCCTCGGCGATCACGTCCATATCCGCCTCGCCAAGTCCGCGGCTGGTCACGGCCGCCGTTCCCAGACGCACGCCGCTCGTCACAAACGCGGAACGCGGGTCGTTGGGGATCGTGTTCTTGTTCGCCGTGATATTTGCCATATCCAGCAGGTTCTCCGCATCCTTGCCGGAGATGCCAAGGCTGGTCAGATCCATCAGCATCAGATGATTGTCCGTCCCGCCGGATACGATCCGGACGCCGCGGCTCATGAGGCCCGCACAGAGCGCTTTGGCGTTTTTGACGATATTTCTCTGATATTCTTTGTACTCCTCGCTCTGGCACTCCTTTAAGCACACGGCCTTGGCCGCGATCACATGCATGAGCGGGCCTCCCTGGATGCCCGGAAACACCGCCTTGTTGAAATTAAATTTCTTCGCGGTCTCCGCGTCGGACATGATCATACCGCCCCGCGGTCCTCTCAGCGTCTTGTGCGTCGTGGTCGTCGTCACGTGGGCGTACGGGATCGGGCTCGGATGCACGCCCGCCGCCACGAGACCCGCGATGTGGGCGATATCCACCATCAGGTACGCGCCGCACTCGTCGGCGATCTCGCGGAATTTCCTGAAATCGATCGTTCTTGCGTAGGCGCTGGCTCCCGCCACGATCAGCTTCGGCCGGAACTCCAGCGCGATTCTGCGCACCTCGTCATAATCGATAAATCCGTCGTCGTTGACGCCGTACTGCTGCACGTTAAAATATTTCCCCGAGAAGTTGGCGGGGCTTCCGTGAGACAGATGACCGCCGTGGGCCAGATTCATGCCAAGCACCTTGTCGCCCGGCTCCAGCATAGCGAAAAACACCGCCATGTTCGCCTGCGCCCCGGAGTGAGGCTGTACGTTCACGTACTCGCAGCCAAACACTTCCTTCGCCCTTTTGATCGCCAGCTCCTCCACCACGTCCACACACTCGCAGCCGCCGTAATAGCGCTTTGCCGGGTACCCTTCCGCGTATTTGTTGGTCAGCGGGCTTCCCATGGCCGCCATGACGGCCTTGCTGACCCAGTTTTCCGATGCGATCAGCTCGATATGGCTGTTCTGCCTGGCCATCTCGTCCGTAATGGCCTGCGCGATCTCGGGGTCAACTGCTCTTACCTCGTCCAGTGAATACATTGCGTTCCTCCTCGTAGTCGAATGTTTTTCTCTCAAAGACATTTGTTTTCTTCAGACATCCAACACTCTACCATGTTCCGCCAAATTTTTCAACAAGGAATTTACCTGACAACAGTTCAGCCAGCCGGGAGCGGCAGGTCAACATCGTGCTTGCACGAATGGGGACCTGTTGCTTCCGGCTGAGGGAGCGCCAGCTTATGAGCAAAGAGAGCCGCGAAGCGGCGGGGAGCGCG
>JAUNHB010000087.1 GCA_030524125.1 Eubacteriales bacterium | reverse complement strand
TCAAAAACCATAAGTCTTTCTTTGTTTTTACGGGGATTGTTTTTTCACAGCCCCATTTATTTCTTTTTTATTTCTTTGTAATGTATCCCTTTGCTTTCAGCGTCTCGGCGCAGAGCACCGCTCCGCCTGCCGCTCCGCGGACCGTGTTGTGGGAAAGTCCCACGAATTTCCAGTCGTAGATGGTGTCCTCTCTGAGACGTCCCACGGAGACTCCCATACCGTTTTCATAGTTCACGTCCAGCTGTACCTGCGGACGGTTGTCCTCCTCCATGTAGCGGATGAACTGCTTCGGCGCGCTGGGAAGTCCGGCCTCCTGCGGAAAGCCTTTGAAGCTTGCGAGACGGTCGAGAAGCTGCTCCTTCGTCGGGTTCTTGCGGAATTTTACGAACACGGCCGCCGTGTGTCCGTTCAGCACCGGAACGCGGATGCACTGGCAGGTGATCTTCGGCTCCTGCGCCTTCACGATCACGCCGTCCTCAATATGTCCCCAGATACGCAGCGGCTCCTGCTCGGACTTCTCCTCCTCGCCGCCGATGTACGGGATGATGTTCTCCACCATCTCCGGCCAGTCCTTGAACGTCTTGCCCGCTCCGGAGATCGCCTGATAGGTTGTGGCCACCACCTCGTAGGGCTCAAACTCTTTCCACGCGGTCAGCACCGGCGCATAGCTCTGGATGGAGCAGTTGGGTTTCACCGCGATAAATCCTCTCGTCGTTCCGAGACGTTTCTTCTGATGCTCGATCACGTCGAAGTGCTCCGGATTGATCTCCGGCACGACCATGGGCACGTCCGGCGTCCAGCGGTGCGCGCTGTTGTTGGACACGACCGGCGTCTCAGTCTTTGCGTACGCCTCCTCGATAGCTTTGATCTCCTCCTTGGACATATCCACCGCGCTGAATACGAAATCCACGCTGGCAGCCACCTTTTCCACCTCGGCCACGTTCATGACCACGATGTTCTTCACAGCTTCGGGCATGGGCGTATCCATCTTCCAGCGGCTTCCCACCGCCTCCTCGTAGGTCTTGCCTGCCGAACGGGCGCTGGCCGCGATGGTCACCACCTCGAACCACGGATGATTCTCCAGCAGAGAGATGAATCTCTGTCCTACCATACCGGTACCGCCAAGGATACCCACTCTTAACTTTTCACTCATTTTTTCATTCTCCTCTATCTCCGCGCCCTGTCTGTCCGCACATGACGCACACTTGTGTTTTCCATGCAATATTACAGGATTTCGTCAAAAAATGCAACCCTTTTTTTCGTCTGTCAGGTATCTTCGGTAATCCGCGATCACCTGCTCCATGGCGGCCTGTCCCGGCGCGCCCACGGTCAGACGGCGGTTCACGCACGTCTCCATGGAGATCGCATCGTAGATATCTTCGCCGAACACAGGACTCTCCGCCCGGTACTCCTCCAGCGTCAGGGCGTCCAGCGCCTTGCCCTTGTCGATGCAGTAGAGCACGAGGCGTCCCACGATTCCGTGGGCGTCCCTGAACGGCACGCCGTGGTTCACCAGATAGTCCGCCGCGTCCGTGGCGTTGGTGAATCCTTTCTTTGCGCTGTCGCTCATGCGGTCCTTGCGGAAGGTCAGCGTATCCAGCATTCCTGTAAAGAGAGCGACACAGCCCTTCGTCGTGTCGATGGCGTCAAAGACCAGCTCCTTGTCCTCCTGCATGTCCTTATTGTAGGCCAGCGGGATCCCCTTCATGGTGGTCAGAAGGGACATGAGCGCCCCGTACACTCTTCCGGTCTTGCCGCGCACCAGTTCTGCGATGTCCGGATTTTTCTTCTGCGGCATGATGGAACTTCCCGTGCTGTAGCCGTCGTCGATCTCCACAAACTGATATTCGTTGGTGTTCCAGATGATGATCTCCTCGCTGAAACGGCTCAGATGCATCATGATCGTGGACATGGCCGACAGATACTCGATCAGGTAATCCCGGTCGGACACGGCGTCCATGCTGTTCTGCATAGGCCCGTCAAAGCCGAGAAGCTCCGCCGTGTAGTCCCGGTCCAGCGGATAGGTGGTCCCGGCCAGCGCTCCGGCTCCCAGCGGGCAGACGTTCATGCGCGCGCGGATATCCCGAAGTCTTGAGCGGTCTCTTTTGAACATTTCAAAATACGCGCCCATATGATGCGCCAGCGTGATGGGCTGCGCCTTCTGCAGATGGGTGAATCCCGGCATGATCGTCGCCGTATTTTCCTCCATGATCCGCAGCAGCACCTTCAAAAGCTCCTTTAAGAGCCGGTCGGTCTCCTCCACCTCGTCCCTCGTGTAGAGGCGCATGTCCAGCGCCACCTGATCGTTGCGGCTTCTTCCCGTGTGGAGCTTCTTGCCCACGTCGCCGATCCGTCCGATCAGGTTCGCCTCCACAAAGCTGTGGATATCCTCGTATTCCTCCGTGATCGGAAGCGTCCCGTCCTCCACGTCATGCAGGATGCTCTGAAGACCGCTTAAGATCTGTTCTCCCTCCTCGCCGGTCAGGATCCCCTGCTTCGCCAGCATCTTCACATGGGCCATGCTGCCCTCGATGTCCTGTCTGTAAAATTTCTGATCGAACGAAATGGACGCGTTAAAACGGTACACCAGCTGGTCCGTCTCCTTCGTAAAGCGTCCGCCCCACAACTGTGCCATAGCTTGTCTTCCTTTCTTATCGTTTCTGATGTATCGTTACGATTCACAGCCGCCCCGCCCGCATACGCACTCGTCGCCGCTTTGCGGCTCCAGTCCCGCTCCTTACGGAGCTAAGACTGCTTATGCGGGTGGGACGACTGCTTCGCAGTCCAGATTCAGGATTGCAGGCAGAGATTTACATGCAAGCACGACAGCTCTGCCTGCAATCCTGAATCGGCTGCAAATAGTAACGATGCTTCATTTTAGCACAAAGCCCCCTGCTTCACAATTCATTTTCAAAAAATCTCCCGACGCAACCGGGGCGTCGGCTTCTGCGCCGACGCCCCGGATTTATATGGGATTCAAATATTAAGATAATTGCCTATTTTCTCTGGATCATGTAGTACGGCCACGCCACCAGGAAGATCCCTCCGATCATATTTCCAAGGGTCACCCAGAGAAGATTTCCCACATAGCCCGCCAGAGAGATGCCGGCCACGCCGGACGGATCCAGAAGCCCCACGGCCATGACGCTCATGTTGGCGATGCTGTGCTCGAATCCGCAGATCATGAACACATAAATGCACCAGAAGATCATGATCAGCTTGCCCGACTCGCTCTTCATCTTCGTGCAGCACCAGACCGCCAGACAGACCAGCGTGTTGCAGAGGATTCCTTTGATGAACAGCTGCGCCGGCGCTCCTCCCATCTTCGTGGCCGCCGTCGTGGCGAAAAACTCTCCCACGATCCCTGTGGGAAGGCCCGTCAGATGAAACAGTCCCGCCGCCAGAAGCGAACCCGCCAGATTTCCTATGTAGCAGACGATCCACAGCTTTACCGTGTCCACCCATGATACCTGCTTTGCAAAGGAGCCGGACGCCATCACGAAATTATTGCCGGTGAACAGCTCCGCTCCGGCCATGACCACCAGACTCAGCGCCGCCGAGAACGAGAAGGCCATCGCCGCCTTGGTGACCGTGGCTCCCGCCGCCGTCATGTGCGCCCCCAGCGTGAAGGTGACAAACCCGCCGAACGCGATAAACATTCCCGCCACCATGGACGAAATAAAGTATCCTGCCGGATTCCCTTTCAAAAGTCCCAGTTTGCCTTTTGCCCCGTTGCATACACTTTGAAACTCGTCTTTAAACATCCTCATCTCTCCCATCTGTTGTCATCGTCCGGTTCCGTCCCCGCCGCCTCTTCCAGCGCCCCCGAAACGTCCGGGCCAAAGATTGTTATTATAATAACATACTTTCGGACATCTGTGATTGTGCACATTGTAGGAAACATTTTTTCAAAAAAACACTTTACAATTTGAGATCTATCGTATATAATTGCTTTTGTTGTTACGCAACAGGCTTCCGTGGCTCAGTCGGTAGAGCGACGCACTCGTAATGCGTAGGTCACCGGTTCGAATCCGGTCGGGAGCTTTATCAAAAAGGACTCTGCAGTGTGCAGAGTTTTTTTTTGCGCGATACGCCCTGCAAGCGGCTGCCGTGCTCGCACGGGCAGCCATTTG
>JAUNHB010000022.1 GCA_030524125.1 Eubacteriales bacterium | reverse complement strand
TAGAGCGTCGCATTGGTAGTGCGGAGGTCACGGGTCCGATTCCCGTCAGCAGCTTTTATATCAGGCGGAAAACCTTATCTGAAAAGGTTTTCCGCCTTTTTGCACGATACGCCATGCAGGCGGCTGCCGTGCCTGCACGGGCAGCCATTTGCAGGGCAGTGGACAGCGACAGCACGTCTTTTATGCGGAAAAGGAAGCGATTCAGCCTTGCAATAGAAAGGGACGGTGTGCTATGATAAACCGTAGTTTTAGACCGAGGAGGACCCTGTTATGGAGAATGAAGTGGTATCGAAGAACTTTATAGAAAATGAGATAGAAAAAGATCTGTCGGAGGGCGTTTACGACACCGTGCACACCCGTTTTCCGCCGGAGCCCAACGGCTATCTCCACATCGGACACGCCAAGTCCATCCTGCTGAACTATGGGCTGGCGCAGAAGTATCACGGAAAATTCAACATGCGTTTTGACGATACGAACCCGACCAAGGAGAAGACGGAGTTCGTGGACGCCATCAAGAAGGATATCCAGTGGCTGGGAGCCGACTGGGAGGACCGGCTGTTTTTTGCGTCCGATTACTTTGAGCAGATGTACGAGGCGGCCGTAAAGCTGATCAAAAAAGGAAAGGCGTTCGTCTGCGACCTGACGGCGGAGCAGATGCGGGAGTACCGCGGCACGCTGAAGGAGCCGGGAAAAAACAGTCCCTTCCGCGACCGCAGCGTGGAGGAAAATCTGGAGCTTTTTGAAAATATGAGAGCGGGCAAATACGCCGACGGCGAGAAGGTGCTGCGGGCGAAGATCGACATGGCGTCCCCCAACATGAACATGCGCGACCCGGTCCTCTACCGGGTGGCTCATATGTCCCACCACAACACCGGAGACAAATGGTGCATTTACCCGATGTACGATTTCGCCCATCCCATCGAGGACGCCATCGAGGGCATTACCCACTCCATCTGCACGCTGGAATTCGAGGATCACAGACCGCTCTACGATTGGGTGGTGCGGGAGCTGGAGTATCCGCATCCGCCCCGCCAGATCGAGTTTGCAAAGCTCTATCTGACCAATGTGGTCACAGGAAAGCGGTACATCAAGAAGCTGGTGGAGGACGGGACCGTGGACGGCTGGGACGATCCGCGGCTGGTGTCCATTGCGGCGCTGCGGCGCAGAGGCTTCACGCCCGAGTCGATCCGGCTGTTCGTGGAGCTGTGCGGAGTCTCCAAAGGCCAGAGTTCCGTGGATTATGCCATGCTGGAATACTGTATCCGCGAGGATCTGAAGATGAAGCGTTCCCGTATGATGGCGGTGCTGGATCCTGTCAAACTGATCATCGACAACTATCCGGAGGGCGAGACCGAGTATCTGGACGCGGCCAACAATCTGGAGAACGAGGCGCTGGGCAGCCGGAAGATCCCGTTTGGAAGAGAGCTTTACATCGAGAGAGACGACTTTATGGAGGAGCCTCCGAAGAAATATTTCCGTCTGTTTCCGGGAAATGAAGTCCGCCTGATGCATGCGTACTTTGTGAAATGCGTAGGCTTCGAGAAGGACGAAAACGGAAAGGTGACGGCGGTGCACTGTACCTACGATCCGGAGACGAAGGCCGGAAGCGGATTTTCCGGGCGCAAGGTAAAGGGAACGATCCACTGGGTTCCGGCGTCCTGCGCGGTGGACGCGGAGGTGCGGCTCTATGAGAATCTGATCGACGAGGAGAAGGGAGTCTACAACGAGGACGGTTCCATGAACATCAACCCCAATTCTCTGACGGTCGTGCGCGCCAAGCTGGAGCCCGCGCTGAAGGGGGCGAAGGCTTACGAAAGCTTCCAGTTCGTGAGAAACGGATTTTTCTGCGTGGACGCAAAGGACTCCAGAGAGGACGCGCCGGTGTTTAACCGGATCGTCTCGCTGAAGAGCTCCTTCAAGCTGCCGAAGCAGGACTGATCAAAAGAGGAGGAAGAAGCCACAGCGGCTTCCCCGGCAGAGGTTTCCGGGGAAGCGCGCTCTGGCTTTTTTTACAACGATGTACGAGATCACCATGGAGCTGGACACAGCGTCGGGAAAAACCTTATATGAGCAGATCTACGAGTATATCCGGGACGAGATCCGCAGAGGAGCGATCCGCCGCGGGGACCGTCTGCCGTCCACAAGACTTCTGGCGGAGCATCTGGACGTGAGCCGGAGCACGGCGCAGCTGGCCTACGAGCAGCTATTGTCGGAGGGATATATCGAGTCGGTCCCGTGCAAAGGGTATTTCGTCTGCCAGATCGACGAGCTGTACTGTCTGGACCGCCAGCCGGCGGACCGCCGGGAACCTGCGCCGCGCGGGGAGAGCCGCTTCCGGTACGATTTCACGCCCAACGGGATCGATCTGGATCACTTTCCGTTTGCAGTCTGGCGAAAGCTGAATCGCGAGGTGCTTCAGGCGGACGAAAAGGAGCTGTTTCATCTGGGGGACGCCAAGGGGGAACGGGAGCTGCGCGAGGTGATCAGCGTCTATCTCCATCAGGCGCGCGGGGTGCGGGTGCGGCCGGAGCAGGTCCTCGTGGGAGCCGGGAACGATTATCTGCTCATGCTCCTGTCGAGGCTTCTGGGGACCGGACGCCGGATCGCCATGGAAAGCCCCACGTACCGCCACGCGTGGGACATTTTCGAGAGGCTCGGATACGAGTGCGCCGCCGTGCCCGTGGACCGGTACGGCATGGACGTAAAAAAGCTCGGAGAGAGCGGCGCGGACGTCGCCTATGTGATGCCGTCCCATCAGTACCCTCTGGGCATCGTCATGCCCGTCAGACGCCGTCAGGAGCTGCTGCGCTGGGCGGAAGAGAAGGAGGGGCGGTATCTCATCGAGGACGACTATGACAGCGAGTTCCGCTATGTCGGAAAGCCGGTCCCGTCCCTTCAGGGAAGCGACCAGAGCGGGCGGGTGGTCTACATCGGAACCTTCTCCAAGTCCATCGCTCCGGCGATCCGCATCAGCTATCTGGTGCTGCCGGAGGGACTTCTGGACCGGTACGAGCAGGCGGGACGCAGCTTTTCCAGCACCGTGTCGAGGATCGACCAGCGGGTGCTCCAGCTTTTCATGGAACGGGGATATTACGAGCGGCATCTGAACAAGATGCGGGCGCTCTACAAGAGCAAGCATGACCTGCTGCTGTCGGAGATCCGGAAGCTGAGCTGCGTGGAGCAGGTGACGGGCCACCATGCGGGCGTCCATCTGCTGCTCCGGCTGCGGCCGGGAGATTCGGAGGCGGAGCGTATCGAACAGGCCGCCCGGGCGGGCGTGAAGGTCTACCCCTTGTCGGAATACTGTATCGACAGGACCGGGTGCGAGCCCACGATCCTTTTAGGCTACGCCACCATGACCGAGGAGGAGATCCGGGCGGCGGCGGCGCTTCTGGCCGGGGCATGGAGCTAGAAGCGCCCTGACAGCAAAACGAGGACGGTCCCATCCGTGCGGGACCGTCCTCGTTTACTGGTGCAGAAAGAAATCCGGACGTCTACTCTGCGTCCTTGTCGGAGGGCTCCTCCGGCGCGTCCGCCGTCTCCTCTCCGTCCGCGGCTTTCACAGCCGGGTCCGCCTCGTCAAAAATCTCGTCCTCGTCGTCAAACGCCTCGATGTCGTCGTCCTCCTCGCCGTCAAACAGCTCGTCGTCGTCAAAATCCTCCAGCTCTCCGTCGCTTACGAAGAATTTACGGAAGACATAGACGGCTCCCGCTACAGCGGCGGCGGCAGCGGCGGCCACAGCCAGCGTTCTCCACAGTTTTTTCATATGATCGCTCCTTTCCTGCGTAAAAATCAATCTGATGTTTTCTCTATTCTAATATAAAAGCCCACAGTTGGAAAGACAAAAATTATTAAAATTTAAGAAAATATCCGTTGAGCTTTCACAGGTTTTCTATTACACTATAAAATAACGCGAAACAGCGGAAAGAAACAGAGCGGATAGCGGTAAGGAAGAAAAACAAATGATTCGATTGATCGTGAGCGATATTGACGGGACGCTGGTCCCGGAGGGGGAGACAAGGCTGAACCCGGAATATATGAATGTGATCGGAAAGCTGACCGAGCGGGGGATCGCCTTCGCGGCGGCCAGCGGCCGGCAGTCCAGCAGCATGGACGCCGTTTTTCATCCGGTCAGAGAGAAGATCTATTACCTGTCGGACAACGGAGCCTACATCCAGAGATACGGCGTGTCCGCCAGAGAGCTCAGGCTGGATCCGGCGGACGCAAGAGCGCTTCTGGACTGCGTGAGGAATATAGGCGGATGCTATCCGCTGTTTTCCACGACGGAGGGCTTTTACACGGACGCGCAGGATCCGGCGTTCCACCATCTGGTGTTTGAACAGTACGGAGGGACGGGCGGCGTGCTGGAGGATGTGTCGCCGTATGCGGACTGCAGCATCAAGCTGAGCCTGTACTGCCCGGACGGCGCGCAGCCCATGTACCGGAAGCTGGAGCCGTGGAAGGAGAAATTCAGCGTCAATATCTCCGGCGCGCGCTGGGTGGACATCAACGCGCCGGAGGCCACCAAAGGAAACGCGGTGGAGTGGCTTCAGAGAGAGCTGGGCGTCCTGCCGGAAGAGACCGTGGTGATCGGAGACAACTTTAACGACATCTCCATGCTGGAGAGAGCCTCGTACAGCTTCGCCTCGGTGCTCTCCTGCCCGGAGGTGAAGGCGTCGGCTCGTTATCTTGCCGGATCGTGGGAGGTGGACGGCGTGCTCGCCATCCTGCGCAGGATACTGGATCAGCCGGAGGAGTTTCTGGCGGACCCGCAGGGACGGGAGGTGGCCCATGAGTAGAGCGAAGCGTTGTATTGGAGCGGTCATGGCGGCGGTCCTTCTGGCGGGAACGGCGTCGGGCTGCGGAAACACCCGGCTGGTGGTGACTACCGGGCTGGCGGCCGACGAGCTGTTCCGGATCGGAACGGAATCCTGCCGCCTGTCGGAAGCGCTGGTCTATCTGATCAACGAAAAGAACCAGTACGAGACGGTCTATGGCATCGAGATGTGGGATCATAAGGTGGGCGACGTGACGCTGGAGGAGTATCTGAAGGATCAGGTGGTATCCCAGCTGTCGCAGGTCAAGAGCATGGTGCTGCTGGCGAAGGAGCAGGAGATCGCGCTGTCGGAGGAGGAGACCGGACAGGCCGCCAGAGCGGCGGCCCAGTATTACGGCTCCCTCACGGAGGAGGAGATCCGCGCACTGAAGACGGATCAGGAGCAGCTTCAGGGGATGTACGAGGATTACTGCCTCGCCGACAAGGCGTATGAGCAGATCACCGGGGACGCGGCGGTGGAGATCAGCGACGACGAGGCCCGCATCATTGAGATCCAGCAGATCTTTGTGCCCGAGGCGGATCTGGCCGGGGAGCTGAAGACGAAACTGGACGCCGGGGAGGATTTTGAAAGTATCGCGGCGAACTATTCCAGAGCGGCCCAGACGACCGTGACCATGGCCAGAGGGGAGAAGGACGAGACCTATGAGGAGGTGGCCTTCCGGCTGGACAACGGAGAGATCAGCGAGGTGTTCGCCGACGACGGCGGATATTACATCCTCAGATGCGTGAGCACCTACATGGAGGAGGAGTCCGAGGCCAACAAGGAAAAGGTCGCGCTTCAGCGAAAGACGGAGCGCTTTCAGGAGATCTACTCCGGACTGATGGAGGATACGCTTTCGGAATTTCAGGAGAAGCTGTGGGAGGGCGTGGACTTTGCAGACTATGCGGACACGTCCACCAGCGGATTTTTTGAGACCTATCAGGAATATTTTGAATAATACGACAGCCATGCGGTTTTGACGCCGCATGGCTGTTTTGCAGACAGGAACGGGGAAGCGTCAGCCGAGAAGCTCCCGCAGACAGTCTAAAAGTCTGTCGTTGTCCTCCGGCCTCATAAAGCAGAACCGGAAAAACGTCTCGTCCTCCATCCCCAGAAAGGTGGAGCAGTCCCGGAGCATGAGCCCCCGCCGTATGGCGTGGAGGAACACGTCGTAGGAGGTGACCCCTTCCTTTAAGATGCGCACGAGGATAAAGTTGGCGTAGGGCCGGTACACCTTCACATGCTTCCACGTGAGGAGCTCGCGGTAGATGCGCTCCCGCTCGGAGGAGATCAGCTCTCTCGTCCGGTGGATATAGTCCCAGTCGCGGAACATGTAGGAGCCCGCCAGCTCGGCCAGACTGTTGATCGACCACGGGTTCATCTGCTCCCGGATCCGTCCGGTCAGCGAAAGATCGGACGTCATGGCGTAACCGAGGCGCAGCCCCGGGGCGGCGAAAAATTTGGAGATGCCGCGCAGGATCGCAAAATTGTCAAATTCCGGCAGAAGACCTGCGGAGCTCACGCTGGTCCCTTCCGGGGCGAACTCCGCGTACGTCTCGTCCACCATGAGGAAAATGCCGTGCTTCCGGCAGCAGGTCAGGATCCGGCGCATGGCGTCCGGGTCCGTGGCCGTGGAGGTGGGATTGTTGGGATTGCAGAGGATGCAGATGTCCGTCCCGTCCTGCAGGGCGCGGCAGAAATCGTCCGTGTCCATGCAGAAATCCAGCTCCTCCCGGAGGGCGTAGTAGCGCACCTCCCCTCCCGCAAGCCGCACCTCCCGCTCGTACTCCGAGTAGGTGGGCGAGACGATCAGCGCCCGCTTCGGGCGATGGATCCCGACGAACAGGGAGATCAGCTCCGTGCAGCCGTTCCCCACGAGCACCTGTTCGGGCCGGCACCCGGCGTAGGAGGCGATATGTTCCCGCAGAGCGGTGTACTCCGGATCCGGGTAAGAGGTCAGCACGTCCAGATGGGCGGCGAGGCCCTCGCGCATGAGCGGGGAGATGCCGAGCGGATTGACGTTGGCCCCGAAGCCTGTGATCTGCTCCTTTGGGATCCCAAAATACTTTTCGATCTTTTCCAGATCGCTTCCGTGAAAATGTTCTTTGCCTTCGATCTTTTCTTCTATTGCCGTACTCATATTTGTCACCTGCGCTGTCCCTCCCGCGGTTGCGCAAAGCAAAGCGGGAGTGGTATAATAACGATTAAGAATGTTTTCTACACTATTATATAGGAAACCGCAGAAAATGCAACGGGGGATCCATGAAAGAGAAGATTATCGATTTTTCCAACGGCATCATTTCATATGATCAGGTCGGGCTGAAAACGGAGCCGGACCGGCTTTCGATCGAGCTCGAGCCGAACGGGAGCGCAAAGGGAAGCCTGATCGTAAGCTCGCTGGACGAGAGGCGGGTCCGGGGCTTTCTCGTCCACCACATCCCCGGTCTTACTTTTGGAAAAAGCGTATTCTTCGGACGGGCGGCCAGACTGGAGTACGAGTGCGAGGCGGAGGGACTGCGTCCGGGCGAGGACAGGACGGGCTCTCTCTGGCTGGAATCCAACGGCGGAGAGTACGAGATCCCGGTGGAGATCCGGGTGCGCGGCCCAAAGGAGGAGCCTGAGGAGGAGATCCCCATGGAGGAGCTGCCGTGCGCCGGGAGCGGGCCGGAACCGCTTCGGAGAGGGCGCGGCCGCAGCGAGGAGTGGAAGCGGCGCAGGGCGCAGGAAAACGCGCTCGCCCGGATCCGCCTCTGCGTCGAGAAGGAGAAGCGCCGGGCGTTGAAGCCGAAGGAGGCTGCGGCGCTTTTGCGGGAGCAGGCGGATCTTCTCCTGTCCCTCGACCCGGATTCGGGATTTTACGCGCTGGTGGACGCGTGGGCCATGGTGCGGGAGGGCCGGACGGAGGAAGCGGGCTGGAGCCTGCGCCGCTATGAGAAGGCCCGTCTGTTCCAGCAGTGGGACGTGCGCTCCAGAGTGCTGTTTCTGTATGTGAACAGCCTGTGCAGGAACAGCGGGCAGGTGACGGCCCAGTCGGTGTCCCAGCTGCAGAGGCTCTATCAGAAGCACCCGGAGGACTGGATGCTGACGATGGCGCTTCTGGCGCTGGATCCGGATCTGAAGGACGATCCGCGGACCCGCTTTCGCCTGCTGGAGCGGCAGTTCCGGTCGGGGACGAGGAGCCGGCTGCTCTATCAGGCGGCGTGGGAGCTTTTGAAGGACGATCCGGCGCTGTTTCCGGGGCTGGATCCCTTCATGCTCCAGACGTTTTCCTGGGCGGCGTCCAGAGGCTTTCTGACGGCGGAGACGGCAAGGCAGGCGGCGGGACAGGCGGCGAGGCTCAGAAGATGGTCTCCGATGGCGGCGAGGCTTTTGAAGGCGTGCTATCAGGTCAGCCCGGACAGGGAGACCGCCGGGGCGGTGTGCGCGATCTGCATCCGGGGGCACAGGACGGATCCGGACGCCTTTGTCTGGTACCAGAAGGGCGTGGAGCTGGACGCCAAGATCACCAACCTGTACGAGTATTTTATGTACGCGCTGCCGGAGGATTATCCGAAGCTGCTGCCGCGTCAGGTGATCCTGTATTTCTCCTACCACAATACGCTGACCGCCAGACAGAAGACGGGATTTTACCGCAATCTGGTCAGGTACGGGGCGATCGGGCAGCCGGAGTATGAGGAGCACCGCCGCCTGCTCCAGGAATTTCTGCTAAAGCAGGTGAGGGAGAGGCGGATCAGCGAGGAACTGGCGTGGCTCTACGGACGCTGCCTGATCCCGGAGACGCTGGAGGAGGACGAGCTGTCGGCGCTGGCGGACCTCCTGTTTGTGAGAAAGCTCACCTGCGCGGAGAAGAGGATCCTTCAGGTGGAGGTGAGCTACGACCAGCTGGAGGAGCCCTTCGTGACGCCGCTCCAGAGCGGGGCGGCCTACGTGCCGGTCTATACGCCGAACGCGAAGATCACGCTGGTGGACGGGCAGGGGAGACGCTACCGGAAGACGGTGCCCTACGATATGAAGCGCCTTCTGATCGAGCCGAAGTTCCTCATGGCGTGCACCATGCGCCTGAAAAAGCATCTGGGACTCAATCTGTACCTTCTGGAAGGGAAGGGGGAGCGGCGGCTGCGCCGGGAGCATGTGGAGACGGCGTACTGTATGCTGGAGGAGCCGCGCATCAAGGAGAGCTACCGGCAGAAGCTAAAGCTGGAGCTTCTGGAGTACGAGAGACGCCGCAGGAGACTGGAGAGTGAAAAAGGGCTGGACGAGCGGCTCCTGATCGAGCGGCCGGATACTCTCCCGCGGGAAGGGCAGGCGGCGTACATCGAGGCGTTTATCCTGCTGAAGAAGGACAGGGAGGCTCTGGAGCTTCTGCGCCAGACCGGCTGCACCCGGACGGATCCGAAGCTTCTGCTCCGGCTGCTCCAGCGGCTTTTGGCGGAGCAGGGCGCGGGGGAGGAGGAGCTTCGGCCCTACGCCCGCCAGATCTTCGGGCAGGGCGTCTACACGGAACGCATCGTGGCCCTGCTGGCGTCGGAAGCCCGGGACAGTCTGGACGGTCTGCTGGCGCTCTGGAAAGCCGCGCAGCAGTTTGGCCTGATCCTGCCGGAGCTGGAGGAGACGCTGGTCGTGCAGGCGCTGTTCACGGAGCGCAGGACCCCGGAGGTCTACCCGGTATTCGCCTCGATGGACGACCGCGGCGCGGATCCGGTGGTCGTCAGCGCCTATCTGAACTATCTGGCATGGCAGGACTTTGTGAAGGACGTCCCGGTTCCGGACGGCTTTTTTGAGAGTCTGGAGCATCATCTTCTGTGGGAGGATCACCTGTCCCGGACAGCGGAGCTTTCGTTCCTGCGCCAGGTTTCCGCGTTCCTGCTGCTGACGGACGCCCAGAAGCGCCTCGTGCGGCGGCTGATGGAGGCGCAGGAGCCTTGCAGATACCGGTTCGCCTTCATGGAGAAGCTGTATCCGTACCGGGACGACAGGGAACGGCGGGACGACCGCACGGTGGTGGAATACCGGTGCAGTCCGTCCAGCAAGGTGATCCTCCACTACGTGCTGGAGTATCACGGGAAACGGTCGTTCGACTATGTGACCGAGCGTCTCTTTCCGGTGTGCGGCGGGGTTTATGTCCGTGCCTTCACGCTGTTTTACGGAGAGCGCCTGACCTGGTTCTTCACCGAGGAGCGGCCCGACGGATCCTCCTCGTCCACGGCGTGCAGGACCGTGGAAAACCGGCAGGAGAAGGAGGAGGGCGGCAGCCGCTACGAGCGTCTGTGCCGGATGCAGCGGGCGCTGGACTTCCGGCAGGACCGCCAGCTCCGGAAAATGATGGCGGAATACGAGGCCCTTCTGGAGATCACGCAGGAACAGTTTGTCGCCCGTCAGGGAGAGAAGGAGTAGCGCTATGAAGATGAACGACGGACGGGAACGGCTGTATGTGGGAGTGGACTACCGGGAGGAATGCCCGCAGGTGTGCTATCAGGACGCCCGCATGAAGGAGCCTCAGCCGATTCCGCTCGAATTTGGGGAGCAGGCCGGGAGGAGCGCCTGTTTTCGGAAAATACTGTCCGCGCTCAGGCGGTTTGCGGCGAAGGAGGATATCCAGGCGGCTCTGGTGCTGCCCGACCTGGCGGAGGAGACGGTGGAGCAGTATGTGCAGAAGGCGTGCGAGGCCGGATTTTCGGAGGAGCAGCTCCTCGTGATCGGGGAGGCGGAGAGCATGGTCTGCTTCGCCATGAACCAGACCAGCGACATCTGGCAGCACCGGGTATGGCTGCTGGAGTTTCACACGGACGAGGTGAAGGCTACCTTCATGGATGTGAACCGCCGCTCCGTGCCGATGCTGGCAAGGACGGGGGAGCCGGAGTACTGGCGCGTGGGAAATCTTCTGGAAGGGAGCCGGGACGAGAAGCTGGCCCAGATCGCGAAAGAGCGCTTCGGGGAGGCGGCGGTGTCGGGCGTCTTTCTGACCGGGACGGATTTCAACGCGCGGGATTACCGGCACAGCCGGGAGGAGATATGCTTTCACCGCAGAGTGTTTCTGGGCGACCGGATCCATGCGAGAGGGGCCTGCATGGCGGCCAGGAGCCGGGGCGGGAAGAAATCATACCTTTATCTGAACGAACAGACGCTCCTGTACAATGTGGGGATCCAGAGCCGCAGGAGCGGAAAAGAATCGCTCTATACGCTGATCAGCGCCGGGTGCAGCTGGTATGAGGCGAGGACGGCGTGCGAGCTTTTGCTGGAGGACGGGGAGCCGCTGCTGGAATTTTCGTTCCAGTCCATGCTGGGCGGGGAGCCGCTCCGGGAGGGCCTGATGCTGAACGGCCTCCCGAAGCGCGCGGGCGGCCTGAGCCGGCTGCTGCTGGAGATGCGGTTCTGCGGGCCGCTGGAGTGCGAGGTGAAGGTGACGGATCTGGGCTTCGGGGAGCTGTATCCGGCGTCGGATCTCTATTGGAAGGAATCGTTTTCGCTGGAAGGACGGGAGGAAGCTCATGGCGCTGGTGACGATCTGTAAATACAGGAGGGCGAAGACGCCGTATTTTCTGGAGCAGGCGGGACTGAATCTGTACAGCCTCGAGGAGCTGTCGTGGTTTTTGTACCATAATATCTGTCTGGCGGACCGGCAGATGTTCGACGAGAGGCTTTGCCGGTGGCTGGACGAGGAGGTGGGCTGCCCGGAGCTGGCCAGACGGATCCGCAGCGGCGCGGGAGCCTCCGGGAGCAGCCTTCACAATCTGGTCGTGTCGGTGGCGGGCGCGTCGGATCTGTTCGGGAGCGCGGAGCTCACGGCGCTCGGGGAGCGGCTCAAAGGACTGGAAAAGCTTCAGGAGCAGGAGAGGCTGAAGCTTCGGGCCGACGAGCTTCTGGGCGCGGGAAACGAGTGGGCGGCGGTGGACGAATACCGGCGCATCCTCCGTATGCACCAGAACAACCGGCTGGGCATGGGCTTTTACGCGGCGGTCTGGCACAATCTGGGCGTGTGCTACGCCAGACAGTTCCTGTTTTGGCAGGCGGCGGAATGCTTCGAGACGTCCTGCGAATACGCGAGAGATCCGGAGACGGAACGGCAGGCGGATCTGGCGAAGCGGCTGGCCGCCGGGGAAAAGCCGGAGAGCGGAAAGCGGGAGCCGGACGCCGCGGATCCCCAGAGAAAGCTGCTGCGCTGGGAGGAGGACTACCGGGCCCGGCAGAGACGCTGAAAATCGCTTGACATCCTCCGTGTTCCTTGATACAATCCTATTGTTATTCGATTGCTTTATCATGGTAGAGTGATAACAAGAAGAAACAACAGGAGGATGGATTATGAAAAAGTTAATGGCACTGATGCTGATCGGCGTTATGACGGCGGCGATGGTGACGGGCTGCGGAAGCTCTTCCGACAGCGCGCAGACGGCGGAGGATACGGAGACTGCCGCGGATGAGACGACGGCGGACGAGACCGGCGACGCTGCGGAGGCGGAGACTTCGGACGACGCCGAGAGCGATATGGCGTATGTACAGGGAAAGGGAACGCTTGTGGTAGGAATCACTGAGTTCGAGCCCATGGATTACAAGAATGCAGACGGAGAGTGGATCGGATTTGACGCCGACATGGCGAAGGCTTTCGCGGAGAGCCTTGGCGTGGAGGCCGAGTTCGTGGAGATCGAATGGGACAATAAGATCATGGAGCTGGACGGCAGGACCATCGACTGCGTGTGGAACGGCATGACTCTGACCGACGAGGTGACCAGCGCGATGGAGTGCACCGACGCGTATCTGAACAATGCGCAGGTGGTCGTGGTAGCGGCTGATCAGGCGGATCAGTATCAGGATACGGACAGCCTGTCCGACCTGACCTTCGCGGTGGAGGCGGGAAGCGCCGGAGAGGCTGAGGTCAGCGCTCTGGGACTTTCGTACACGGCGGTGAAGTCACAGGCCGACGCTCTGATGGAGGTGGCGGCGGGAACGTCCGACGCTGCGGTCATCGACTCTCTGATGGCGGCCGCCATGATAGGAGAGGGAACCGGATATGAGGATCTGACCTACACGATCGGCCTCAACAGCGAGGAGTACGGCGTGGGCTTCCGCAAAGGCTCCGATCTGGCCGCCGCGCTGAACGAGTTCTTCGCAGCCAGCTATGCGGACGGAACGATGCAGGAGATCGCCGATACCTATGGCGTACAGGCAGCTCTTGTAGAGCAGTAAGAGGATTGATTTTCCGCAGCAGCGCAGCCGGGCGTCAGATGACGGAGACTGCGCTGCTGTTTTGTGGTAACAGTTCAGCCAGCCGGGAGTAACAGGCCAAAATCGTGTTTGCACGAATTTTGGCCTGTTGCTCCCGGCTGAGAGAGCGCCGGATCATGAGCAAAGATAGCCGCGTCAGCGGCGGGGAGCGCGTAAGCGCGGCTTTGCGAATGGCGCGGTCTGAACTGTTACGTTTTGCGTGGTGACGCCGGAAACAGAGAAAGCAGGAGAGGGACATGGAACTGATATTAGAACAGATGCCGATCGTCATTCATTCGCTGAATATCGGCTTTTTGCAGACATTAAAGCTATTTTTTGTGACGCTGATCGGCGCGTTCCCGCTGGGACTTATCATCGCCTTCGGATCCATGTCGGGATTTCGGCCGCTCAGCTACTTTACGAAGATCATCGTCTGGATCGTGCGCGGAACGCCGCTGATGATCCAGCTTCTGATCATCTATTATTTTCCGGGACTCGTGCTCGGAAACGCCATCTGGGGAGGCGGCGAGACCGGACGCTTTATGGCGGCCAGCGTGTCGTTTATCTTCAACTACTCCTGCTATTTCTCCGAGATCTACCGCGGAGGCATCCAGAGCGTGCCCGCGGGGCAGGAGGAGGCGGGGCTTGTGCTCGGCATGACCCGCTCGCAGATCTTTTTCAAGGTCACGCTGCTGCAGATGATCAAGCGGATCGTGCCGCCCATGTCCAACGAGATCATCACGCTGGTCAAGGACACGTCTCTGGCGCGCATCATCGCCCTGCAGGAGATCATCTGGGCGGGACAGGCGTTCATGAAAGGATCGCAGGGAATCTCGGGAGCCATCTGGCCGCTGTTCTTCACGGCGGTGTACTATCTGATCTTCAACGGCGTGCTGACGGTGCTTCTGGGACAGCTTGAGAAGAAGCTCAATTATTTCAGGTAAGGAGGGAAAGAAGATGCCAATTCTGGAAGTGGAACATATTTGCAAATCCTTTGAGGGCACGGAGGTGCTGAAGGACATCAGCTTTTCCCTCGAAAAGAGTCAGGTACTCTCGATCATCGGCTCGTCGGGAAGCGGCAAGACGACGCTCCTGCGGTGCCTGAATTTTCTGGAGCGGCCCGACGGGGGTGTGATCCGCGTGAACGGGGAGACCCTGTTTGACGCGGGGCAGACGCTGTCCTCCCAGGAGGCGGAGATCCGGAAAAAACGGCTCCATTTCGGGCTGGTATTCCAGTCCTTCAACCTGTTTCCACAGTACACGGCGCTCCAGAACGTCATGCTGGCGAAGGAGCTTCTGGCGAAGGAGCAGCCGGACTACAAGGCGAGGAAAAAAGAGATCCACGGCGAGATCGAGCTTCTGGCCGAGGAGCTTCTGACGGAGATGGGGCTTGCGGACCGGATGGGAAATTATCCGCACCAGCTCTCGGGAGGCCAGTGTCAGAGAGTCGCCATCGCGAGGGCGCTGGCGCTCCGGCCGGACATCCTCTGCTTTGACGAGCCCACGTCGGCGCTGGACCCGGAGCTCACCGGGGAAGTGCTGAAGGTCATCAAGGGACTGGCGGATCAGAAGATGACCATGGTCATCGTCACCCACGAGATGGCTTTCGCCAGAGACGTGGCGGATCATGTGATCTTTATGGACGACGGATACATCGTGGAGCAGGGAACGCCCGAAGAGGTGTTCGGCAACACGCAGGAGGAGCGGACGAGACAGTTTTTGTCCCGCTTCAAAAAAAACTGATCTAACTGTTGAAAATCCAAAAACAGCAGGTTATACTATTCGCGTATACCTACACATACCAATCGGGAAGGACGACAGCGGATGGAATACAGGAATGTGACAGAACAAACCAGAGAGCCGGACGGCCTGCATGAAGAATGCGGCGTGTTCGGCATCTATGATTTTGACGGGGGCGACGTGGCCTCCTCCGTGTATTACGGACTTCTGGCGCTGCAGCACCGGGGACAGGAGAGCTGCGGGATCGCGGTGGGAGACACGGACGGCCCCCGCAAGGTGGTCACGCACAAGGGAATGGGACTGGTCAACGAGGTGTTCACTCCGGAGATCCTGGAGAACATGCACGGGGACATCGCGGTGGGACACACCCGCTATTCCACGGCGGGCAGCAGCACGCGGGAAAACGCCCAGCCGCTGGTGCTCAACTACATTAAAGGAACGCTGGCGGTGGCCCACAACGGAAATCTGATCAACGCGCCCACGCTCCGCCGGGAGCTGGAGTACAGCGGCGCTATCTTCCAGACGACCATCGATTCGGAGGTGATCGCCTACCATATCGCGCGGGAGCGCGTGAAAGCCGCTTCGGCCGAGGAGGCGGTGGCCCGCGCCATGGACAAGATCGAGGGCGCGTACTCGCTCGTGGTCATGTCTCCGAGAAAGCTGATCGGGGCGAGAGATCCTTTCGGGTTCCGGCCTCTGTGCATCGGAAAGAGAGACCATACGTATATCCTGGCCTCCGAGACGAGCGCGCTGCACACCATCGGGGCCGAGTTTGTCCGGGACGTGGAGCCGGGCGAGATCGTGAGCATCTCGCCGAAGCACGGCATCGTGTCGGACAGGAGCCGGTGTCTCCCGAAGGAGAAGGCCGCGCGCTGCGTCTTTGAATATATTTACTTCGCAAGGCCGGACAGCCATATCGACGGCGTCAGCGTCTACGGATCCCGGATCCGCGCCGGGAAATATCTGGCCATGGACAGCCCGGTGGAGGCCGATCTGGTGGTGGGCGTCCCGGAGTCCGGAAACGCGGCCGCCCTCGGATATTCGCTCCAGTCGGGGATCCCGTACGGGACGGCTTTTGTGAAGAACAGCTACATCGGAAGGACGTTCATCAAGCCCAAGCAGAGCAGCCGGGAGTCCAGCGTACAGGTGAAGCTGTCGGTGCTTCGGGAGGCCGTGGCTGGCAAGCGGGTTATCATGATCGACGACTCCATCGTCCGGGGAACGACCAGCGACCGGATCGTGCGGATGCTGCGGGAGGCCGGAGCCACGCAGGTGCATATGCGCGTCAGCTCGCCGCCTTTCCTGTATCCGTGTTATTTCGGTACGGACGTGCCGGCCAGGGAACAGCTCATCGCCTACAACCGGAGCGTGGAGGAGATCCGGAAGATCATCGGAGCCGATTCGCTCGCCTATCTGGAGCTGGGGAGGCTGAAGGACATGGTGGAGGGTCTGCCCTGCTGCGACGGCTGCTTCACCGGCAAATATCCCCTCTCCCCGCCCACGGAGGACATCCGGGGAGACTATGAGCGTTAAGCGGTACTGTTCACAGGTACCCTGTAAACCAACCATCACAGAAAGGAATACACTATGAGCACAGACAGATACAACAGCCCGTTATCAGAGCGTTATGCCAGCAGGGAGATGCAGTATATTTTCTCCCCGGACATGAAATTCAGGACGTGGAGAAAGCTTTGGATCGCTCTGGCGGAGACGGAGAAGGAGCTGGGGCTTCCCATCACGCAGGAGCAGATCGACGAGCTGAAGGCTCACGCGGACGACATCAACTATGATGTGGCGAAGGCGCGGGAAAAAGAGGTGCGCCACGACGTCATGTCCCATGTATATGCCTACGGCGTCCAGTGTCCGAAGGCGAAGGGGATCATCCATCTGGGAGCCACCTCCTGCTACGTGGGGGACAACACGGATATGATCGTCATGCGGGAGGGACTGCGCCTCGTCCGCAGAAAGCTGATCAACGTCATCGCCGAGCTGGCAAAATTCGCGGATCAGTACAAGGCGCTGCCGACGCTGGCGTTCACCCATTTCCAGCCCGCGCAGCCTACGACGGTGGGAAAGAGGGCGTCCCTCTGGCTCAACGAGTTCTGCATGGATCTGGAGGACGTGGAGTATGTGCTCGGCACGATGAAGCTTCTCGGCTCCAAGGGAACGACGGGCACGCAGGCCAGCTTCCTCGAGCTGTTTGACGGGGATCAGGAGCGCATCGACCGGATCGATCCGATGATCGCCCGAAAGATGGGCTTTGAGAAATGCGTGCCGGTGTCGGGACAGACGTATTCCCGCAAGGTGGACACCCGCGTGCTGAACGTGCTGGCGGGCATCGCGGCCAGCGCCCACAAAATGTCCAACGACATCCGTCTCCTGCAGCATCTGAAGGAGGTGGAGGAGCCCTTTGAGAAATCCCAGATCGGCTCCTCGGCCATGGCGTACAAGAGAAATCCCATGAGAAGCGAGAGGATCGCTTCCCTGTCCAGATATGTGATGATCGACGCGCTGAATCCGGCCGTCACGTCCGCGACCCAGTGGTTTGAGCGGACGCTGGACGATTCGGCGAACAAGCGCCTGTCCGTGCCGGAGGGCTTTCTGGCGGTGGACGGCATTCTGGATCTGTGCCTGAACGTTGTGGACGGTCTGGTCGTCTACCCGAAGGTCATCGAGAAGAGACTTCGCAGCGAGCTTCCGTTCATGGCCACCGAAAATATTATGATGGATGCGGTGAAGGCGGGTGGCGACCGTCAGGAGCTTCACGAGAAGATCCGCACCCTGTCCATGGAGGCGGGCCGCAATGTGAAGGTGGAAGGAAAAGAGAACAACCTTCTGGAGCTGATCGCGGCGGATCCGGCCTTCAACATGACGCTGGAGCAGCTGGAGGCGTGCATGGAGCCGTCCCGCTATGTGGGCCGTTCCGAGATCCAGGTGACCGCGTTTTTGAAGGATGTGGTACAGCCGATCCTTGACGACAACCGGGAGCTTCTGGGCGTGAAGGCGGAGATCACCGTGTAGGCGGATCCGTTCGCATTTAGGAGGACATTTATGTTTCACTATCATTTTTATCAGTGGCTGTCCTTTTTCTACTTTTATTGCATGATGGGCTGGTGCTTCGAGTCGGCGTATGTGTCGCTGAAGCAGCGCAGATTTGTGAACCGCGGCTTCCTCAAGGGGCCGTGGCTTCCTTTATACGGGAGCGGAGCGATCCTGGTGCTGCTGCTGACGATCCCCTTTCAGGAAACGCCGTGGGCCGTCTGGCTGGCCGGATCCCTGGGAGCGACGGCGCTGGAGTATGTGACCGGAGAAGCCATGGTGCGCCTGTTCAAGGTGCGCTACTGGGATTACAGCAACCAGCATTTTCAGTATAAAGGGCACATCTGCCTCAGCTCCTCGGTGGCATGGGGATTTTTAAGCATGCTGATGGTCTATGTGCTGCAGCCCGCGTCGGAGCGGTTTCTTTTCTGGCTCAACGGCGAGGCGGTCTCGGTGGGGACGTTCGCCGTGACGGTGCTCATGGTCTACGACTTCGCGGGAGCCTTCCGGCAGGCCATGGATCTGCGCAGGCTGCTGGAGCAGGCCGACCAGGTGATGGCGGATCTGGAGCAGAAGGCGCTCCAGAAGAAACGGCTTCTGGACGCGGCCGCGGTGTTTGCAAAGCATGCGGTCAACGAGAGCATCGCCGACAAGAAGGAGGCGCTGGCCCAGTACGCCATGTCCGTCGACGCGTTCGTGCAGGCGGCGGACCGTCTGAGCCAGACGAAGGAATACGCCTCGGACCGTCTGAACCAGACGAGAGAATACGCCTCGGACTGGCTGAGCCAGACAAAGGAGCAGTTCATGGAGAGGCTGGAGCGGGAGACGCTCCAGCTGGAGGAGCGGCAGGAGCAGCTCAAGGCCATGGCGGCGGAGCGCGCCGAGCGTTTCCTGACGCACAATCCCGGCGCCGCGTTTATGACCCGGGGGATCGGAAAAACCGCGGAGATCCGGGAATATATGAGGAACCGAAGGGAAAAAGGAGAGCGCTGACGACGCGCCGCCCGCGGTTTGGTTTCACAGAATGTTCACAATCCAACCCTTGACTTTGTTAGAACTCTAACCTATAATCGGTTAGAGTTCTAACGATTTAAAGGGGCGTCCGGCCCCGGCGGAAGGAGGAGTCTGTTTTGGATATGGAGAGACATCCTATTCGGATCATTTTAAATCTCAGTCATCTGATGCGCCGCGCCATGGAGCAGGAGATGACGGATCTGGAGCTGTCGTCGGCCCAGTGCAGGGTGCTGGGCTATCTGTGGTGCAGGGCGGACAAGGAGAAGCCGGTCTTTCAGCGGGAGCTGGAAGCGGAGATGAAGATCCGGCGTTCTTCGGTCACCAGCGTCGTACAGCTGCTGGAGAAAAAAGGTCTGCTGGAGCGAAGAAGCGCCAGAGCGGACGCGAGACAGAAGGAGCTGGTGCTGACGCAGACGGGCATCGAGGTGCAGCGGAAAGTGATCGGACGCATGGACGATATGGAGCAGAGGCTGAACGGCTGCCTGACCGAGGAGGAAAAGGAATGGTGGTTCCGCTGCGCGGCAAAGCTGGAGCGAGGATTGAAGGAGGCAGAATATGATTAAAAAACTGATGGCGCACATCGGGCAGTACAGGCGGGATACGCTTCTGGCCCCTCTGTGCGTGACGATCGAGGTGATACTGGAGGTGCTGCTGCCCGCGCTGATGGCCCGCGTCATCGACAACGGCGTGGAGACGGGAGACATGGACTATGTGCTGCGCATGGGCGTCGTGATGCTGGCGGTAGCCATGCTGTCCCTCGGAGCGGGCGCGCTGTCCGGCGTCTTCGCGGCCCGGGCGGCCATGGGCTTTGGACGGAATCTGCGAAAAGCCATGTACGACAACATTCAGGACTTTTCCTTCCGGAATATCGACCGGTTCTCCACGGCGGGACTGGTGACCCGTATGACCACGGATGTGACCAACGTACAGAACGCGTACCAGATGTTGGTGCGGATGTTCGTGCGCGCGCCGATCATGATGATCTCCGCGCTGTTCATGTGCGTGACGATCAATCCGGGCATCTCGCTGATCTTTCTCGGTGCGCTGCTGTTTCTGGGAGCGGTGATCGCGCTGATCGTGCGCAGGGCGTTCCCGATCTTCAACCAGATGTTCCGGGGCTATGACCGGCTCAACGCCAGTGTGCAGGAAAACCTGACGGGGATCCGGGTCGTGAAGGCGTATGTGCGGGAGGACTATGAGAACGACAAGTTCTGCAAAGCCACCGACCATCTGAAAAAGCTGAGCATCCATGCGGAGAAGCTGGTCATCATGAACCAGCCGGTCATGCAGTTTACCGTGTACACCTGTATCCTGCTGATCTCCTGGATCGGAGCGCGGATGATCGTCGTGAACGGCACCATGACCACGGGCGATCTGATGAGCATGTTCACCTACACGACGCAGATCCTGATCAGTCTTATGATGATCTCCATGGTGTTCGTCATGGTGACGATGGCCAGCTCCTCCGCAAAGCGGATCGTCGAGGTGCTGGACGAGAAGAGCAGCCTGACCAATCCGGCCTGTCCGGTGTACGAGGTGAAGGACGGCTCCATCGAATTCGATCATGTGAACTTTGCGTACAGCGAGGAGGAGGCGAAGGAGGACCGGGAGAAGAAATGCGTGTTGAGCGACATCAATCTGGACATCCGCTCCGGAGAGACCATCGGCATCATCGGCGGGACCGGAAGCTCCAAATCCTCTCTTGTGCAGCTGATCCCGCGTCTGTACGACGTGCTGGACGGAGCGGTCCGGGTCGGCGGACGGGACGTGCGCGAGTACGACATCGAGACGCTGAGAAACCAGGTATCCATGGTGCTCCAGAAAAACGTGCTGTTTTCCGGGACGATCCTGGAGAACCTGCGCTGGGGCAACCCAGAGGCGACCGAGGAGGAATGCCGCCGGGCCTGCGAGCTGGCGCAGGCGCACGAGTTTATCGAGCGGATGCCGGATCAGTATGAGACGTACATCGAGCAGGGAGGAACCAACGTGTCCGGCGGACAGAAGCAGCGTCTGTGCATCGCCAGAGCGCTTTTGAAGAAGCCGAAGATCCTGATCCTGGACGATTCCACCAGCGCGGTGGACACGAAGACGGACGCGCTGATCCGAAAGGCCTTCCGGGAGGAAATTCCCGACACGACCAAGCTGATCATTGCCCAGAGGATCTCCTCGGTGCAGGACGCGGACCGGATCCTCGTGCTGGATCAGGGACGGATCTCGGGGCTTGGCAGCCACGACGAGCTTTTAAAGACCAACGAGATCTACCGGGATATTTACAGATTACAGCAGAAAGGAGCGGGCCAGAATGAGTGAGACAAAGAAGACAGAGCGTCGCGGCAGCAAGAATCCGGGAAAGACGCTGAAGCGGCTGTTCGGCTATATATGGAAATATTACAAGCTTCACTGCGTGGCGGTGATGTTCGGCATCGCGATCAGCTCGCTGGCCGGCGTGGCCGGAAATCTGTTTATCAAAAATCTGATCGACAGCTACATCCTCCCGTTCCTCACGGAGACCAATCCGAGCTTTGCGCCGCTTCTCAGAGCGCTGCTCGTGATGGCCGGGATCTACTATGTGGGGACGGCCGCCACGTTTCTCTATGCGCGGGTGATGATCAATGTGACGCAGGGCGTGCTCAAGAGGATCCGGGACGAGATGTTCACCCATATGGAGCGTCTGCCGATCAAATATTTTGACACGCACGCGCACGGGGACGTCATGAGCTGCTACACCAACGACACGGACACTCTGCGGCAGATGATCAGCCAGAGCATTCCGCAGATGCTCAGCTCCGCCATCACGCTGGTGAGCACGTTCATCTCGATGCTGGTCCTGAGTATGCCGCTGACGCTTCTGATCATCGTGATGGTGTTCGTCATGGTGAGGGTCGTCCGGCAGATCGGCTCCAAGAGCGGCATGTATTTTATCCGCCAGCAGAATTCCCTTGGAGAGCTGAACGGCTACATCGAGGAGATGATGGAAGGGCAGAAGGTGGTCAAGGTGTTCTGCCACGAGGAGGAGTCCAAGGAGCGGTTTTATGAGCTCAACGACAACCTGTTCGACAGCGCGAAGAACGCCAACATTTTCGCAAATATCCTGATGCCGGTCATGGTCAACCTGGGAAATATCAACTATGTGCTGACGCTGGCCGTGGGATCGATCCTGGCCATCAATGGGATCGGCGGGCTTACGCTGGGAGCGCTGGCGTCGTTCCTGCAGCTGACCAGAAGCTTTAACATGCCGATCACGCAGGTGTCCCAGCAGTTCAACTCCATCATCATGGCGCTGGCCGGAGCGGAGCGGATCTTCGAGCTTCTGGACGAACCGGAGGAAGTGGACGACGGCTATGTGACGCTGGTCAATGCAAAGGAGGAGCCGGACGGGACGCTGAAGGAGTCTCCGGTGCGCACCGGCGTCTGGGCGTGGAAGCATCCCCACAAGGCGGACGGCACGGTTACCTACGAGAGACTTCAGGGCGACGTGGTGTTCAACGGCGTGGATTTTGGATATACGGACGACAAGATCGTGCTGCATGACATTAAGATGTACGCCAATCCGGGTCAGAAGATCGCGTTCGTGGGCTCCACAGGAGCGGGCAAGACGACGATCACCAACCTGATCAACCGATTTTACGACATCCAGGACGGAAAGATCCGCTACGATGGCATCAATATCAACAAGATCAAAAAGCCGGATCTTCGCCGGTCGCTGGGCATGGTGCTGCAGGACACCCATCTGTTCACGGGAACCATCGCGGACAACATCCGCTACGGAAAGCTGGACGCGACGGACGAGGAGGTGGAGGCGGCTGCAAAGCTGGCCAACGCCCACTACTTTATCACGAAGCTTCCCAAGGGCTATGATACGATGCTGAGCGGAGACGGGGCGGGACTTTCGCAGGGAGAGAGACAGCTTCTGGCCATCGCGCGGGCGGCGATAGCGGATCCGCCGGTGCTGATCCTGGACGAGGCGACGTCCAGCATCGATACGAGAACGGAGACCATCGTTCAGAACGGCATGGACCGGCTGATGAAGGGAAGGACCGTGTTCGTCATCGCCCACAGGCTGTCCACCATCAAAAATGCGGACGTGATCATGGTGCTGGAGCAGGGCCGCATCATCGAGAGAGGAGACCACGAATCCCTGCTGGCGGAGAGAGGCCGCTATTATCAACTTTACACAGGAGCGTTTGAATTGTCATGACAAAAGGAAAAGCAGTGCTGTTCGATCTGGACGGGACTCTCCTGAACACGCTGGAGGATCTCTGGAGAAGCACGAATCTGGCGCTGGAGGAGTGCGGATTTCAGACGAGGACAGAGGAAGAGGTACGGAATTTTGTGGGAAACGGGGCGGGCCTCCTGATCCGGCGGTGTCTGCCGGGCGGGGAGGAAAATCCCCGGTTCGGGGAATGCCTGAAGCTGTTCCGGAAGCGCTACGGAGAGCATATGTACGATCACACCAGACCATATGAGGGAGTGGAGGACATGCTGGACAGTCTGGCAAAGAGGGGAGTGCGGATCGCCGTAGTGTCCAACAAGCCGGATTTTGCGGTGAAGGAGCTGTGCAGGCAGATGTTCCCCTCCACCGTCTCCCTTGCCATCGGGGAATCCGAGGGCGTCAGAAGGAAGCCTGCGCCGGACACGGTGGAGGCGGCGGCCAGAGGGCTTGGCGTCCGTCTCGATGAGTGCGTCTATGTGGGCGATTCCGAGGTGGACGTGGAGACGGCGGCCAACGCCGGGATCCGCTGCATCAGCGTGTCGTGGGGATTTCGGAGCCGGGAGGCGCTGAAAAAGGCGGGAGCCGTGCAGATCGCGGATCACTGCGGGGAGCTTCTCGCATATCTGGAGGAGGCCGTGGGATGAAAAATAATCTGATGCTTGTGCTGACGGCGCTGATCTGGGGCTGCGCCTTCGTGGCCCAGAGCGTGGGCATGGACTATGTGGGGCCGTTTACCTTCAATGCGGTGCGATGTCTGATCGGAAGCGCGGTGCTCGTCCCGGTGATCTTCTTCTTTGGAAGGAACGGCGGCGCGGAGAAGGAGGAAAAGGCGCGGACGTCCGGAAGCGGCGGCCGGCGCACGCTCCTTCTGGGCGGCGTCTGCTGCGGCCTTGCGCTGGCTGTGGCCAGCAGTCTGCAGCAGTGGGGGATCCTGTACACCACGGTGGGAAAGGCCGGATTTATCACGGCCATGTACATTGTGCTCGTGCCGGTGCTGGGGATGCTTCTGGGGAAAAAGGTCCGCCCGCTGATCGCCCTGTGCGTGGGACTGGCGGTGCTGGGACTTTATTTTCTCTGCATGACGGAGACGCTTCGCCTGGGACTCGGAGATTTTCTCGTGATGCTCTGCGCGCTGGTGTTTGCCGTGCACATTCTGCTGATCGACTATTTCTCCCCGAAAGCCGACGCGGTCAAAATGTCCGCCATCCAGTTCCTGACGGCGGCGGTCGTCTGCGGCGTCCCGATGCTGGTGTGGGAGCGTCCGGGCTTTGGGGCGATCCTGGCGGCATGGATGCCTCTGCTCTACGCGGGCGTCATGTCCTGCGGCGTCGCCTACACGCTCCAGATCGCGGCGCAGAAGCACGCAGACCCCACGGTAGCGTCCCTACTGCTGAGTCTGGAGTCCGTGTTCTCCGTGTTGGCGGGCTGGGTTCTTCTCGGACAAAGCCTGAGCGCGCGGGAACTGATCGGCTGCGCGCTCATGTTCGGAGCGATCGTGCTGGCGCAGCTGCCGCAGAAGCGGGTGGGGGCGGCTGGGTGAGTCCGGCCGCTCATTCCGCGGGGAAGCTCCCCGCGGCAGGCGGAGAATCCTGCGTCGCAGGATTCTTTTTCTATTGTTCTTTCACGGACTGCCGTCCTTCATGATCCATCTCATAATTTTCCGTGTAGATCAACTGAGAGATCGGGACGATCTCGTAGCCTTTTTCCGTAAGCCCGGTGAGGAGCTCATCGAGGGCGTCCTTCGTATATTTGGCCCCGTTGTGCATGAGGATGATCGAGCCGTTGCCAAGGTGCGGATGATCCAGGACCTTTGAGACGATGGCCTCCGCCCCGTAGTCCTTCCAGTCGAGGCTGTCCACGTCCCACTGGATCACGTGGTATCCCATATCGTTGGCGGTCTCGATCAGGGTGTCGTTGTAGTCTCCGTAGGGCGGGCGGAAGAGCGTCATGTCCCTGCCGGTCAGCTCTTTTACCTTGTCGTGGACCTGCTGAAGCTCTTCCCGGCATTCGGCGGCGGAGAGCGTGGACATCTGCTTGTGGTTTTCGCTGTGGTTTCCAAGATCGTGTCCGGCCGCGGCGATGGCCCTGACGTCGTCCGGATAGGACTCCACCCAGCCTCCGGTCATAAAGAAGGTTGTCTTCACATTGTGGTCGGACAGGATGGAGAGCAGGGTGGCGGTGTCCTCATTCCCCCATGCCGCGTCAAAGCTGACGGACACCTTCGGCTTGTCGGTATTGACGCAGTAGATCGGCAGGCACCGATTCTCCGTCCGGGCGGAGACGCTCTCGGAGCGGCCCCGAAAAGCCAGGAGCCCGGCGACGGCCAGAAGCAGGCAGAGAGCCGGCGTGCATACGCTTCTCACAGAGACGGGAAGTCTAAAACGATGGATCAAATGTTTCATAAAAACTCCGGAACTATTTCTTGTGGATAGTCTATGAGACGGGGCCGCCCGATATGCCGTGACCGTTCAGACAGCCGGGAGTGACAGGTCAAAATCGTGCTTGCACGAATGGGGGCCTGTTGCTCCCGGCTGAGGGAGCGCGTCAGCGCGGCTTTGCGAATGGCGCGGGCTGAACTGTTACCGCTGCGCCCTCGCATGGCGCGGGCTGAGTCGTTACCAATAGAGATCAGGAGGAAAGCGATAATATCCGGATTGTCTGGAATGCTGTAAATGATCGAAATGGGAAAAAGATAAGAGGATGATCAAAAATGTAAATAGCGAAGTTAAAAGATCAGGAAAAGCCGGTCACAAAGGGGGTGTCTCCTGATCTCGTGCGCTACTTTTGAGAAAACTGTTTTAAAAGCTGTTGCATCAGGGCCCGCTGCTCAAGCGTAAGGTCTGTAATATCGAGTGTAATCTTTTCTTCTAACTCAAGTAAATAATCACATGAGATACAAAAATATCGGGAAATATGGACCAGCATATCAATAGAGGGGAGAATATTGTCATTTTCCCAGTTGGATATGCACTGCTTGGACACGCCAAGCTCTTTTGCCAGTTGGACTTGAGTGATACCATGCGAGGTGCGTAGTTCTTTCAGCCTTGTTCCAAACATAATGTCCTCCCTTCAACAAAATTAATGATTACATGAACTGTGTCTATTTACAAAATACTAAAGTATTGGTAAAATAGACTAAGAAATATGTAAAAATACTAAAGGATATTTGAGAGCGGAGGAAAAGTATGGGGAAAGATTTACTGAATGAAACAACCGGGTTCAAGGAATGCCTAAGCTGTGGAGCGCAGATGCCGGGTGAAGCAAAATTTTGTGAAAAATGCGGATGCTCGCTTGGAGAATCGAGTGTATCGCCAGATTTGACCTGTACCGTATGCGGCGCACATTTGGAGTCGGACATGAAGTTCTGCGCAAAATGCGGTTCAGCGGTTGGAAATGCACAAGATGAAGACCTAAGCGCGCAAGATCAAGAGTTCCAGCAGTTTGCTGAGAACGCCAAAGCACTGGTGAAAACCGGCATGGATAACATGCAGGAAAAGGCAAAAACAGGCGTCGAACAGGCTAAAAAAGGCGCCGTCAAGGGAATGGCGATGGCAGCAGAGAAGATGGCATCTGCGGCGGAAAAAATGTCACAGGAAGATCCGAAGGAGAATTTGAACGCGGGAAATCCTGAAATGGAAAGCGGATCTGTTGATCTGAACAACAGCAGTGTTCCGCCTGTACCAACACCGAAGGCAAAAAGGAGCATAAAGAACATCATTCTGGGAATCGCAGCATTGATCGCCGTAATTTTTGTGGTGTCTTTGATGGTTTCAAAGAATCCGGTATCGGATTTACAAGAAATTGTATTTAGTGATTGGGGAAGTCAGACACTTGGAGAGGTGGTTGAAGAATCCATTTCCGGAGCTGAGTGGAGTTCTGAAAAAATCAACGATAAGAATTATCGGGTCACGGTATCTGGTTTTAGTGTGGATTTGTATTCCAATATCGAATTGATATTTGATGTGAATTATTCCGATGATTATGTGTATGGAAGCTTATACGCTATTGTTGTGGACGGGGAGACTTATACAGATGTTTTCTCAACGGCATTCATTATGGCGATGCTTTATGAATAATCTGAAAATCAATAAAAAAGCAGGAGACTTGTTGTGCATTGCATATTTTGCGGGAAAGAATTGGACGAAAAAGCAGTGTTCTGTCCGGCGTGCGGTTTGAGGCAATCGGAAGACACAGGAGATGAATGGTACTATGTGAAAGATGGAATAAAATACGGCCCTTGCAGTTTAGAGTCAATGAAGAGAGAAATTGCGGAAGAACGTATCGGACGAGAGGATTTTGTGTGGAAAGAAGGAATGAAAGAATGGATTCCGGCAAAGCAGACATGCCTTATAAAGTATCTGAACGTGATCGCTCCGAACATACCGGTTGAGGCGATCAGCAATAAGTATGCATGGACTTTGGCCACGGTTCCTATTTTTGTGTCGTGGATCATAGAAGCGATCACAGGTTTGGAGTTGATTGCAGTTATCACCGCAGTTATTTTAAATACTTACTTTGCTTCCCGGGATGCGAAAACTCTGAAAAAATCCGGAAAAGATGCGGAAGCGTGGGGATGGCTGGGATTTTTTCTGGTGCCAATATATTTGCTCATCCGGTCAGCTAAAATCGACAAAAAATATGGATATGTGATCGCGTGGTGCATCATGGCATTTATTGATATTTGCATGTGAAACCATTCAAGTTGAGATGAAGATGATAAAAACAGCAGGAGGAAAATGGACTATGTTTTGCAAAAATTGTGGAAAAGAAATAAAAGAAGGGAGCGTATTTTGTCGGAACTGTGGTACTAAAGTGGCAGACGTTCCGGTGGGAGAGCAGGTTGCTCAAAAATCAGAGGAGGACAGAAAGGAAGCGCCCAATACATATTCTTCAGAAAACACGACGCAGACTACGGGACGATCTGAAGAAAACCACGATCTTATAAGACAGATCATTGGAAGCAAAGCGGATTATTATACGGCTCAGTTTGACAGGATCAGAAGTGGAGAAAAGGGAAAGCTCAACTGGGCGTCGCTCATTCTGGGGATCATGCATGCCGGTTATCGCGGAGTGTGGAAAGACTGGCTCAAGGCGGTTAAGATCCCTTTGATCGTGGAACTGGCGGCGCAGCTGTTGTCGGGCGTTATGATGTTCGTCGCCCCGGCGGTCGGGACGTTGTTCATGGCTGTCGGAGGGCTTGCAGGGATCGGCCTGTTTGTAGCGCAGGTGCTCTTTGCGATGAAATTCAACAGAGTGTATATGACTCATGTGGAAGAAAAAGCAAAAAGAGGAGATGGAAGCGGTGACGCGTCGATCGCGCGTGCCGTGCTCGCGTACATCGCCTTGATGGCGGTTACGCTGATCGTGATGGGAATATCATCCGCGCTTTCGGCAGCGGCGGTGATCAGTTCCATACAGGATTATAGTTCTTATGAAACCGAAACGGATGATATGGTGGACAGCAGTATATTCGACAGTGAAGAGACTGAGGATGTTCAGGAAGAAGAATCCTTAGTTCCGGAGTTGGAGGAGGAAGCGGTTGCGGAGGATGATACTGAGTTTGAAGAAAATCATCTAATGGGCATTGCCGAATTTGAGTGGACTGAGTATTATCAACGAACGACGGGACCGTCAGCTTCTATCTATGTATCGTGGGCGGACGAGAATAGTGTGATGTTTGCGATAGGGATAGGAGCGTCGGGATATCTGGCATATGTGGACTTGAGGGACTGCGAAGCGTATCCCAGCAGTTCTGTATCATATTCTTTTGAATATCCGGATAGTGGTTACGCGATCTCAATAACCTGCATGGATACGGGTGAAATCTCTATCACGGAAAGTACAGACAGTCCGTTTGGCATCAGTCTGGCTGGCGAATATGTACCCGCAGATAAAGCGGATTATTCCACCTGCGAATATGTGTTTCCGAACAGCAGCACATATGAATTGACAATAGACGACTGCGCCGGTCTGTCTAAACTGGAATGCCAAATTGCGAGGAACGAGATCTATGCCAGATACGGCAGAACGTTTTCGGATGAGAAGCTTCAGAATTACTTTGACTCCTGCACATGGTATGAAGGATATTTTGCGCCGGAAGAAATCGACAACGATTCGTTAAATGAGACGGAACGGTATAACTTAAGTGTGATAGAAGAATATGAGACCTCCATGGGGTATCGTTAGAAGGAGGGCGAAAGCGAAGGCTCCTGCGGAAACAGCCGTTGAAATCCGGTTGAGAAAACAGTGATTCTCTTGTACAGTCTAACAATAGACGGGTGGTAGGAGAAATGTTTGACGAGCTGGAATTAGAGCGTGACATCTACAAGAAATTTATTCTGAACCGGCGCATGATTTGTGCGCCGGTTTTTTAACGGCCGTTCACCGCCGCCCCGGAATCGGGGGTTGAATTTGGAAAGGGATTTTTGTATAATAAAGTTTACGTGAATACATGCATACAAAATGAGAAAACCGGATAGGGAGTGATGGAAATGAGCAATATATCCATGATGGAGCTGAGCAAAGAGCTGGACGAGCAGTTTGACCGTCTTGTGACCGAGTGCCGGGCGTCGGGCGAGATCGATCAGGAGCTGTATACGGAGTACGATGTGAAGAGGGGTCTGCGCGACGCCAACGGAAAAGGCGTGCTGACCGGTCTGACGGAGATCTCCGATGTCTGTTCCTACAAGAGCGTGGAGGGCAAGAAGATGCCCGCGGACGGCGAGCTTTATTTTCAGGGATACAACGTGAAGGATCTGATCGACGGATTTGAAAACCGCAGATACGGCTTTGAAGAGTCCACGTACCTGCTGCTGTTCGGACGCCTTCCGACGCCCAAGCAGCTCCGCAGCTTCGTGCGGATCGTGAAGAGTCTTCAGGAGCTGTCGGGACAGTTTGTGCGGGACGTGGTCATGAAGGCCACCAGCCAGAACCAGATGAACGCGCTGCAGCGCTGCATCCTGACGCTCTATTGCTACGACTCCAATCCGGACGAGGTGTCGGTGCCCAACGTTCTGCGCCAGTCCCTTCAGCTCATTGCCAAGATGCCGCTGATCGCGGTCTACTCCTACTGCGCGTGGAGACATTTTCACGCCGACGAGACGCTGGTGATCCGGCTGCCGGACAAAGAGATGTCCATCGCGGAAAATATTTTGCAGATGCTCCGGCCCGACGGGAAATTTACGGAGCTGGAGGCGAAAGTGCTGGACGTGGCGCTGGTGCTCCACGCGGAGCACGGCGGCGGAAACAACTCCACCTTCACGAACCATGTGGTGACCTCGTCGGGCACCGACACCTACTCTGCCACGGCGGCGTCGATCGCTTCCCTGAAGGGGCCCCGTCACGGCGGCGCGAACCTGAAGGTGCAGCAGATGTTTGCCGACATCCGCAAATGCTGTCCGGACTACGAGGACGAGGCGGCGCTGACGGCTTATCTGGAAGGAGTGCTGGACAAAAAGGTGTTTGACAGATCGGGCCTGATCTACGGTATGGGTCACGCGGTCTATACGCTGTCGGACCCCAGAGAGGTGATCCTGAAATCCTACGCCAGGAGGCTTTCGGAGGAAAAGGGACTGACGCGGGAGTACCAGCTCTACGAGCGGGTGGAGCGGCTGGCCGGAGAGGCCATCGCCAGAAAACGCCATCTGTTCAAACCCATCTGCGCCAATGTGGATTTTTACAGCGGGCTTGTCTATTCGATGCTGGGCATTCCGGAGGAGCTGTACACGCCGATCTTCGCCATCGCCCGTATTTCCGGGTGGAGCGCCCACCGGTTGGAGGAGGTTGTCAACAACGGAAAGATCATCCGTCCCGCCTACAAATATGTGGGCGAGCACAGAGACTACTGCGATCTGGACGAGCGGGAAGGAGAATAGATTTGCGTTCGTTCCTCTCGTATGTTACAATGGGGAAAAATGAGACAGAGGGAGAGCGAAGAATTGGACAAGATAGCTGTTCTGATCCCATGCTATAATGAAGAAAAGACGGTGGAGAAGGTCGTGCGCGATTTTCAGCGGGTGCTGCCGGAGGCGGTCGTCTATGTATATGACAACAACTCCTCGGACCGGACCGTGGAGCTGGCGAAGGCCGCGGGGGCCGTGGTGCGCCATGAATACCAGCAGGGCAAGGGAAATGTGATCCGCCGGATGTTCCGGGAGATCGATGCGCAGGTGTATGTGATGACCGATGGGGACGACACGTATCCGGCGGAGTTCGCCGGAGAGATGGTGGACCGGGTGCTGACGCATCAGGCGGACATGGTGGTCGGAGACCGCCTTTCCTCCACCTATTTTACGGAAAATAAAAGACCCTTCCACAACTTTGGAAATTCGCTGGTAAGAGGGACCATCAACCGGCTGTTCCACACGGAGATCAAGGATATCATGACCGGATACCGGGCGTTCAGCTACCAGTTTGTGAAGACTTTCCCGGTGCTCTCCAAGGGCTTTGAGATCGAGACGGAGATGACGATCCACGCCGCGGACAAAAACATGCAGGTGGATAATGTGATCATCGAATACCGGGACCGTCCGGAGGGAAGCGAATCCAAGCTCAACACGTATTCTGACGGGGCGAAGGTGCTGATGAGCATCGGAAAGCTGTACCGGAACTATAAGCCCATGAACTTCTTCGGGCTGCTGGCCCTTGTGCTGGCGCTGCTTGGCATCGGCTTTTTCATTCCGGTTCTCATAGAATATATCGAGACCGGACTCGTGCCGAAGTATCCGACGCTGATCGCCTGCGGCTTTTCCATGATGGCGGCGATCCAGTCCGTGTTCGCGGGCCTGATCCTGTCGGCGGGAGCGCAGAGGAACCGGCAGGAGTTTGAGATGAATCTGATCAGAGTGGACATGCGCTATAAGGAGCTTCAGAGGAATGACGGGTAAGAGGAGCATCAGACATCTTCGTATAGGGATCTTTGCATTGATGGGCGGCATATTATTTGCCGCCTTTGATCGTTGCGGCTACATGATCCAGAATTACGGAAGCATCTGGATCGTGTCCGACAATCCGTGGCACAGGACGATCTTCCACCGGATCGCGCTCAGAGTCCCGGCCTTTGCGCTGGCGGTGCTGCTCTGCTTTCTGGCGGCGGACGCGCTCCGGCGGAGAGCGGAGCAAAGGCCGCCGGAAGGCGTCCGCCTTGCCCGCCGCGCCGGAAGGCTCGTCCGGGCCGCCGGGGAGCGGACCGCGGCGCTGTGGGCGTTTTACTTTGCAAGCTTTCTCCCCGCCTTTCTGGGCGGGTATCCGGGGCTCTTTGCGGCGGACGCGCCCAATCAGATCGGCTGGACCTTTTCCGGGTGGCTGACAGCGCATCATCCGCTGCTCCACACGGGCTTTCTCTGCGCGGTTTTTTCCGCCGCGAGGACGCTGGGGCTTAGCGACAACACGGCGGCGGCCGCCTGTACGCTCATACAGATGGCGCTTCTGGCGTGGATCTTCGCGCAGATCAGCCGGTTTCTGAAACGGGAGCGGGCGGCGGGATGGCTGCGGGCGGGGACGGCGCTTTTTCTGGCGCTTGCGCCCGTGCACGGGATGATGGCCATTTATACGACGAAGGACACGCTGTTTTCCGGAGTGCTGGTCCTGTGCCTGATGCAGATCTGGCGCATGTGCGTCCGGCCGGAGACATATTTTGACGGATGGAGACATACGATGGTTGCAGGGGCGGCCTTCATCCTGCTTTTGCTCCTTCGGAACAACGGCTTTCACACGCTGCTTGTCTGTATACCGTTCCTCCTTTTCTGTCTTCGGAAATACTGGCGGAAGCTGGCGGTCCTTGGGGCGATGCTCGTGCTGGTATACGGTTTTTACAACGGGCCGCTCCTTACGCTTCTCGGGGCGGAGCCCGGCAACGGGAGAGAGGCGTACAGCATCGTCATGCAGACGCTTGGACGCACGTACGCGGCGGGAGGGGATATCCGGCCGGAAGAGATGGACGTGATCCGGCCGGTCATGGACGAGGAGACGCTGGCGCTCTACACGCCGGGCCTGTCCGACCCCATCAAAAATTATTTTCACACGGACGCTTTTGAGGAAAACAAGGCGGAGTTTCTGAAGACGTGGCTGAAGATCGGCTGGAGAAACAAGAAGATCTATGTGGATGCGTTTCTGAATACGACGCTGGGCTTCTGGTACCCGGAGGTGGGAGGAGAATATCTGGAGTTTGTCTGTTTTGACATCCAGAAGGAGGATCCCAACTATCCGCATGTACAGATGGAGCCGGTGAGCGACACGCTGAACCGCTACTATACGGCGGTGGGCACCGAGGCAGCGTTCCGGCGGATCCCGGCGGTGCGGGAGCTGCTGTCCATGGGGACCTACCTGTGGCTGCTGGCGCTGGCGGCGCTCTATGCGCTGTACCGGAGAGAGTACGGGAGACTTCTGTGGACGCTGCCGCTCTGGAGCTATACGGCGACCTGCCTTCTGGGGCCCGGGGCGCTGCTCCGGTACGGCTACCCGCTGATGCTCGCCGCGCCGGTCGTGCTGTACGCGATGTTGAGGCGGGATCCATGAGCGGACGGATATGCTTCGGCATACCGGTAGTCCCCTCCGGGCGTCCGGAGCGCGCGTCGGGGACGGAGCTCCGGAAAATGCCGGAAAGATCGCGCTCAGGCGCGGTTCTCGTAGGGGGAACGCGGAGTCATTCCGGGACGGAGAGACTCCTCCGCGCAGCCGCAGCCGGGAGCGCCGGGGAACGGACTTAAACGGTCCATGCCCATAAAGCCGCCGCGGTCGCCGCATCCGCAGTCCGGCATGACCTCCGGCTCGCGGCAGTCCGGTTTGCATCCGCAGTCCGGGATGGGAGATGGGCCTTTGCAGCCCGGTTTGATCTCCGGTCCGCAGCCGGGCATCATATCCGGCTTGCAGCCGCAGTCCGGCAGCGGCGCGGGCGTACAGCCGCAGTCCGGCCGGCATCCGGGCATGGGCCTTTCGGGCCGGCGCCCACAGTCCGGCTTGCAGCAGCACTCCGGGTTCTTCCCGCAGCTGCAGCCTGCGGATCCTTTGCCGCACATGCAGAACAGAAGGATCAGGATCCAAATATCATTCATGGTTTCAGCTCCTTTCTTTTATAGCAACCGTTCAGCCCGCGCCATTCGAGGAGCCGCGCTCTTCCGCCGCTTGCGCGGCTGGCTGAACTTGTTGCCTTCTATAGTCTATGTGGAAATCCGGTTATTGACAAAGCGGGTTTGGACTGCTATATTTTCTATTAGAAACAAGGGCGTTTTCGGGGACGATGACGCCCTCTTTTTGCGCGATACGCCCTGCAAGCGGCTGCCGTGCTCGCACGGGCAGCCATTTGCAGGGC
>JAUNHB010000086.1 GCA_030524125.1 Eubacteriales bacterium | reverse complement strand
TTGTGCGGGCCATTTTCATTTAAGCATTCGACGCGAGTCGATCTTTCCTATAAAGGAACAAAAGTGTGCTTCGCACACTCCCGCGTTCTGATACTCCGGTAGCACAGCTTTTGTTCCGCGCGCGAGCAGGCTGCGAAGCAGCAATTTCCTCTCTGCGAGCTGTGCATCCTCCCGGATGGTTTATGTGATAGGGAAGGCCTTTTGCGCTTTAGCGCAGCAAGGTCTTTCCTATCACATGAAAAAACCGGACCGGGCAGGGCAGCTTTCCCTCGCCGGACCGGCTCTCTTATGTCTTTATTGCTGCTGGCGCATCTTTCTTCGGTTCACCAGCCGGTAGCGTCTGGGCGTCAACCCGTAGCGCATCTTAAACTGTCGGTGGAAATAGCTCTGATTTTCATATCCTACGTTCAGCGCGATCTCCTCCACCGGAAGATTGGTCTCCAGAAGAAGCATGGCCGCCTTCTCAAAGCGCTGCTTCATCAGAAGCTCCTGGAACGTGCTTCCCGTCCCCTCCTTGATCAGCTTGCTCAGAGACGGAAGCGGGATATGGTAATCCTCCGCGATCTTTCCCAGACGCGCGGTCCGGTACTGGATCTCGATATATTTCCTCGTCTCCTGTATGATCGTGTCCTTGTAATCCTCCTCCGGATCCAGATTGCTGCCTCCCATATTCTCGGAGACGTAGAGGAACAAAAGCCCCATCGTATACTGGCTGATCTCCTCGTTCGCCACGCCTCCCTCCATGATGGATTCGATCAGGTTCTCCATCAGGCTCTCCAGCGCTCTGCGGCCGCTGATCTGGAATACCAGATGCTGAGGCCTCTTTGTATTTCTGCGAAGCATCTCCAGCAGAAGATCCGAGATCGGGCTCTGCTTTCTCTGCATCTGCAGAGGCTTCTCAAAAAATTCGGGAACGGCCATAATGGTAAATCCAATATTTTCCGGTCCCGCTTTCTTCACCTCATGGCATGAGTATCGATTCATCAGAAGAACGTCGCCTTCCTTCAGCGTCACCTCTTCCCCGTCGATCTCATGAGTAAAACACCCCTTATAGACATACATCATCTCCACATAATTATGTCCGTGAAACGGCATCTCCGTCTCGCCGTCGTATAGCCTGACGGCTGCGCTCTGCCTGCCCACGGCGTAATCCTTGTAGCTGATCTCCGGAATGGCTGCGCCGTCCCCCCGACCATATTTTTCACTGATGTACTTTCTCTCCTCCAGGGCTTGTTGTCTTAGTATTCTGATTATCTGCTCATCCACAATGATGTCACCCCCAAGTCTGTTTTGTGAGACTGTTAACCAGTTTTATACATATAGTCTAATATAGCAAAAACCAGTGTTTCTTTTAAGGTTCTCATTTATTTAAAATACTATCCTCGATTTCTCCTAAATTCAAACACTTTCCGGCATACCGCCGTCCGACCAGTCTCCTCCATTTTCCGACTTTCCCCAAAAACAGGCAGCCACGTCCCCTCCGCAGACTGCCTGTTCCCCATAGAAACTTTTTTACATCTTACTGTATCCGAAGCCGTTGACGATCGCGTCGATCTTCTGCTTCGCCCTGCACATGGGACACGCCTTCGCATCGTAGGAAGCGTAGCCCTTCAGATCCTTCGCGCCGAAAATGCTGTTGACCTCCACGCCTCTGGCCTTGCTGATAAAGCTGAAGATGGCCGCGATCCCCTGCACGCGTCCGCCGTAATACTGCACGCTGTCGATGGCCTTGTCCAGCGTCACCCCCGTGGTGATGGACGTGGACAGGATCAGAACGTTTCTCCCCTCCACCATCATCTTCGTGTTGTCCCGGAAGATCATCTGTCCGTTGATGTCCTGCTCCGGGGACGTGACGTAGATCGTCCCGTGCGCGTTCATGCACATGATGCCGGAGCGCGTCAGCTCCTGCGCCAGATAGGCCCCGATGACCTCGCAGCCGTTCAGGCAGATGATCGTGTCAACGATCGTGCTGGTGGCGTACTTTCCCGCCAGCAGCGCCGCGGCGGCCTCCGCCTCGTTCTGACGCGCCCGGAGCGTGGTCATATCCACATAATGCGTGATGTGGGAGTGCGAGGTGACAAAATGTCCCGGGATCACCTTGAGCGCCACCTTCTGATCGGCGGGTGAGTAAACCTTAAACATGCGCTGTTCCATTGAATTTCCCCCTTTGTCCGGCCGGGCGGATCCGCCCGTTTACCGGTTATAATATAGGAATATTGTATATAATCCCATAATTTTTGGCAAGCGATTTTTCAAAAGTGCACAGGCAGCCGCGGGATCTCGTCGATCCTGAGATACTGGCTGAGGCACGCCACGGCAAAGTCGTGATCCGCCATATGGTCAAGCCCCGAGACGATCACGCTTCCGATCACGCCCGCGCCGGCCACCCGGATCGGGAACGCGCCTCCTCTGGCCGCGTAAGTCTCCCGGTCGAGCCCTCTCTCCTCCAGCTCCTCCTGGCTCTGCCTGAGAAGCATGTACAGGCGAAGGGAGCTCATCTCCATGAGCCGGACCGTGTTCTGCTTTCTCGTCATCCAGCGCTCGTTGTTGTAGTTCGTCCCCGCAAAGCCGTACTGAAACACCGTGTAGCCGTTGTTCAGCCGGATGCTGACCGCCACCGGCAGTCGGTTCGCGGCCGCCTCGGCCACCATGAGGTTTCCAAGCTCCCATGCGTCTTCATTGGTAAAATGCGAAAATTGAAGGATCTCCTCCTGCATCGTCAATATTCTGATCGTTTCTTCCAGCATCATACGACGTTCCTCCTTTTTGACGCGGTTCATACCGCTTATGGTTATGATTATAGCACGTCTGTACCCTCAGCGTCAGCGTTGTGCACAAGTTTATACTTTTTTAATCAATTCCGACCAAATTTGTCGGATTTTTAGGTTGCAGACGCGCCGGAGCAGGTATATAATAGGGGCGAAATCCGAGTCAAACAGTAGGATTTAAAGATACGACAGAATGGAGGATGCATATGGAATCACAGGTATTGCACATAGAAAATCTGACCGTGCGCGCGGAGGAGAAGGAGATCCTGCACGGCGTCAGCCTGGACATCGGGAAGGGAGAGACGCATGTGCTGATGGGCCCGAACGGGGCCGGAAAATCCACCCTTGGCTGCGCGCTCATGGGCGATCCCGCCTACGAGGCCGCGGGGACGGTGCTGTTCCGCGGAAAGGAGCTTCTGTCGGAATCCCCCGACAAGCGGGCAAAGGAAGGGCTCTTTCTCTCCTTCCAGAACCCGCTGGAGGTTCCCGGCATCTCTCTTTCCAACTTTATCAGAAGCGCGCTGGAGGCCCGCACCGGAAGGCGGATCCGGCTCTGGGATTTCCGCAGAGAGATGAAAAAAGCCATGGAGGTGCTGAAGATGGACGAATCCTACGCCGACCGGGATCTGAACGTGGGCTTCTCCGGCGGTGAAAAAAAGAAGGCCGAGATCCTCCAGCTCCTCATGCTCAAGCCCTCCCTCGCCATTCTGGACGAGACGGATTCCGGCCTGGATGTGGACGCCGTGCGCACCGTCTCCCGGGGCGTGGAGGAATATCAGAAGGACAAAAACGGATCGCTCCTGATCATCACCCACAGCACGCGGATCCTCGAATCCCTGCATGTGGACGCCACGCACGTTCTGGTGGACGGACGGATCGTGGCCTCGGGCGGCCGTTCTCTCGTGGACGAGATCAACGCGCACGGCTTTGAACGGTTTCTGCAGGCGGAAAGGAGCGGCCTATGAGAGAAAAGACTTATGTGGAGGACGTAAACCGCACGGTCTACGACATCCGCAACGACGACCGGGACGCTTACCGGGTGCACGAAGGGCTGACGACCGATATCGTGGAGCAGATCTCCCGTGAGAAGAAGGATCCGGCGTGGATGGAGCTGTTCCGGCTCCGCTCCCTCCAGATCTACAATCAGATGCCCGTACCCGACTGGGGCCCTTCGCTGGACGGCCTGCACATGGACGAGATCGTGACCTACGTGCGGCCCAACACGCGCATGAGCGCAAAATGGTCCGACGTCCCCGACGACATCAAAAATACTTTCGAGCAGCTGGGGATCCCGCAGGCGGAGCAAAAATCCCTGGCCGGGGTGGGCGCGCAGTACGACTCGGAGCTGGTCTACCACAACGTGCGGGCCGAGGTGGCCGCGCAGGGCGTGGTCTACACCGATATGGAGAGCGCGCTGAAGGGACCCTATGAGGACATGGTGCGCCGGCATTTCATGAAGCTCGTTCCGCCAAACGACCATAAATTCGCGGCCCTGCACGGAGCCGTCTGGTCCGGCGGTTCCTTCGTCTACGTGCCGCCCGGCGTGTCGGTGGAGATCCCTCTCCAGTCCTATTTCCGGCTGAACGCGCCGGGCGCGGGGCAATTCGAGCACACGCTGATCA
>JAUNHB010000085.1 GCA_030524125.1 Eubacteriales bacterium | reverse complement strand
GGGCGGGCTTATAGCCCGCGTCCCGAGCCACCCGTTTTACGGGTGGGGGCGACTATGCGTTTTCTTTGTGCTTTTTCGCTTCCTCCCGCCGCGGAAGCTGGTCGATCAGTTTTTCGATGACCTGCTTTTTCACGTAGACGTCGAAGCTCAGCAGGCAGATGAAGGAGAAGAGCTGGAGAAACTGGCGTTCTTCCTGCGCGGCGTCGGGAAACGTCTCCGAGGCGGTTTTGAACTTTTCTGTGACGTCCTGCTTCATCTTCTCCACCTGACTTTTTTCCAGCGCGAACACTTCCTCGTAGACAGCCTGCATGTTCAGCGGGGAATTCGTGTGGAAATACCGCTCGGTCAGAGGCTCCAGAAGGCTCTGGATGTCGCCGATGGACAGGATGGATTTGTAATAATAAATATAGATCAGGAGCAGCATATGCTCCTTGGAATATTTCTTCTTGTCCGGAGCGGGGAGCAGCCGGTTCTTGGCGTAGTTGTTGATCATGGTTTTGGTCAGGATCTTGTCCTCCGGATAGCGCTTGGAGGACTGCAGGTGCTTTTCCATAAAAGTAGTCACCTGATCCATGTACAGGTCGATATTCGGGATCTCGCCCGGCTTGATATAGTCGATCCGCTCGAGACTTGCGAGGATGCTGTTTAAAATGTCCTGAGAATCTATCGTCATGTTTTTATCACCTCAACATTCATTATATAGTATTTAAAACTACATAACAAGAATTTTTTGAAATTTATATAGCTGTTCGTAACGATTCACAGCCGATATGGATCTGCGGACAGACTCGTCATGCTTGCATGTAAGAGGCTGGCTGCAGATCTATATCGAGCCTGCGAAGCGGCGTGGAGCGCGCCAGCGCGGCTTTGCGAATGGCGCGGGCTGAACTGTTAGAATTTTTTTGCCCAGACAGTGTATAACCTGCACAGAGCCGGGCATACTGTAATTGTACGAAAGAGAAATTGAATACTTATCCTCCCCTTTGAAGGTCCGCCTGCTGCGCGTATGCACGGCAGGCGGATTTTCTGCGCGATAGGCTCTGCAAGCGGCTGTCGCGCCTGCACGGGCAGCCATTTGCAGGATTCTTTTGACAGGTCCGGCGGACACATAGTAAGATAGATGCAAATGGGATGCAAAGGAGCGCGCGTATGAGGTGGAAGGAGTTATTGTGTCCGGACAGGATCCGGGATTATAAAGGACGTCCGGGCTCGGGAGATCTGCGGACGGAGTTTGAGAAAGATTATCACAGGATCATCGGAAGCGCCTCATTCCGGCGGCTGCAGGACAAGACGCAGGTCTTTCCGCTGGACAAAAGCGATTTTATCCGGACGAGGCTGACCCACTCGCTGGAGGTGTCGTCCTTTGCAAAATCGCTGGGGCAGAATATTTCCGAGCAGATTCTGAGAAATGGAAAGGATCCGGATTTTCAGCCGTCCTGCAAGGCGGACGTGTGCGACATTCTTCAGTGCGCGGGGCTGCTCCACGATATCGGGAACCCGCCCTTCGGACATTTCGGGGAGACGGCCATCCGGGACTGGTTCCGCAGGAACCTGCCGCTGCTCACATGGAAGGGCAAGCCGCTGACGGAGGTACTGAGTCTTCAGATGCAGGAGGATTTCCGGAATTTTGAGGGAAACACGCAGGCCCTCCGACTCGTGACGAAGCTTCATTATCTGGTAGACGCCCACGGCATGAATCTGACCAAGGCGCTGCTTGGCACGATCATCAAATATCCGGTCTCCTCCACCATGATCGACAAGCGCAGCGGGGATATCCGGACGAAGAAGATGGGCTATTTTTACGCGGACCGGGAGGTGTTTGACGAGATCCAGAGAAGCACCGGCACATATGGAAAGCGTCATCCGCTGGCTTTTGCGCTGGAGGCGGCCGACGACATCGCCTACAAGACGGCCGACATCGAGGACGCCTATAAAAAGGGCTGCATCACTTACGATCGGCTGGTGCGGGAGCTGGAGGAGTTCCGGCCGCAGGAGCAGGACGACGAATACCGCAGGATGGTGGGAAGTCTGCGTTACCGCTACGAACGGGCGTTGGAGAAGGGCATGAACGCGCCGGAGGGGAACGCGGTGCAGAACTGGGCCGTGCAGGTGCAGGGGCAGATGATCCGGGCGGCGACTGACGGCTTTATGAGAAACTATGAGGCGATCATGGAGGGAGAATACAAGACGGATCTGTTCGCGGGCGCGCCGGGGGCGCTGATGATGGACGCGCTGGGCGATATCGCCTACCGTTTCGCGTTCATCTCCGGGCCGATCCTGAAGCTGGAGCTCGGCGCAGGGGCGATCTTTGAGTTTCTGCTGTCCCGCTTTGCGGACGCGGCCGTGCATTACGACACGGACGAACCCCTGACCGCCATGCAGGAAAAGCTGATGAGCATTCTGTCCGACAACTACAAGGCCATCTATCACATCTACGCCGACGGGCAGGACGAAGTCACGAAGCTCTACCTGCGCCTGCTTCTTGTGACCGACGAGATCTGCGGCATGACGGACAGCTACGCGAAGGAGCTGTACCGGGAGTTGAGCGGGGTGTGAATCGTTACATCTGTGAAGGAAAGATCGTTCCCCCCATGTTGAAAGCCCCCCTAAAATATGGTATGCTGTACAAGCAGCGTCTAAAATGTGATTTTGTCAAAGCGCGCTTCTGCGGCGAGGGCGGGGGCGGCATTTGAAAAGGAACAAAAACTTTATGAAAATACAGGAAACACTGAGAAAGCCGATGCTGGAGGCGAAATATCTGAACGTGGACAACACGGATCGGTACCGCCCCATCATCCGGCTTTTTTATTTGAAATACGAAAAGCTGAAATACTGGATGTACCAGGAGGAGGTCTACGAGGAGCTCCGTGAGGACGCCTATTTCCGGGACTACACGCCGGAGCAGTGCCAGCAGGATCTGACGGCCCTCACAGGCTGGGGAAATCTCGTGACGATCCAGGACACGAGGCGGGTGTCCACCATAGAAGAATTCCGGAATAAAAAGTTCCGCTACCAGCTCTCCGAGGCCACGGTGGAGATCGAGCGCATGGTGATCCGGGTGGAGAACCTGTTTATCGAAAGCTCCTCCCTGGAGCCCACGCTTCTGGAGCGGATTCGCATGAGCCTCGGGAGAATCGCGGAGATGGCCGGGGAGCCGCAGGAGAAAATCTACGCCTGGTGGAACGACCTGAACAACGATTTTATCCGGCTCAACCAGAATTATCAGGACTATATGCGGGAGCTGAACAGCGTCCGGGCCGAGGAAATGATGAAGACGAAGGAGTTTCTGGTATTTAAGGACAGGCTCATCGAATACCTGCGAAGCTTCGTGAAAAGCCTGCAGGCCAACGCGGCCGTCATCGAGCAGTACTTAAAGGAGACGGATCCCCAGACGGTGCGGCAGATTCTGGAGCAGGCGACGGCCTATGAGCTGTCCATTCCCCGCATAGACGTGGAGGTGGACGAGGAGCTGATTTACGATAAGATGAAGGGGCGCTGGGACAGCCTGCAGGAATGGTTCGCAGGTCTCGACGGCAGGGAATCGGAGGCCGCGAAGGTCTTTGACACCACCAATGAGATTATCCGGAAAATCACCCGGTACGCGGCCAGAATCAGCGAGCTGAGCAACAGCGGGGCCAACCGCCGGGAGGAATACCGGAAGGTGGCGGTCATGTTTTCCAGATGCCGGGATATTCACGAGGCCCACAGGCTTTCGGCGATGGTGTTCGGCATCGAAAAGCCCCTGCATCTGAAAGGGCTGGAGAGCCGGAAGACGGAGAGCATCAACAGCGGCGTGTTCGACGAGGAGCCGTCCGTGGTGACGGTGACGCCGAGAGTGCGGACGTATAAGGAAAAGGCGCAGCGCGCCGGAATCGTGGATCGGGCCAGAGAAAAGGAGGAGCTGCGTCTGGCTACGATTCAGCGGCTCGAGGAGGAGCGCAGGCTTCTTGCCAGCTATATCCGGGACAACCGTCTGGATTTCGCGGATCTTCCCCGGATCGAGCCCGGCGTGCGGGACGTATTTCTGACCTGGCTTTCCAGGGCGCTGGAAAATAAGAGCCTGCGGGGCAAGACGGAGGACGGACAGATGTACTATATCGTGAATGCGGATACGAAGGAGACCTGCATCCTGAGAGCCTCGGACGGGGAGCTTCTGATGCCGGCCTACAGCCTTCGTTTTGAGGAGAAGGTATGAGGACGCTTGAGATACTGCTGGAGCGGCGGTGGATCCTGAAGGGCCGCGACAGGGAGCTTTATTACCAGCTGAAGGACGAGCTTGGGGGCGTGAAGAAGTTCCTGATAGAGAAGCTTGGCTATCAGGTCATTGTAAATCCCTATCTTATCAAGGTGGAGAAGCTGCCGGCGAAGGCCGAGAGCTGGATGGGGATTCTGGAATTCCGCCACAAAATAGAATACGTATTTTTCTGCGTGACGCTGATGTTTCTGGAGGAGAAGGAGGCGGAGGAGCAGTTTGTGCTCTCGGAGCTCACAGAATATATTCAGGGGCAGTACCGGGAGGAACAGATCGACTGGACGGTGTACAGCTACCGCAGACACCTGATCAAGGTGCTGAAATACTGCGTGGACGCGGGCATTTTAAATGTGGACGACGGAAGCGAGGACAGCTTCGCGAAGGACAACAGCGGCGAGGTGCTCTATGAAAATACGGG
>JAUNHB010000021.1 GCA_030524125.1 Eubacteriales bacterium | reverse complement strand
TAAAATCAATGGGTTGAGGCCACTTTGAACATTTATAACTGTCAAAGACAGGATTTTACCACTCTGTTCAAAACACTGCATCATTTCATTTCTCAATTTCGCAAAAGTCTCTCTCTTCTCTTCATCATAGTAATGTCTTCCTTTAAACATATTGTATACCTGCGATGGAATTGATAGTTCCACATCAAACTCAAATTCGATCACTCCATTTAATATGTCCCTGATTTTTTTCACATCATCTTCCGAACAGGGAAACACATCTTCTTTATCACTTTCTTTGACATGAAACGTCGATATTGTCTTTAAAAATGGATACATTACTATCTTTTTAATTTCGACATATCCTCCCCGCAATATATCATAGTATGCTTTCTTCGCCCACGCTCCAAGATCCTCTTTCGATATGTCCCCTTTGAAATAACAATTCAATTTTTCTTCTAACGATTTTACATCAAACTCCATTATTGGCCCCTCACTGTTGTATAACCCCGCTGCGGAGTTCTTTATCCAGAGCCCGCAGCCAAAGCTGGGCGGTATTTACCATTCAGAACATCTACCGATTGCTTTCATATGTATAGATATCAAAATCTATTTCCGCTTCCAGTTCGCCAAAATATGATACTATACGAGAAGACAAAACAATTTCCGGCATGTTCATCGTTTCTGCATGAATGACAATACATAACGTTTTACTCAGATGATTCCGTCGGCAGAAATCTAAAAGTTTTTGTTCTTTTCCTTCCATTTGAGTTATGATTCTGTTAATGGGTATTTCTATTTGTTTGCATAAATCCGCTTCTTGATCGATGCACCAAACATATCTGGGTTGCAGCTCCTCTGGAAGATTTAAATTGTTTTTTATTGCCTCAGGCCAATCCTCAAGCCCTCTGGTTTCCGTCGGCAGAATATCTAATTCCTCCGTTAATTCTTTCAGGTTTAGACTTTTCCCTTCCACTACAAAACTCACCTTGACATGAGGAAAATTATCCATAGTTCACGGTACCTTCCTTCTATCTGCATTTTACCTCACTCTCGAAATCCGTTTCAACCGCAAAATTGTGACAGTTCAGCCCGCGCCGTCCGCAAAGCCACGCTGACGCGCTTCCCGCCGCTCACGCGGCTATCTTTGCCCATGATCTGTCCCTCCCGGCTGGCTGAACTGTTCCAATAAATCACCTTTTATACAGCTGTCCATCTTCCTTCATACTCTCAAATCGTTCTATTAACTGATCCATATGCCGTATTTCATTCTCACTATAACCACAGCCTTTCAGTCCTTCGATCACAATACCCAGAACGCTTTTCCATTCATTGATAAAAACTTGTTTTGATAGTTCTACATTAGGCCTCTGATTTAAAATATTCTCCAAATCTCCAACTGTACATTCCCATCGCGATTGAATTTTTATTTCTTCAGTATTCCACTTGATGAACCAATCACATCTGAAAGTATCTGGAAGCCAGTTGATCCGTAATTCTCCTTTTTCCTTATTCTGTAATTTGTCTAATAACTGTAAAATATCTTCCATCATATAGCTTATGTCATATTTGTAGGATAACGGAACACATATATGATTCCATACTAATATAGCATTTTCCGTATTTAATGGAAAAACGCTTTCTATGGCATCGGATAGACTTTCATCATAAACATTTGTAATTTCTTGAAATCTGGGATTGCCTGCCTGAATATAAAAGTTCAACTCATCACCTCTTGCACCGCTTAATACAATCTGTCCGGAAACAGCATCAGCGTCGTGCACACTATGATCCTAAACTGGAAATTCACACTCGGTTTGATCAGATCTCTCTGTGCGATCGCCTCCGCCACGATCGGCGGACAGTCCGCCTTTAGTTCCTTTAGTCTCTGATTCAACTTTTTCACTTTACGCAGATCCGAAGACAGTCGATATTGCTTCATTATTTCCGGATTATATTGATCCATTATCTTTAAGAAAAAGCAGCCTTTTCTGACTGAGATCGCAAGCGCTGTCAAATAGAAAATCCCTGTCAGCAAACAAAAAATATTAGTAGAATAAGCCCGGCTGTTTTCATCGCATCCTCGTTTTTTGAATCCCTTTGCTGTAATATGTCTATATAGCAAAACCTGTTTCCGCTTCCAGTTTACCACAGCATGATACTATATGAGAAGACAAAACAATTTCTGGTGTTTAAATTTTTTATCTGTATAACAACCTTACATTTTGTACATAATTCCGCTATAATTCTATACAAAAAGGGAGGCGTAAATATATGCCACAGATCAGACCGATTACAGACCTCAGAAACACCTCGGAGATTTCCGAGCTTTGCCACGCAAGACGCGAACCGATTTTTATTACAAAAAACGGTTATGGGGATTTAGTGGTGATGAGTATTGAAGCATACGAAGAAATGATAGAAACGGCACGGACAGACGCAGCCATCAGCGAAGCGGAAAAGGAATTTGCAGCTGACGGCGTTTTGTTGGACGCGCGCGAAACACTTTCCTCTTTACGGAGGAAACACTTTGGATAAATTTACTGTGCGGGAAGCACAGCGCGAACGGGCAGCGAAAAACGGCAAGCTCCTTGAAGATTTGGATATGCCGCATATGCCAGAAAACAAGTGGCTTTTTCCTGTCGTTTGCGCTATGATGTACATGGTACAGCATGGGATGAGGAACAGGAAGAATGGCTGTTTTCTATTGTGGACGTGGTTTCCGTACTGACAGATCAGCCTGACGTTCGCCATGCCGCAAAATATTGGAGCGTGCTGAAAGTGCGGCTAAAAAAGGAAGGAAGTCAACTGACTACAAATTGTAAGCAGTTGAAACTGACTGCCGAGGACGGTAAGAAACTTTTTATTATCTAGGAAAAGACCCTTGATCAGACATCCTCTTTTCCCCTTTTCTCACCACGTGATTTCATCAATTTTGCCTTCTATATCCTCCAATTCTGAGGGAATGAAGGAAAAAAGCTCGCCCGTTTTATTCCCCACCATAATTTCACAATACTGATCGTTTATATCATAGGCTGCTGCAAGCCATTGTCCGTCTTTTATTCCTCCGAACATATATTTCCAAAATCTGGTCACAAACGTATTTTTCTGTTCCGCCGCGTCATAGAAGTAAAGCCCGTAGGAAAGAATATACACCAAAAACTCAGAACGTTCTGCTTTTATAGTCCATATCTCATTCCCGGTGCCATCCTCGCAGTAAATACTCAGGCCCTCGTTTTTCCACTTCTGTACGTTCCCCGTATCCATGTAATATACCCATAAATCCTGTCCCCCCTCTGTTTCTGAGTAGCAAACCTCATTCTCATTTAACCAAGTATATCGAGGTGCAAAACGATCCTCCACACACGGTGCCCAAGCGACATCAACGCCTAACTGCACAAGCTCCCCCGAGACACGGCGCCAGAGATAGATCTTGCCCTTATACTGGAAACTGATATCATCTGTGCCCGGTTGGTATTGAAAGGTTCCAATCTTCTCTGTGGTCCAGTGCCACGCCTGCAGCTGTTCCGCACAAACCACCGTCTCCATCGTCTGTGCAGCACAGTCGACTTCCACAATGGATACCTGCTCTCCCTGTTTGTACAGTCCCACATAGGTTTCTCCGTTCTTCAGCAAACTCCCGTCGAGAACCCCTTCCGGAAGCTGTATTGGTTTCATTCCCTCAAGAAGATTGTAAGAATACCATTGGCCCTGATCAGAATGCAGAAAGAAAGTTTGTCCTTTCAGCCACTCTCGTTCCTTGTAGACGCCATATCCTTTTATGCAGGAAAATACCAGCGCTGTGCATAGCAGGGAACAAACTGCGCTTTTCAAATATCTCCATTTCATGTTCCGTCTCCCCAAAAGACAGACGCGCAGTAAAACTATGCCTCTGCCGTCTTATCTGTATTCTACCTCACTCTTAAAATCCTTTTCAACCACAAGATTTCTTCTCTCAGTTGTAAATTCCTCCATAAGTTGATATGATGATATTAAGAAATGCAGATCTTTGCTCCGGGCGGGGATGCGGACGGCCGGAGCTATGGTTTTAAAAAATCGAAAAAGGGGGTTTTTCTATGAAGCTTGGTTTTGTGGGGGCAGATCATGAGGTGACGGGGAGCTGTCACTATGTGGAAGCGTGCGGAAAGCACATTCTTGTGGACTGCGGGCTGGAGCAGGGAAAGGACTCGTACGTCAATCAGGACATTCCCGTGCCCATCCATCTGATCGACTATGTTCTCCTGACTCACGCCCATATCGATCACTCCGGGCGGCTGCCGCTTTTGTATAAAAACGGCTTCAAGGGCAGCATCATCTCCACCTTCGCTACCAGCGACCTGTGCAGCATCATGCTTCGGGACAGCGCGCACATCCAGGAATTTGAGGCCGAATGGCGCAACCGGAAGGCCAAGCGATCCGGCGCGGAGGAGTACGTGCCGCTCTACACCATGGCCGACGCGCTGGGCGCCATCGAGCTTTTCCACCCGTGCGATTACGAGCAGCGGATCACGGTGTGCGAGGGCGTCGAGGCCCGCTTCCGCGACGTGGGGCACCTGCTTGGCTCCGCCTCCATCGAGCTGTGGCTCACGGAAGGCGGCGTCACAAAAAAGCTTGTGTTTTCCGGGGATATCGGCAATATCAACCAGCCTCTGATCAAGGATCCCCGGACGACGGATACGGCGGACTATGTGATCATGGAGTCCACCTACGGGGACCGCTGCCACAACGCGCCGCCGGACTACGCCGCCGAGCTGGCAGCCGTCATACAGCGCACCCTGTCCCGCGGGGGAAATCTGGTCATTCCGGCCTTCGCGGTAGGGCGCACGCAGGAGCTCCTCTACTTTATCCGGGACATCAAGGAGCGGCGTCTGGTGGACTTCGACTTTCCGGTCTACGTGGACAGCCCGCTGGCCATAGAGGCCACCTCCATTTTCAGCAAGAATTTCCAGTCCTGCTTCGACGAGGAGGCCATGGCTCTCATCCGGGAGGGAGTCAATCCGATCCGTTTCCGGAACCTGCATCTGTCCGTGTCCAGCGAGGAGTCCAAGGCCATCAACTTTGACGCCCAGCCGAAGGTCATTATCTCCGCCTCCGGCATGTGCGAAGCCGGACGGATCAAGCATCATCTGAAGCATAATCTGTGGCGTCCCGAGTGCACGGTGCTCTTCGTGGGCTTTCAGGCCGTCGGGACGCTGGGCCGCGCGCTGAACGAGGGCGCGCAGTACGTGAAGCTCTTCGGCGAGACCATCGAGGTCAAGGCCGAGATCACGGCTCTGCCCGGCATCAGCGGCCACGCCGACAAGGACGGCCTCATCCGGTGGGTGAAGGCATTCTCCCCGACGCCCAGCCAGGTATTCGTCGTCCACGGCGAGGACGAGGTATGCGACAGCTTCACGGCCTGCTTAAACGACGAGCATCAGATCCCGGCCTTCGCCCCGTTTTCCGGCGCGCTCTACGATCTGGCCGCAGGCGTGTGGATCAGGGAAGGGCAGCGGATCCCCGTCTCCCCGGAGAAGCCCGCCGCCAGACGCAAATCCGACATGTACGCCCGTCTGGTGGACGCCGGAAAGCGCCTCCTGCTGGTGATCAGCCACAACGAGGGAGGCGCCAACAAGGATCTGGCCAAATTCATCAGCCAGATCAATTCCCTGTGCGACAAGTGGGACCGTTAATCCCTACCTACCGCTCATTGCACAGCACGACGATCTTATCCGGAGTCGTCTGGGGCGGATTGCTTCTGGTCGCCTGACTGTAAAGCACCAGAAGCACGTGTCCGCCCGGATTGCCGGGGAAGAACTGGTTGTTGCAGGTGACGACCTCGGTGGCCGGGGACAGGTTCAGCTTCAGCGACTGGTCGGACGCCATGAGCACCTGATTGAAGTAGGCCACCGCCGACATGCGCCCTTCCGCCTGCGGCACGATCGCCGCCGCGGCGAAGCGGGGCGGGTAGACGAGAGCCGCCACCGGATCGCTCCGGTAATACACGGTCACCGACATTCCCTCGTAGAGCTTCTCCTGATCCGCCACGCAGGTACAGCCGTGCACGAGAAAATTGGTGAGTCCTCCCTCCTCGTCCTCCACCGTCATCATCTGCGTGCATCCTCCGTACCCCAGCCCTATGGCGGACGCGATCTCCGTGATCACTCCGCTGACGGAGATATAGGACGCTCTTCTTCCTCCGGTATAATTCTGAAAGCTTCCTTCCATCATATTGCAAGATTCCTTCTCTGCTCTTTCCCTTACCATATGCAGAAGCGACCGGATATGGGAAGATTTTTTTCCCATATCCGATCGCTCTCACAGACGCCTTACCGACTCGCCCTCCACGAGCTTCGCCGGAAAGATTTTCTGCTGGTTTTTCTTGCGTCCCTCGATCAGATCGATCAGGAGGCGGATGGACTCAGCCGCCATCTCCTCGCAGGGCTGGCTCATGGTGGTCAGGGACGGATGGTAGTAGCGCGACATCTTCATGCCGTCGAAGGCCGCCACCGAGTAGTCCTCCGGGATCCGCTTCCCGGCCTCCAGGATGGCCTTGCACGCCCCGAAGGCCGTGTTGTCGGACACCACGTAGAGCGCCGTAAAGTCCAGTCCCTCCTCCAGCATTTCCTTCGCCACCGCGTATCCGTTCTCCGGCGAGTATTCCGGGAGCTCCGGCTTCATGTAGCGCACCAGCTCCGGCAGGACCTCGATCCCCTGCTCCTCCAGCGCCTGCACATACCCCTCGTACCGGAGTTTTCCGATGCTCTCGTCATCGTCCTTTCCGCAGATGATGGCGATCCTCCGATGCCCGAGGCTGCACAGATAGCGGACCAGCCGGTAGCTCTCCTTACAGTCGTCCACGGAGATAGCGGAATAGATGCTTTTGTCCACGCCGTCCGGCACGCCCACCGTGCACAGCACGAACGGAATGTCCATCCGGCGCATTCGTTCTCCGGCGTCCCCGAAGCAGCCGCCCAGAAATATGATCCCCTTCAGCCGTTTCTCCAGCTCCAGCGCCTGCGCCACGGCGATCTCGTCCTCCCGCTCCTCCACCCGGTGGATGATGAAGGAGTATTTCGTCTTCTGCACCTGCTGCTCGAACACCTTGAACATCCCCTGAAAAAACGGGTTGTCGATGCCCTTCACCAGCACGGCGATCGTGTCGGACTCGCTCCGCTTGAGGTTGCGCGCGCTGTTGTTCGGAATGTAGCCGCGGCGCGCGATCGCCTCCATGATCATCTGCTTCGTCTCCGGATTGATATCCGGGTGATTGTTCATCGCCCGGGATACGGTGCTGACCCCTACCCCGCACATTTTTGCAATATCCTTGATCGTAATCGCGCCCATGCCATTTCCTCTCTGCTGTCGTCAGATTCTTCCGTACAGACGCATCAGTCCGAGGATTGTCTCCGCCGTCCTCTCCTGAAGCGCCGTCTTGTCCACTCTCCACTTCCAGTTTTTTCCCAGCGTGGACGGCTGGTTGATCCTCGCCCGGTTGTCCAGTCCCAGATAATCCTGCAGCGGGATGACGCACAGGTCGGCCACGCTGGACGCCGCCAGCCGCACAAGCTGGAAGGCGAGCTCCCGGTTGGAGTCGTCGGGCCGCCCCAGATAGTCCCGCACATGCTGCTTTTCCTCCGGCAGGATGCTGCCGAGCCACCCGAGGATCGTCTCGTTGTCGTGTGTTCCCGTGTAGGCCACGCAGTTTCTCACATAGTTGTGGGGCAGGTAATCCCCGGCGTCGCTGGAATCCCGCGAATCGAAGGCGAACTCCAGCACTTTCATGCCCGGATACCCGCTCTCCTCCACGAGCCGGCGCACCGTGGACGTCATATAGCCCAGATCCTCCGCGATGATGGGCCGCTCTCCCAACCGCCGCTTCAGCGTGTGGAAGAGCTCGATCCCCGGCCCGCGCTCCCAGTGGCCGTTCTGCGCCGTCTCCTCCCCGTAGGGAATGGAATAATATTCGTCGAATCCGCGAAAATGATCGATGCGCACCATGTCGTACAGCTCGAAGCATTTGGCGATCCGGCGCACCCACCAGTCAAAGCCCGTCTCCCGGTGCCGCTCCCACCGGTACAGCGGATTTCCCCACAGCTGCCCCGTCGCCGAAAAGCCGTCCGGCGGACATCCCGCCACCGACGCGGGAAGTCCGTCTCCGTCCAGCTGGAACAGCTCCGGCCCGGCCCATGCGTCCGCGCTGTCGTAGGCCACATAGATCGGGATATCCCCGATGATCCGGACGCCGCGGCTGTTGGCGTATTCCTTGAGCCGTCTCCACTGACGGAAGAACAGGTACTGCAGGTACTGATAAAACTCGATCTCGAAATAGAGCTCCCGCTGATAATATTCCATCGCATAGCCCCAGCGCAGGCGGATGTCCTCGGCCCACTCGTTCCACGGCCTGCCGCCGAAGCGGTCCTTGACGGCCATGAACACGGCGTAGTCCAGAAGCCAGTACCGCTCCCGCTCCTGAAACGCGTGAAACTCTTCGTTCGACTCCACATGGCTTCGCTCGTAAGCTCTGCGCAGAAGCGGATAGCGGGCCTCGTAGAGCTTCCCGTAGTCCACGGACCGGGCGTCCTTCCCGAAATCGCACGCCGCGCACTCCGCCTCGGTCAGCACGCCCTCCCCGATCAGCTCCTCCAGATCGATGAAATAGGGATTCCCGGCGAAGGTGGAGAAGGATTGGTAGGGCGAATCCCCGTAGCTGGTGGGGCCCAGCGGGAGGATCTGCCAGTACCGCTGCCCCGCCTTCACGAGAAAATCCACAAAATCATATGCTTCTTTTGAAAAGCAGCCGATCCCGTATTTGGACGGCAGGCTGCTGACCGGTAACAAAATTCCTCCCGCTCTCATACGCACTCTCCTTTATCCCTTGACCGCTCCCGCCACGACGCCCTCGATGATGTACTTCTGACACGCCATATAGAAGATCACGATCGGCACGATCGCCAGCACCAGCATGGCCATCATGGCGCCCATGTCGATGGAGCCGTAGCCGCCCTTCAGATACTGGATGGCGATGGGGATCGTCTTATATTTCTTGATGTCCAGCACCAGATACGGCAGCAGATAGTCGTTCCAGATCCACATGGCCTGCAGGATCGCCACCGTGATGCACGTGGGGCGGAGGATCGGCAGCACCACCCGGAAAAAGGTCTGGATGGGCGTACAGCCGTCGATCATGGCCGCCTCCTCGATCTCCAGCGGGATCGACTTGACAAACCCGCAGAACATGAACACCGCAAGCCCCGCGCCGAAGCCCAGATAGACGATGATGATCCCCACCGGATTGCCCAGCTTCAGCATATCGGCGATCTTGGACAGTGTGAACATGACCATCTGAAACGGCACGATCATGGAGAAAAGGCACAGATAGTACATGCCGCTGGTCAGCTTGTTCTTTACTCTAGTAATATACCATGCGCACATGGAGGTGCACAAGATGATAATGAGCACAGACATGACCGTGATGAACAGCGAGTTTTTAAACGCGTCCAGAAATCCGATCTTCCGGATGCCCTCCACGTAGTTCTCCAACCCAACGAACGCCTTTTCCGTGGGGAGCTGGAACGGGTATTTGCTGATGTAGCCCTTCTTCTTGAACGAGTTCATGAGCACGATCAGGATCGGGCTTACGTAGATGACGGAGATCACCGCGAAGATCGCGGTCAAAAGCCCGCCGTGCTTTGCTTTTCTCACACCCATTACTGCTGCACCTCCTTACGTCTTGTCAGCCAGTTCTGGCCCAGAGCGATGGCCGCCACCAGGATGAAGAAGATCACGGCCTTCGCCTGTCCGACGCCTTCCCAGCCCACTCTTCCGTAAAATGTGTTATAAATATTCAGCGCCAGCATCTCCGAGCTGTTGGACGGCTCGCCCGCCGTCAGTGCCAGGTTCTGGTCGAACAGCTTGAACGAGTTTGTCAGCGTCAGGAACGTGCAGATCGTGATGGACGGCATGACCATGGGGATCGTCACCTTCTTCAGGATCTGCGCCGGAGTGGCCCCGTCGATCTTGGCCGCCTCGATCAGGTCGCCGGGCACGTTCTGGATGCCCGCGATGTAGATAATCATCATGTAGCCCACCTGCTGCCAGCTCAGCAGGATGACCAGACCCCAGAAGCCGTACGTCCCGCTGTAAGTCAGCGTCCTGCCGAAGTAGGCCAGAATGCCGTTTAAGATCAGCTGCCAGATGTAGCCCAGCACGATGCCGCCGATCAGGTTCGGCATGAAGAACACTGTCCGGAACACGTTGGTCCCCCGGATGCCTTTCGTCAGGAGCATGGCGATCGTGAACGCCAGAAGGTTGATCACCACGACCGTGACGACCGTGAACAGGGCCGTAAACCAGAGCGAGTGGAGAAACGTATCGTCCCCCAGTATCCTCGCATAATTTTTCATTCCCACAAACTTTGCGTCGGTCACTGTCGTAAATTCACAGAACGACAGATAGATGCCCAGCGCAAAGGGCAGGATAAAGCCGATCAGGAAGGCCGCCATCGTGGGCAGCGCAAAGATCGGAAAATATCGTTTGATGGCTTTCTCCATAGAACTTCCCTCTTTCTGAAAAGGACCTGTGCTACAAAAATGGGGCGGGCAGAGATGCCCACCCCTTACGCTTACAGATCGTCTGCGCTGTCTTTACTGATTTGCCGCCTGATACTCGGTGGCCCAGCCGTCCACGAACGCAGTCACGACGCCGTCCCACTCTCCGGTTCCCTGCGCGTACTCAAGAAGCGCGCTTCCGACGCCGTTCTTCCACTCCTCGGAGGGCATGGTCGTGAAGTTCCATGTCACGGAGGTGGTTCCGTTGGTCAGATACTCGTTGGCAGCCGCGAGAAGCGGGTTGGTGGTCTCCACGCTGTCAAAGGTCGTAAACGGAGTCACAAATCCCATGTTGGTGGAAAGTCCTTCGATGCCGGTCTCGCTGGATACGACCCATGCGAGGAAATCAAGCGTCGCCTGAATGTTCTCCTCGGACGCCTTGCTGTTGACGCACCAGTAGTTCTCAGACCCGGTGCAAAGTCCCTGGTTTTCCTCGCCGTCCACGCCGATGTAGATCGGAAGCATGCCCAGATCCTCGTCCGCGACCTCGTATCCTGTGATGTCCGAATATGCCCACGTTCCGTTCTGATAGAACACGGCCTCGCCCATGGCGAACTCGGTGGATGCATCCGTACCGGTCTTTGCGGAGATCATGGCCGGATCGCAGGTGGAATCGGTCAGATACAGATCCCAGATCTGCTTGTAGTTGTCGAGATAGGTTCCCTTGATGGCGTCGGTGGAGCTGATGCCATCCTCCTTGTACTCATAGTAGATCGGCATGTTCGCCAGATGCGTCTTGAATCTCCAGTCGGAGGAGCTGTCCATGCCTGCGGAGGTAAAGGCTCCTTCCACGCCCAGCTCGTCCTTGCGGGCCTGGATGTCGTCGGCTACCGCCTTGAGCGTGTCAAAGCTCTTGATCTCGTCCGCGGACGCGATCACCGCGTTGTCAAGCGCACAGTAGTCCGCCAGAAGCGCCTTGTTGTAGATGATGCCGTAGGTCTCGATCACGTACGCGATGCCATATACGGTATCTCCCTCTTTCAGCGCGAAATCGTCGCTGGACAGGTAGCCATACACATCCGTGTCCGCCAGATCCAGGCAGTAATCCTTCCAGTTGGCCAGACCTACCGGGCCGTTCACCTGAAACAGGGTCGGCGCGTCGCTCTTTGCCATCTCGGACTTCAGCGTGGACTCGTACGTTCCGGAAGCCGCCGTCTCCACGGTCACCTCCACGCCGGTCTCCGCCGTGTAGGCCGCCGCCAGCTCCTGCCAGTCCTCCGCCTGCTCCGGCTTGAAATTCAGATAATACACCTTTCCGGTCCCCGAAGCCCCCGAAGACGTGTCCGCTGCGTCGCCTGCGTCCGCCGCTTCTGTGGACGCCGTATCGTCCGCCGCCGTGTCGGTGCTGCTTCCGCAGCCCGCTACCATGCCGACTACCATAGAGGCCGCCAGACCAAGTGCCAGTAACTGTCTCTTCTTCATATAATCCTCTCCTTTTCTGTTTGGTCCTTTTCAGAACGTTTACGGAATCGTTATCGGTAACGTTTCCGGTTTCTTTCATCCTACCACTGACCACCGAAAAAAGCAACTCATTTTTACATTTTCGTGGAAAAACATAAAAACAGCCGGACATTTTTATGCAATCTGTCCAGCTGTTCCTTCTTTATTTTGCCCGTCCGGTGAAGACCGCCACCGTCCTCGGCGGAAGTACAAAGTCGCCGTGGATCAGAGGTTCCCTGCCCTCCGGATAAAAATAGTTTCCGTCGCCGTCCCCGTAGGTAAACACATTCAGGTACCACATGACTCTTCCCTGCACCTTCGGAAGCGTGATACGCGCCTCCTCCCAGTGGGTGTTTATGGAGACGAAGACCAGATCGTCCCGCTCCTTCTCCTTGTCATAGCCCGCGAAGCTGACGGAAAACGTCATCGTGTCCCTCGGGAGATTGACGCGCTCTGCGTTCAGATCGTGCGTGTGGAGCGGCTCCATCCCGCACAGCGCGTTGGGAAGCTTTTCGCGGATGACTCTGTGCTCCTTCCGGTACGCGATCATAAACTTAAAAAATTCAAAGAGTTCCCGGTTCTTCTCCAGCAGCCCCCAGTCCAGCCACGAGATCTCGCTGTCCTGGCAGTAGCAGTTGTTGTTTCCGTACTGGGTGTTGCCGAACTCGTCCCCGGCCAGGAACATGGGCGTCCCATGGCTGCACAGGAGCAGGGCGCAGGCGTTCCGGATCATGCGGAACCGTAAGGCCAGCACCTCCGGATCGTCCGTCTCTCCCTCCTGTCCGCAGTTCCAGCTCCGGTTGTCGTCGTGCCCGTCCGTATTGTTCCAGCCGTTGGCCTCGTTGTGCTTGACGTTGTAGGCGTACAGGTCGTACAGCGTGAAGCCGTCGTGGCAGGTCAGGAAATTCACGCAGGAATTGTAGCCCGCATAGTTGTCGTTTCCGTCGTCGTAAAAGCCGCCGTACAGGTCGCCGGAGCCGCAGATGCTCCACGCCGCGTTCCACGACTCCCACCGGTCGCCCTTCAGATAGCCCCGCAGCACATCCCGGTACCGTCCGTTCCACTCGGCCCACCTCTTGCTTCCCGGGAAATTTCCCACCTGGTAGAGACCGCCCGCGTCCCACGCCTCGGCGATGAGCTTGACGCGGCTTAAGAGCGGGTCGAACGCCAGATTGCGCAGAAGCGGCGGCTTATCCATGGGCGATCCGTCCTCGTTCCGTCCGAGGATGCTGGCCAGATCGAAGCGGAAGCCGTCCACCCGGTAGGTGACGGTCCAGTAGCGCAGACATTCCAGGATCATCTGCTGGACGATAGGGTTGTTGCAGTTGAGCGTGTTGCCGCAGCCGCTGAAGTTATAGTAGTTGCCGTCTGGCGTCAGCATATAGTAAATATTGTTGTCGAAGCCTTTGAAGCTGAAGACCGGGCCCTTCTCGTTTCCCTCGGCCGTGTGGTTGAACACCACGTCAAAGATCACCTCGATGCCGTTGTCGTGGAGCGCCTTGATCAGCTCCTTGAGCTCCGTCCCCTCCCGGTTGTACTCCTCCGAGGAGGCGTAGGCCGCGTTGGGCGCGAAAAACGCCACCGTGTTGTAGCCCCAGTATTCCAGAAGTTTCCTGCCGTCCACCTCCCTGGCGTTGATGGCCTCGTCGAAGGCAAATACCGGCATGAGCTCCACCGCGTTGACGCCCAGCTCCTTCAGATACGGGATCTTCTCCTCGAGTCCCTTGAAGGTCCCCGGATGCTTCACGCCCGAGGAGCCGTGCTTCGTAAAGCCTCTCACATGAAGCTCGTAGATGACCAGATCGCACATATTTCTCGTGGACTGCGGCATATCTCCCCAGTCGAAAATGTCGTTGGTCACGCGGGCCCGGTAGCTCCCCTCCTTCCGGTCTCCCCATGCGCGTTTCCCGGCCACCGCCTTGGCGTACGGGTCCAGCAGAATATTGTTTTTATCAAAAAGAAGCCCCTGCTCCGGACATGACGGCCCGTCGATCCGGTAGGCGTACTCGAAAGTCTCGATGTTCAGCCCGAACACGATCATGGAATAGACGTCCCCGATCTTGTACTCCTCCGGAAACGGCAGCACCGCATAGGGCTCCGTCTCTCCCTTCCGGAACAGCAGGAGCTCACAGCCGGTTCCGTAGCGGGTGTGGATGGAAAAATTCACCCCCACAGGAAGCGCCGTCGCGCCCACCATCTCAAACATGCCCGGACGCACCGGAAAGCCGGCGATCTCTCCCATGGGCCGGATCGACAACGGGAACTCCGGCGTGTAGATTCCGCTATATACCTTCAAACCATTTACCTCCTTGTTTCGAGTGTTTTCGAGCGATCTTTACATGTTTTATGTTAATCAGAGTTTATTATAATGTATTTTTCTCCCCCTGTACAGGGGCAGTCAAAAAGAATCTGTGTGACGCAACAGTTCAGCCAGCCGGGAGTGACAGGTCAAAATCGTGCTTGCACGAATTTTGGCCTGTTGCTTTCGGCTGAGGGAGCGCCAGTTCATGAGCAAAGATAGCCGCGAAGCGGCGGAGAGCGCGGCAGCGCGGCTTTGCGAATGGCGCGGGCTGAACGGTTACATTTAGCCCGCCAGAAGTGACAGGCAAAAATCGTGCTTGCACGAATTTTGGCCTGTTGCTTTCGGCTGAGGGAGCGCCAGTTCATGAGCAAAGATAGCCGCGAAGCGGCGGGGAGCGCGGCAGCGCGGCTTTGCGAATGGCGCGGGCTGAACGGCTACATTCCGCCAGCCAGAAGTGACAGGCAAAAATCGTGCTTGCACGAATTTTGGCCTGTTGCTTCCGGCTGAGGGAGCGCCAGTTCATGAGCAAAGATAGCCGCGTAAGCGGCGGAGAGCGCGTCAGCGCGGCTTTGCGAATGGCGCGGGCTGAACGGTTACATCCCGCCAGCCGCTTGAATTCCCCGCGCTCCTGTGGTACGGTAGTCATAACCCGCGGGCGGAGCGCTCTGGCAGGCAGAGCCTCCAAAAGGACGGCGTTTCCCAGTTCCGCCCGCCCAAACTTTCAGAACGGAGGTCTTTTCATGCGTATTTTAGTTGCGGAGGACGAACAGGATCTGGCGCTCATCATCGCCCGGAAGCTGACGCAGGAGGGGTACAGCGTGGACTGCTGCCACGACGGTGCGGAGGCCATGGATATCCTCTCCTACACCGAATACGACGCGGTGATCCTCGATATTATGATGCCCGGAGCCGACGGCTATCAGGTTCTCCAGTCCCTCCGGTCGCGGGGAGACGCCACGCCGGTCATGTTTCTCACGGCCCGGGACGCCGTGTCCGACCGGGTGAAGGGGCTGGACAGCGGCGCCAGCGACTATCTGGTGAAGCCCTTCTCGCTGGAGGAGCTGGCGGCCCGGGTGCGGACGATGCTCCGCACCTCCTTCGGCATGGCCAGCAATGTGCTTTCCGTGGGCGGCCTGACGCTGGACTGCGCCACGCATCAGGTGACGAGGGACGGCCAGCCCGTCGATCTGTCGGCCAAAGAGTACGCGCTTCTGGAATATCTGATGCGGAACCGGGGCGTCGTCCTCTCCCGGGAGAAGATCGAAAACCATATCTGGAACTTCGACTATGAGGGCGGCACCAACGTGGTGGACGTCTACATCAGCTATCTGCGCAAAAAGATCGACGGCGGGCGGGACCGGCGGCTGATCCACACCGTGCGCGGCAGAGGCTACGTGCTCAGAGAGGAGAAAAACGAATGAAAAAGCTCTCGATCCGGCTGAAGATCACGCTCTGGTTTTCGGCGGCCCTGATCCTGATGGTGGCTCTGACCTACCTGGTGATCCTCTCCGTCAGCCGGCAGGTCCTCCAGAAGACCATACGGGACGGTCTCATCGAGACTGTCGAGAACAATGTGGACGAGGTGGAATATTTTGAAAGCCTCGAAGAACTGGATCTCACCAACGACGTGGATCATTTCCTTTCCTACGGCTCCGGCTATCTGGAGGTGGACGACGACTTTCTCGATCAGATCAACGGCGTCTACACCGCGCTGTACGACAGTGGCCAGACGCTGCTCTACGGTGAAAATCCGGTGGCCATGGACAGTCTCTCCGTGGGGCTTCGGGACTCGGTGGTCCAGACGCTGTCCTCGGGCGGCGAGCTCTACTATGTTTTCGACCGGAAGCTGGAGGGGGACGGTCTGGAGGGGCTCTGGCTCCGGGGCGTCGTGTCCGAAGCTCAGGGAAAGGCGGAACTGTCCGACATCGCCAGACTCTCCCTCATCCTCATGCCGCTTCTGGTGCTCCTTGCAGGCGCGGGCGGCTACCTGATCGCGGGGCGGATGCTTCGGCCCATCCGACAGATCTCCGACACGGCCCTGCAGATCGGCGGAGGCGACGACCTGAAAAAACGGATCGAGCTGGGGCCAGGCGAGGACGAGCTTCACCGACTTGCCGAAAGCTTCAATGAGATGTTCCGACGGCTGGACGCGGCCTTCGAGGCGGAGCGGCAGTTTACCTCCGACGCCTCCCATGAGCTCCGCACCCCCATGTCGGTCATCCTGGCCCAGTGCGAATTTTCCCTGGAGCAGCCCAGAAGCCCGGAGGAATACGAGCGGGCGCTGATCGTCGTCGAGCGGCAGGGGCGGCGCATGTCCCGTCTCATCCGGGATATGCTGGACTACACCCGTCTGGAGATGCGCGCGGACAGCTATCAAAAGGAGACGGTGGATCTGTCCGGTCTGACGCGCTCTCTCTGCGCGGACATGGCGCTGATCCGGGAGCGCGGGATCTCCCTTGACTGGCGGATCCAGGAAGACGTTTTCTGTACCGGCCATCCCGGTCTTCTGACCCGCGCTCTCTCCAATCTGATCTCCAACGCCTACCGCTACGGAAAAGACGGCGGCCATATCCTCGTGACGCTCCGGACGGAGGAGGGGCGCATCCTTCTGTCCGTGGAGGACAACGGCATCGGCATCGCTCCCAGAGAACAGGAGGCCGTCTTCCGGCGGTTCTATCAGGCGGACAGCTCCCGGTCCGGCGAGGGGACCGGCCTTGGGCTCTCCATGGTGCTCCAGATCGCCCGCTTCCACGGCGGGACCGTCACGCTTCAGAGCGAACCCGGACAGGGAAGTATTTTTACATTTCTAATGTTTCTCTAATCTTTGTGCGGTATTCTATGGTCACAAACAAAACAGCACAGATCTGAAAGGAGAATTTAAAATGAAAATAAATGTAAAAGAATGGTTTGCAACTCCGAAAAAAGCGCTCTTCACCTCCGCCTGCACGGTGGCCGGTCTGACCCTTCTCGTGGCGGGAACGTCCTTCGCCACGGGGACCATCGCGGAGAGCTCCTCCATCGGGGCCGAGAACGCGCAGAATTTCGCCTTCGCCGACGCGGGCGTGGATCCGCTCTCGGCCACGGCGGTCCGGACGGAATTTGATTTCGAGCAGGGACAGTTCGTCTACGATGTGGAATTTATCGCCTCCGGCACCGAATACAGCTACTGGATCAAGGCTTCCGACGGCTCCGTCGTCAAAAAGGAGCTGGAGCTGATCGAGCTTCCGTCCATCGCCTCCGACAACAATCAGACCGCCGAAACGCAGGAGCAGCCTGCGGAAGCGGCGGCGCAAGCATCCTCCGGGCAGATCACGCTCGAGGACGCCAAAAAGAAGGCGCTGGACGACGCGGGCGTGAACGCCTCCGACGCCACCTTCACCAAGACCAAAACCGACTATGAGCACGGCGTCGCGGTCTACGATGTGGAGTTCTACACCTCCACCCATGAGTACGAATACGAGATCGCAGCCGCAGACGGAACCGTCCGCAAGCGGAGCGCCGAAGCCTTCCGCACCGGCGCTGCGGCGTCCGGCGGCTCCTCCGTCTCCGTCAGCGTGGACGACGCCAAGAACGCCGCCCTCTCCCACGCAGGCTTCTCCGCCTCCGACGTCACCTTCGCCAAGGCGAAGCTGGACGAGGACGATGGGATCCTCGTCTACGAGATCGAGTTTTACAGAGGCGTCACGGAGTACGACTACACCATCGACGCTTCCTCCGGGGCGATCCTGGAGTACGATTCCGAGGTCGATGACTGATCCCGGATTCCCTTTGCCAAGACCCGTGAAGACTTTGCCCCGCGCAAAACTTCACGGGTTTTCTATTCCTCTTTTTTGTGGTATCATCAAGGTGATGATGACAGTTCAGCCAGCCGGGAGCGGCTGAGCAGAATCGTGCTCGCACGAATTTTGATCTGCTGCTTTCGGCTGAGGGAGCGCCGGATCATAAGAAAAGGTAGCCGCGTAAGCGGCGGGGAGCGCGTCGGCGCGGCTCCCCGAATAGCGCGGGGCTGAACTGCCACTGGCAACGCCAGGAATCATGCGCTGCCGCGGCCGCGGCCCGGCAGTCCACATAACAGGAGGAGGTATTCTTTTCATGGAAAAATCAACGGTATATTTTACAAATTTCCGATGTCCGGTCGGCACCAGCCAGATCGACAAGCTCAAAAAGCTCTGTCTGGCGGCCGGGATCAAGAACATTGACATGGACGGAAAATTTGTGGCGATCAAAATGCACTTCGGAGAGCTGGGCAATCTGGCCTTCCTTCGCCCCAACTACGCGAAGGCCGTGGCGGATCTCTGCAAGGAGCAGGGCGGACTTCCGTTTCTGACCGACTGCAACACGCTCTATCCCGGCAGCCGCAAGAACGCGCTGGAGCACATGGACTGCGCCAATTTAAACGGCTTCAACACCGTCACCACCGGATGTCAGATCATCATCGGAGACGGACTGCGCGGCACGGACGAGGTGGATGTGCCTGTGGTCAACGGAGAATACTGCCAGACAGCCAAGATCGGACGGGCCGTCATGGACGCGGACGTCTTTATCAGTCTCACCCATTTCAAGGGACATGAGGCCACCGGCTTCGGCGGAGCCATCAAAAATATCGGCATGGGCTGCGGAAGCCGCGCCGGAAAGATGGATCAGCACAAGAGCGGAAAGCCTGCCATCGACACGGAGCTGTGCCGGGGCTGCCGCCGCTGCGCAAAAGAGTGCGGAAGCGACGCCATTACCTACGTGGACAAGAAGGCGGTCATCGACTACGATAAATGCAAGGGCTGCGGCCGCTGCATCGGAGCGTGCAGCTTCGACGCAGTCTACAACCCCAACGACAGCGCCAACGAGCTTCTGGACCGGAAGATGGCCGAGTATGCGCAGGCAGTCTGTCACGGCCGCCCCTGCTTCCATATTTCTCTCGTGCAGGACATCAGCCCCAACTGCGACTGCCACGGGGAGAACGACGCCCCGATCCTTCCGGACATCGGCATGTTCGCAAGCTTCGATCCGGTGGCGCTCGATCAGGCATGCGCCGACGCCTGTCTGAAGGCCCAGCCCATCGCGGACAGCCAGCTTGGAGAAAATCTGGCGAAGCCCGGCTGGGTGTGCCACCACAACCATTTCAAGGATTCCAATCCGAACGTGGAGTGGGAGGCGACGCTGGATCAGGGAGAGAAGATCGGCCTTGGCACACGGGGCTATATATTAGAAACAGTTTAACCAGCCGGGAATGCCGGATTATGAGCAAAGGCAGCCGCGAAGCGGCGGAGAGCGCGTCAGCGCGGATTTGCGAATGGCGCGGGCTGAACTGTTACAATTTACACCCGGACACGACTAAAATCAGGAGGACATTCTATGGGCGGATTTTTTGGCGTAGCTTCCAAAAACGACTGTTTATTCGATCTGTTTTTCGGAACAGATTACCATTCCCATCTGGGAACGCGCAGGGGCGGCATGGCCGTCTACGGAGAGGGCGGCTTCGACCGCGCCATCCACAACATCGAGAACGCGCCGTTCCGGACAAAATTTGAGAAAGACATGAAGGCGATGAAAGGCAATCTGGGTATCGGATGCATCTCCGATTACGAGCCCCAGCCTCTGATCGTCCGCTCCCACCACGGGACCTACGCCATCACCACCGTAGGAAAGATCAACAACACCGAGGAGATCACCCGGCTGATCTTCGAGAAAGGAAATACGCATTTTCTGGAAATGAGCGGCGGCGACATCAACCCCACGGAGCTGGCGGCCGCCGTCATCAACCAGAAGGAAAATCTGATCGACGGCATCCGGTACGCGCAGGAGCTGATCGAAGGGTCTCTGACCCTGATGATCCTGACCCCGAAGGGTATCTACGCGGCCAGAGACCGTCTGGGCCGCACGCCGGTCATCGTGGGCCGGAAGGAGGACGCCCGCTGCGTCACCTTCGAGAGCTTCGCCTACCTGAATCTGGGCTATGAGGACGAGCGGGAGCTGGGTCCCGGCGAGATCGTCGTCGTGACGCCGGACGAGGTGCGCACGCTGGCGGCCCCCGGCAGCGACATGAAGATCTGCACGTTCCTCTGGGTGTATTACGGCTACCCCTCCAGCTTTTACGAGGGCGTCAACGTGGAGGAGATGCGCTACAAATGCGGCGAGCGGATGGCCGAGCGCGACGACGCGAAGCCGGACATCGTGGCGGGCGTCCCGGACTCCGGCACCGCCCACGCGGTCGGCTACGCCAACCGCTCGGGAATCCCGTTTTCCCGGCCCTTCATCAAGTACACGCCCACCTGGCCCCGGTCCTTTATGCCGACCATCCAGGACAAGCGCAATCTGATCGCCAAGATGAAGCTGATCCCGATCCATCCGCTCATCCAGGGTAAGCGCCTGCTGCTGATCGACGATTCCATCGTCCGCGGCACGCAGCTTCGGGAGACGACGGAATTTCTCTACCAGAGCGGCGCCAAAGAGGTGCATATCCGTCCGGCCTGCCCGCCCCTCGTGTACGGCTGCAAGTACCTGAACTTCTCCCGCTCCCGCTCCGACCTCGACCTGATCACCCGCAAGGTCATCGAGCGTCTCGAAGGCCCCGACGTGACCGACGAGGTCCTTCAGGAGTACGCGGATCCGTCCTCGGAGAAATACGAGCGCATGGTGGAGGAGATCCGCAAGGACCTGAACTTCACCTCCCTCAAATATAACCGTCTGGACGACCTTCTGGACTCCGTCGGCATCGAGCCGTGCAAGCTCTGCACGTATTGCTGGAACGGGAAGGAGTGAGCGCAGGATCCGCCGCAGTGCGATCCCGCGGAGCGCCGTTTTGTGCAACAGGAAATTCAGAGAAATTTCCTGTTGCACAAGAAAAAGGGCTGCGAAACATGATCTCTCACATTTCGCAGCCCTGTCGTTTTCTTTCTGCGGCCCCTTCGGGAGCCTTTTTCTTTTTATTTCTTTTTCTTAGCCGCTTTCATCTGCGCGCGCTTTTTGCCGTACCATATGAGGACGCTCACGTATGCGATCGCCGCAACGACTCCGATGACGTACGCGCCGCCCCACGGAATGTTGAATCCGATCTTGGCGTTGGCGATGTAGGTGATGGTCACGAACGTGTACCATGCGCCCGGGATCAGCGGCATCCACGCAAATTTGCCCTTGCCGCTCTCAAACATCCATACCGTGATGGCCAGGAAAGCGAACAGCGCCAGCGTCTGGTTGGACCATGCGAAGTATCTCCACAGGATATTGAAGCCGTTGGAATTCATCTTCGCAAACACAAGGATCACCGCTACCAGAACGAAGATCACCGCGGACAGTCCCACACGCTTTGCCGGAGAGCTCTGATCGATCTTGAGCGAATCCGACACGCTCAGACGAAGGGAACGAAGCGCCGTATCTCCGGAAGTGATCGGAAGGACGATGACGCCCACCAGAGCGATCACGCCGCCCACCGGTCCGAGGATGTTCTTGCAGATCACGCCGATGGTGGCGGTCGCCAGAGAAGCGTCCGCGCTCTGCAGTCCCAGGTTATATACGCCCATGGCTCCTGCCGCCCATACCATGGCGATGAAGCCCTCGAGTACCATCATGTTGTAGAAGGTCATGCGTCCTTCCTTCTCGCTTCTCACCGTACGGGAGATGATCGCCGTCTGGGTGGAATGGAATCCGGAAAGGATACCGCAGGCTACCGTGATGAAGAAGATCGGGATGAAATGTCCGGCGGAGAAATAATCGCCGTAGGCCACGCTGGCCGCTCCCGTATAGTTCCACGTATCCCACAGCTCTACGAGCGGATAGCCGTGAGCAAACAGGCCGATGAACACGCCGACTGCGGAAAACAGAAGGATCGCGCCGAAGATCGGATAGATCCGTCCGATGATGGCGTCGATGGGAAATACCGTCGCAACCAGATAATATACAAAGATCACGCCGTAGATCACCCATGTGGATACGGAGGTCGCCGCTCCGTCAAAGCCGAACACCTGCGTCGCCGCGATATCGCCCGGCGTGTAGATGAACACCGCTCCTACCAGAAGAAGCAGAAGGCTGCAGAATACCTGATAGACGCCGAACACACCCTTGTTGCTGTACTTGCGCACCATATCCGGCATCTGCGTGCCGCCGTCGCGCAGGCAGATCATTCCGGAAAAATAATCGTGCATAGCGCCGCCGATGATGTTTCCGATCGGAATGGTGATAAAGGCGATGGGTCCAAACAGGATACCCTGGATCGGGCCGAGGATCGGGCCGGTTCCCGCGATGTTCAAAAGGTTGATCAGACTGTTCTTCCACTGCTTCATGGGAACGTAGTCGATGCCGTCCTGTTTTGCGTATGCAGGAGTCTCCCGGTCGTCCGGTCCGAAGACTTTTTCGCAGAAGCGTCCGTAACATGCCGCTCCTGCCACTAAGATCACGAGTCCAATTATAAATGTTATCATTTGCTTTTCTCCCCTCTTTTATAATTTCCTGCAGCCGTCCGGGTCTTTCCATCAGAGAAATCTCCGATGTTTCACATCCGGAAAAGCCGGATCCAAAGACGTCCGTCCGGACAACTGCACGTACTCGTCCTACATAATATAAACTTTTTTGGGGAGATTGTAAATATTTTATAAAGTTCAAACGTTCTGTTTCAGTCTTTTTTTATAAATCTTAACAAATTCTTAACGACCTTTCTAATCCTTATAACGAATGATCTGCCGGTCCGACAGCTCCTCCGTGGAGTCGCTGATCACCGGCACGTCCTTAAGCGTCCCCGCCTCCACGGCCGCGTAGCTTTCATTCCTGTCAAGCGCCGTCACATAGATCTTCTCTGCCGACAGCTCCTCTCCCAGGATCCCGGATCTCGTTCCTACCGTGTACACATAGGATCTCTGATTTTCATCCTGACGAAGCGCCGCCAGAGGAATACAGCAGTCGTACGTCTGCGACTGCGCCGTGAGCGAAAAGGCGCCGCTCTGGCCGATGGTCCCCTCCCCCGCCTCCAGAAACACGCGGACGTCGTACGTCTGCGGATTCGCCTCGTTCTCCGACAGGTAATCCACTGTGACCTCCGAAGCGCTGCCTCCCAGCGTCAGAGTCGCCGTATCTCCCTGATTGACATATTTTTTCTGCTCCTTCGTCAGGGAGACGGTAAACAAAAGCGGACTTGCAGGATCTGCACAGACGACCGCCGCGCCCTCTCCGGTCTGCTCGCCCGGGCTTACCAGCACCTTCGTGACGACGCCCTCCTCCCCGGCGCGCACCTGCCCGTCCGCCTCCAGAAGCTCCGCATATCCGGCGGCGTCCGCCTGCAGGCTCTGAAGCTCCAGCCGTGCCGTCTCCGCGTCCGCAGTCGCCGCCTCCGGGGACGCGGCGTCCTGCTTTTTGCGCTCCGCCTCAAGGAGGGAATCGGAGCGGGACTGCTGTGCGTCCGCCGCCGCCCGCTCGGCCGTCCCGACCTGCGTCCGGAGCTCCTCCCGCCGCTCCCGCCACTGGGCCAGCGCCTCGTCCTCCGCCGTATAGTCCGGCTTTGTCACCGGGCTGGCCGCATGTGCGTCCCAGGCGGCTTTCGCTTCGGAGGCGGCTTTGGACGCGCTCTCCCCGGAGGCTCTCGCTTCTGCCAGACGGGCTTCCGCCCCGGCCGTATCCTTCCCCGCGGCGTGCGCCTCCTGAAGCGCCGCCTCGGCCTCCCTGATCTTCTCCTCCGCGTCCGCAAGATACCTGTCCGCCTGCTCCGACGCCGCCTTTAATTCCGTTTCTCTTGCGGCCCACTGCTCGTAAGCGGCCTGCGCGGCCTTTCGCTCCTTCTCCGGGGTGACCGATACCGGCGACTCCTCCAGCCGCTCCAGCGCCTTTTCGGCGTCGTGCAGATCTTCCTCCGCACGGCTTACGCTCTCCTTCGTGCTCCTGTCGGTCCTCTCATAATCCTCCGCAGCCCGGCTCTGCTCCGTCTGCTTCTCCTGCGCGTCCTGCGCAGCTGTCTGCTCCAGCGCCTGGAGCTGAAGCTGCGCTTTCCGGATCTGGAGCCGAAGCTCCTGAAGCTTTTCCTCCAGATCGTCCGTGTCCGCCTCAAACAGGAGCGTCCCCTCCGCCACGCGGTCTCCTTCGCGGATGCAGACCGTCCGCACCCTGACGCCCGGAGGCGCGCTCAGCGCATACTCCTGCCCGGCGCTCACTATGCCCTCCGCCTCGACTTTGTGCGTCAGGGACATGCGGCGCGGCGTCTCCGCCGTCACCTGCGCCAGGCCCGACGCGTAGACGGCACGGGAGATCAGCGTGCAAAGCAGCATAAACGCCAGAAAGAATGCGAACGCCGTCCCCGTCCTTTTCTGATATTTCCAAAATTCCACCTGTTCCCCGCTCCTTTCTTCACTCCTTCAGCGCCGAGGCCGCGATTCCCCGCTCCAGATACTCTCTCCCCAGCAAAAACACGAAGATCGCCGGGATCAGCGTGATCACCGAGGCCGCAAAGGAATATCCGGCCTGCTCGAGATCGATCTGGGGCAGATACAAAGACAGCGGCCAGAGAGACTGATCCTCCAGAAAAGCCAGCGGCTGCTCGATCATATTCCAGCACTCCAGAAATCCCAGCACCATGGCCGACAGGATCCCGCCTGCGGACAGCGGGACGCCGATCCGCCAGAAGATCGTCCACTCTCCCGCCCCGTCCATCCGGGCCGCCTCAAAGATCTCCGCCGGCAGAGCGCAGAACCCCCGGTAGATCAAAAATACCGGAAAGGTCGAAAACGCAGCCGGAAGGATCACCGCCCAGTGCGTATTCATAAGCCCCATCCCGTTCAGCACCAGATAGCTGGAGAGCATCGTCACCTGAAACGGCATGAGCATCAGCACAATGTACAGCGAAAACAGCGCCTTCCGGAACCGGAACCGGCAGACCGCAAAAGCCCACGCCGCCGGGACCGCCGCCGCCAGCTGTCCGGCCAGGATCAGCGCCGCCAGCTTCATCGAGTTCCAGAATACCGTGAAAAACTGCGGCGTCCGGAACAAAAGCCCCGCCCAGTGAGCGAAAGTCGGGTAATCCGGCAAAAACGTCCAGCTCACATACCCGTCCGTCCCTGCCATGAGCGGCGTCAGGCTTTGCTTCAGCTCATAGCGGCTCATGACGGAGCCGGACAGCAGGTACAAAACCGGCGCGCAGAACACCGCCCCCAGCAGCAGGAGACACACGGTCAGCATGCGCCGCCGGAGCGCTCTTTTCAGGCCGGACATCCGACGCCGGACTCTGTATTTCCATGCATGATTCATCAATTCTCTCCTTCCCACAGCCGCTGCAGCAACAAAATGAACGCCAGCAAAAAGACGCTCACGCACACGGCGGCCGCCGCCAGCTTGTCGAGCTCCAGATGGACAAACCAGTTGTTGAACAGGTGCTGCAACAAATAAATGCTCTCGTGAGGGTAGGAGCCCGCTACCAGATACGCCTCCCGGAACACCTTGAAGGCGTTTAAAAAAGACAGCACCGTGATCGTGTAGAGAGACCCTTTCAGATTCGGGAACACGACCCGCCAGAAGCACTGTCTCTCCGATGCGCCGTCGATCCCCGCCGCTTCGCACAGCTCCTTCGGCACGCAGTGAAGCCCCGCCATCCAGAGCACCACCGTATAGCCGAGATTTTTCCACAGATAGCTGAACACCAGCACCCAGAACGCCGCCTGCGTGTTCATATAGTCGAGGCTCACCGTCTGCCCGGCGAGGGCCGACAGCCATCCGTTCCAAAGCCCCCGGTCGGAAAACAGCATTTTCCAGAACAGCGCCACCGCCGCCGCGGGGATCGCCATAGGCAGAAGATACAGCGACCGGATCAGCTCCCCGCGGGCAGCCTTTCCGATCTGCACCGCCAGCAGAAGCCCCGCTCCCACAAGCAGGGGCACGCACACCGCCGTGAACTTCAGCGTGTTTCCCGCCGCCAGCCGGAACGCCTCGTTGGAAAATACCGTCCTGTAATTGGAGAGCCCCGCAAAGCGGCCGGTGACCGCCGTCAGGAACGACCTTCGCACCACATCCCCGAAGGGCAGCAGCACGAACAGACCGACTCCCAGAAGGCTTGGCAGAAGAAAGAGAATCCGCCCCGGCCTCGCTCCCTTCCGGCGGCGGGACGGCCTCTCCCTCCTGCGCCTCCTCACTCGGCCAGCGGAAGCGACGCCTTCTTTGCGATCTGCTCCGCCGCTTCCTCCGCGCTCACGGTTCCCTCAAGCGCCGCCGGTCCGATCTCATACACCGCCTCCTCCACGTTCGTGTCCGCAAGAGAAGGAGTCGCGGCTTCCCGCACGATCTCTGCGAGTCTCTGGAAATCTTCTCCCGGAGCCCATTTCACATCCATCAGGAACAGATCCTCGGAGCCTTCCGCGGCCATGGCGATGGTTCCGCTGCTGTCCTCCCCCCGCGGGTTGTTCTCCAACTCCCCGAAGGCCGCCTCATTGACCGGGAAACCTTCCGCCAGCCCGGCGCTTTGAAATTCCCGGCTGTACAAAAACCGGTAGAAATCCGCCGCCGTTTTGTTGTCCGCAGACGCCGCCGCAAGACCGGCCATGGTCTTTGGCAGATAGACGCTCCCCGCCTGCCCTTCAAACGGACCGTACGCAAAGTCATCTTCCTTTTCCGACAGCGTGGCCAGAATGTTGAAGTCAAAGTCCATTCCCTTCACAAGACCAACGCCGAGCTTCTGGAGTCCCATGGCCATATTTACCGCGCCGGAGGACAGATTTTTGTAGTAATCGCCCTCTCCCGCCAGATCCGTCGTCCACGCCTCCTGATTTCCTTCATACTGCTCCAGCTCCTCCTGCGTATAGCCCTCGCGCTCCGCCTGCCAGACGCGCGCGGCGAGGCGGAGAAATTCCGCCAGCGCTTCCTGATCGATCTGCCCGTCCTGCGCCGTCCACGCGTTTCTGCAGACGTCTCCCAGCATGCGGATCACCTCGTCCGCAGACCGCAGTCCCAGAATGCTTCCCTCCGGCTGCTCCTGCCGGAGTCTCTCCACCGCGTCCGCAAGATCAGAAAGGCTCCTCGTCTGCTCCGCCGTCTGACGGTCGCCCGCCGTCATGACGATCCGGAAGCACACCGGAAGATAGCGGATCGTCCCGTCCTCCTCCCCGGAGCCCCCGACGATATTTTCAAGAAGCGCGTCCTCTCCGTCCATCTGCCGCACGATGCCGCTTACGTCCGCCAGAATCCCTTTCCCGATATAAGACTCCATAGGAAGTCCGTCCAGCACAAGAATGTCCGGCCCCTCCCCCGCGGCCAGTCTTACGTTCAGATTTTTGACGGCGTCCTCCGCCGTCTGGCCGTCCGTTCCGCTCATGCCCGTCTCGTATTTCACATACACGTCCGGATGGGATTTCTGATAGAGGCTCACAGCCTGCCGGATCGTGTAGCTGTCCTCCAGGCTGTACACGGTGATCTGCTCCCCCGGCACCGAGGACACGGTCTCGTCATAGATGTACCGGCACAGCCTGCCGCCCTCGTAGAGTACCGCAAACTGCCCGTCCGGCAGCACCGCCATGCCGCCGAAGGACGTCATAGGATCTCCCATGGAATTGATGCTTCCATCGATGATCTGTTCCACAGTCTGTCCGCCCACCGCATGGCGGTAAAGCCCCTTTTCCGTGACAAAATAAAAGACGTCGCCGCCTTCTCCGGCCGCGGCCACCACCGCATGGCCGTCCGACAGGCCGGCCGCCTCCTCGAGCGTCGATCCCATAAATTGCTCCAGCGCCGTGTCCGGCTCCGCCAGCATTCCGTTTTCCAGATCATAGACCGCCGTCTCCTGGGTGGAAAACGCGATCATGCGCTTCTCCGTAAAGACCATGCAGTCCACAAGCCCTCCGATCTCAAAGAGCTGCTTTACCGTATCGGTCTGCGGGTCGATGTAAAAAACGCCTCCTCCGATACTGCACCCGTACAAGCGGTTGTCCTGACCGAACCAGAGCTGATAAAAATATGTTTCCCCGTTCTCATAGGTGATGGGGATCGTCGTCCCGTCCGGCGACCGATACAGATACTGCGGCTGAAAGCTGGCCTCTGAGTAGAACGCTCCGTCCGGATCTGCGGCGGACTCCGCGCTCCCCTCATCCGCGCCTGCGGCTTCCTCCGGGCCTGTCTTTTGTGTCTCGACGCTCTCCGCATCGGCGTCCTGACCGTCCTCCTCATAAGGCGTGTAGGCCAGCGCCGCTCCTCCGTCGGGGGCCAGCGCCAGAGTGGAAATATACGCCGTCTCCGCCAGATCGGAAAGCCACGCCTCGTCCTGCCGCTCCCATGTCTCGCCCTGATCCTTCGACAAAAAGATCCCCGCCTGCTCCTCCGCAAGCTTCAGACTCCCGTCTTCCATCGTCTGAAGAGTCAGCGCCGGGTACGACTGCCGGGCGATCTCCTCCGGCAGCATGATCTCCTGCTCCATATAGCGTCCCATCTGTGTATCCTTTGCTCCCGTCCTGCCGCTCTCCTGCCCGGCCCCGCTCCCGCACCCGGACAGCGCCGCGGAAGCCGCCAGCAGGATCGCCATGACCCGTTTCCATCTATTCATATCCTTTGCTCCTTTCCTGCATCCTCTGTTTTTTCATAAAGGGAAACTGCTCCCTACGACAGACAACATACCAGATCTTTCTCTAATCTTTCTCTAAACATGCTGTGGTTCAACCATACATCTTTTAGAGGAATTTTAAAGATTTCCATGCTATAATGACATATAACAGTTCAGCCGGCCGGAAGCGGCGGGAGGGGGAGCGCGGCTTTGCGAATGGCGCGGGCTGAACAAGACAGTGGGACACTCGTCCCGGACGGAGGGCAGCATGAGGATTCTTTTGGTGGAAGACGATATGACTTTGAACGAGGCTCTGTCCTTCCAGCTTCGGCAGGAGGGCTTTTCGGTGGACGCCTGCCGGGACGGAGAGGAAGCTCTCTATTATATAGAGCAGAAGATCCATGATTTCGTCCTGCTGGACCGGATGCTCCCGGTCGTGGACGGCACGGAGGTCCTGAGACGTATGCGGCTTGCCCACAACGAGACGCCGGTCATCCTCATCACGGCTCTGGGAGCGCTGGGCGACAGAGTGGCTGGGCTGGATCTGGGAGCGGACGACTATCTCGTCAAGCCCTTCGCGTTCGAGGAGCTGATGGCCCGCATCCGCTGCGTCGCAAGGCGTCCCCGAAAGCTGCTCCCCGGCGAGAGCCTTGTCCTGGGCGACCTGATCTACCATACGGAGGAGAACGCTCTGTCCGGCCCGCTTGGCCGCTGCGCGCTGTCCCGCCGGGAGGGCGCGCTTCTGGAGGCGTTTCTCAGAAATCCCGGCCAGACGCTCTCCCGGACGCTCCTGCTCTCCAGAGTATGGGGGATGGACAGCGACGTGGAGGACGGAAATCTGGACAATTACATTCATTTTCTCCGTCGCCGCCTGACCGCCGTGGGGAGCGCCTCGCGTCTCCGGACCGTCCGGGGCGTCGGCTACTGCATGGAAGGAGCGTCTCATGTTTCGTAAAGTCCATCTCCGGCTGGCCGGCCTGTGCGCGGGCATCACCGCCGTCATCCTGCTGGCCATGTCCCTCGGCTGTCTGTATGTCTCAGAAAAGGGGCTGCGGGACAACAGCTTCATTTCTTTTCAAAACGACATGAACACCGTCATCGGCAATCTGGAGCAGCAGACCGTGATCACCCACGAATGGCTCTCAAAAATGGAGGATCACGGAAAATATCTGATCCATCTGACCGACAACGGCGTTCCTTTTTTCTTTAACAGCCGAAGCAGCGACGCGGAGACGCTTCTCTTTGAGACCGCGCTTCGGGAATACGAGACGCGCTTTCCGGACGACACGCAGACGGAAGACTCCTTCCACACGGAATTTTCCTTCTCCGCCTCCGGACGCGGAGCGCCCGACCACTATGCCTGCGTGGCGGTGGACCGGCGGGGCTCTGGTTCCTTTCAGGCGCTCATCCTGGCTCCTCAGCTGCAGCTTCAGCGGCAGATCCGGATGCAGCGGATCCTGTTTCTTTTGCTGGACGCGGCGGCCCTGTGCGCGCTCGGCCTGTTCGCATGGCATTTTACGAGGATCCTGCTCGAACCGCTGGAGGAAAGCCGAAGACAGCAGGCCCGCTTCGTGTCCGCGGCTTCCCACGAGCTTCGCACGCCTCTCGCCGTCATCCTCTCCTGCGCCTCGGCGGCGGAGCGCGCCGACGGGACGAAGCGGCGGCATTTTCTGGAATCCATCCGCTCCGAGGGCAGCCGCATGTCACGTCTGATCGACGACATGCTCCTGCTCACGCGGGCCGACAGCCACGGCTGGACGATCCGGCGGGAACCGACGGAGCTGGACACGCTGCTTCTGGACGCCTGCGAGACGTTTGAACCGATGGCGTCGGAAAAGCGTCTCCGCCTCACGCCGTTTCTGCCCGGCCATCCGGTCCCCGCCTGCCGGTGCGACCGGGAACGGATCTATCAGGTTCTCTTTATCCTCCTCCACAACGCGGTCAGCTACACGCCGGAGGGCGGACAGATCCGGGTCTCTCTGGATCTGGATGAGCAGAAAAAATTCCGCATCCGGGTGGCCGACGACGGGATCGGCATTCCGGATGCGGAAAAAGCGCATATTTTTGAACGTTTTTATCGGGCGGACCAGTCCCGCAGCCAGAAAGGGCATTTCGGGCTGGGGCTCTGCATCGCCTCCGAGATCGCGCTGGCTCACCGCGGAAGCCTCTCTGTGGAGGATACGCCCGGCGGCGGGAGCACCTTCCTGCTGAGGCTTCCCTAGCTGTCCTTCTCCGCCCGGAAGAACGCTCCGTCCTGCATGATCCACAGCTCCCCGCTGTCGGTCACGAAGAACTGGCTTCCGAAGAACACCTCGTCCGACAGGGCCGCCACATAGGAAAGCGACTCCACGCCGTCCCACCAGCTTCCCAGATCCGCCCGATAGTCCTCCCCGAAATCCGTCTTCGTGTAAGCGTCCAGCGCCTCCTCATAGCCTTCTATGGCGATCTCCTCCTGTCCGTCAGAGACAGAACGCGCACGGTAAGTCACCGTACTTCCCACCAGAGCCCCGGCCTCCTCCTGCGGCATGGCCGACACGGCGGAAACGATGTAATCCGTCACCTTCCATGTCCCATAGTAATCCGGCTCCTCCAATGTATCGTCTGCGCCTTCTTCTCCGGAAGAGATCTCCTGCGTCGCCTCCGCGGCGCTCTCCTTTTCCTCCTGCGCTTCCGGCTGTCCGCAGCCGCTCAGTCCGACCGCCAGCGCGCCTGCTGCCAGCCACATCACATACTTCTTCATGTTCCTCTTCCTCCTCATTACTCTCCGGCCGGGATGACGGCCTCCATGATCCCCTCCGCAAGCCTTCCGGCCAGCAGTTCCTGATAGTCTTCCTGTGTCAGAAGATTTCGCTCTTCCCGGCTGGACAGATAGCCAAGCTCCACGAGCACCGCCGGCATCTCTGTTTTCCGGAGCACCCGGAAGTCCGCCGTCCGGGTTCCCCGGCAGACGATCTTCTCCTCTCCGTCTGCTGCCTGCACGATGCTTTCGGCCAGCGCCTGACCGCCGCCGCTTCCTTCCCGGTAGTAGGCTTCCAGTCCCTGCACCGCGTCGTCGTCCTCGCAGTAATTGCAGTGGATGCTCACGAAGAGATCCGCTTCGTACCGGTTGGCAAATGCGGCGCGCTCCTCCAGATCCACTCTGACGTCGTCCTCCCGCGTCAGGATCACGGCCGCGCCCCGCCCGGTCAGCTCCTGCGCCAGCCGTCTGGTCACGGCCAGATTCAGATCCTTTTCCAGCGTATCCCCCGAGCTGGTTCCCTGATCCTCCCCGCCGTGCCCGGCGTCCAGCACGATCAGCGGCTCTCCCGCCGGGATCTCCGGATCGTCCTGCGCAAGCCGGGTTCCGAAGGTATACTGCCCTTCTTCGTTTTCTCCTCCCAGAAGGCCGCGCACGCCCCACGCCAGAAGCCCGAGGAGCAGCGCCGCTCCCCCAAGGACGAGAATCCGGGCCGCCCATATCCGGATCCGCCTCATCCTGCGCCGTCTTCTTCTCCGCCTTGTTCTCGTCCGGCCGCCTCTCTCTCTTCCCCGCTCCGTCTCCGCGCGCACGCCGCGCCCTCTTCCGTCCTCCGCCATACCCCGTCCGTTTCCGCCGCTGCCTCTCCTTTTCTTTGGTTCTGCGGCAATGTTTTCTGCTGACGTAACAAAGGCTTTCCGAGAAATCTCGGAAAGCCTTATATTTACATGGTCGTATGAATTACTCGATAATGGTAGCCACACGTCCGGATCCTACGGTTCTGCCGCCCTCGCGGATAGCGAAAGTAAGACCCTGCTCCATAGCGATCGGATGGATCAGCTCGATGCTCATCTCAACGTTGTCGCCCGGCATGCACATCTCGGTTCCTTCCGGAAGGTTGCAAACGCCGGTAACGTCGGTCGTTCTGAAGTAGAACTGCGGACGATAGTTGTTGAAGAACGGCGTATGACGGCCACCCTCATCCTTGGTCAGAACGTAAACCTGAGCGGTGAATTTGGTGTGGCATTTCACGCTGCCCGGTTTTGCGATAACCTGTCCGCGGACGATGTCGGTTCTCTGAACACCACGAAGCAGAACTCCGATGTTGTCTCCAGCCTGAGCCTCGTCAAGAAGCTTACGGAACATCTCGATACCGGTAACAACCGTCTTGCGGGACTCTTCCTTCACGCCGATGATCTCAACTTCCTCGTTCAGATGAAGCACACCGCGCTCTACTCTACCGGTAGCAACCGTACCACGTCCGGTGATCGTGAACACGTCCTCAACCGGCATCAGGAACGGCTGATCGGTCGCACGCTTCGGATCCGGGATGTACTCATCTACGGTATCCATCAGCTCCATGATCTTGTCGCCCCACTCGCTGCTCGGATCCTCGAGAGCCTTCAGAGCGGAACCTTTGATGATCGGGCAATCCGTGAACTCATACTCCTCAAGCTGCTCGGTGATCTCCATCTCAACCAGCTCCAGAAGCTCCTCATCGTCAACCATATCGCACTTGTTCATGAACACTACGATATAGGGAACGCCTACCTGACGGGACAGAAGGATGTGCTCCTTCGTCTGAGCCATAACGCCGTCAGTAGCGGCTACCACGAGGATAGCGCCGTCCATCTGAGCAGCACCGGTGATCATGTTCTTTACATAGTCAGCATGGCCGGGGCAGTCAACGTGAGCGTAATGTCTCTTCGCAGTCTCATACTCAACGTGAGCGGTGGAGATGGTGATTCCACGCTCTCTCTCTTCCGGAGCCTTGTCGATGTTCTCGAAATCCGTAGCGGTGTTGCCCGGAACTCTTGCAGCGAGAACCTTCGTGATCGCAGCGGTCAGAGTGGTCTTACCATGGTCTACGTGACCGATGGTTCCGATATTACAATGTGGTTTAGTTCTGTCGAACTTAGCTTTTGCCATTTTGTTTCTCCTCCTTAAACAGATAAACTTCTACGCATTTCACGTAAATCAGCTAACTTTGATTATATTTCAAACAGGCTTTTTTTGCAAGCCTATTCGTATTTTATTTTGCTTTTGCAGCGAGAACCTTCTCCTGAACATTCTTCGGCACCGGCTCGTACTTTTCAAAGAACATCGAGTAGTTGCCGCGTCCCTGCGTTCTGGAACGAAGGTCGGTAGCGTATCCGAACATCTCGGCCAGCGGTACGTATCCGCGGATCATCTTTCCTCCGCCGATATCCTCCATGCCCTCGATGCGTCCGCGGCGGGAATTGATGTCGCCGATGACGTCTCCCATGTAATCCTCGGGAGTGGTGACCTCTACCTTCATGATCGGCTCAAGGAGAACCGGGGAAGCCTTCTGCATCGCCTCTTTGAATGCAAGAGAACCTGCGATGTGGAACGCCATCTCAGAAGAGTCTACCTCATGGTAGGATCCGTCGTACACGTTCGCGTGAACGCCCACAACCGGGAATCCGCCAAGGATACCGGACTTCATAGCGTCCTCAATACCCTCTCCGACCGCCGGGATGTACTCCTTCGGGATCGCTCCTCCGACGACAGTGGACTCGAACTTGTAGGTCTCCTCCGCGTTGGCGTCCATGGGCTCGAACTTCACTTTACAGTGTCCGTACTGACCGCGTCCGCCGGACTGCTTCGCATACTTGCTGTCCACGTCGGCCGGCTTGGTGATGGTCTCTTTGTAAGCAACCTGCGGGGCTCCTACGTTGGCCTCTACCTTGAATTCGCGGAGCAGACGATCCACGATGATCTCCAGATGGAGCTCTCCCATTCCGGCGATGATGGTCTGTCCGGTCTCCGGATTGGTATGCGCACGGAAAGTCGGATCCTCCTCGGCCAGCTTCGCGAGGGACTCGCCCAGCTTGCCCTGTCCGGCTTTGGTCTTCGGCTCGATAGCAAGCTCGATAACCGGCTCCGGGAACTCCATGGACTCGAGGATAACCGGATGCTGCTCGTCGCAGATCGTGTCGCCGGTGGTCGTCACCTTGAATCCGACCGCAGCGGCGATATCTCCGGAGTACACCTTGTCAAGCTCCTGTCTCTTGTTTGCGTGCATCTGAAGGATACGTCCCACACGCTCCTTCTTGTCTTTCGTGGAGTTGTACACATAAGAACCGGAATTCATGGTTCCCGAGTACACACGGAAGAACGCCAGCTTGCCTACGAACGGGTCGGCCATGATCTTGAAAGCCAGAGCGGAGAACGGCTCCTCGTCGGAGGAATGTCTCTCGATCTCATTTCCGTCCATATCCACGCCCTTGATGGACGGGATGTCGGTGGGAGCGGGCATGAACTCCAGGATCGCGTCCAGAAGCTTCTGTACGCCTTTGTTTCTGTAAGCGCTTCCGCAGCATACGGGCACTGCCGTACACTCGCAGGTCGCCTTGCGAAGAGCAGCCTTCAGTTCCTCTACGGACGGCTCCTCTCCCTCAAGGTACTGCATCATCAGATCGTCGTCCAGCTCGCAGATCTTCTCCACCAGCTCGGTGTGATAGAGCTCGGCGTCGTCCGCCATATCTGCCGGGATGTCGGTGATGCTGATGTCGTCTCCCTTGTCGTCGTTGTAAATATACGCTTTCATCTCAAAGAGATCGATGATTCCCTGGAATCCGTCCTCTTTTCCGATGGGAAGCTGCAGGCAGATGGCGTTCTTGCCCAGACGGGTCTTGATCATCTCCACTGCATTGTAGAAATCCGCACCCAGAATGTCCATCTTGTTGATGAACGCCATACGGGGTACGTTATAGGTGTCAGCCTGACGCCATACGTTCTCAGACTGAGGCTCAACGCCTCCCTTTGCACAGAACACGCCCACGGCGCCGTCCAGCACGCGAAGGGAACGCTCCACCTCTACGGTAAAGTCCACGTGGCCCGGGGTATCAATGATATTGATACGATGCTCGAGAGCGCCCGGTTTTACCTTGCAGTTCTCCTGCAGGGTCCAGTGGCAGGTCGTAGCGGCGGAAGTGATGGTGATTCCTCTCTCCTGCTCCTGCTCCATCCAGTCCATGGTCGCAGTACCTTCATGAGTGTCACCGATCTTATAGTTTACACCAGTATAATACAGAATACGCTCAGTCAGCGTGGTCTTACCAGCGTCGATGTGAGCCATGATTCCGATATTTCTGGTTCTCTCCAACGGATATTCTCTTCCAGCCAATGGATTTTCCTCCTTATCCAGGTTTGGGCTGCGCTCTTCACGCGGCCCGCGCCAAGTTGCTTTCGGTTAGAATCTGTAATGCGCGAAGGCCTTGTTCGCCTCTGCCATTTTGTGCATGTCCTCTTTTCTCTTCACGGCTGCACCGGTGTTGTTCGCTGCATCCATGATCTCGTTCGCCAGTCTCTCCTCCATGGTCTTCTCGCCTCTCTTGCGGGAAAACATGGTCAGCCAGCGGAGCGCCAACGCCTGACGGCGGTCTGCTCTCACCTCGATGGGCACCTGATAGGTCGCTCCACCTACACGTCTCGCTTTTACCTCCAGAACAGGCATGATATTGTTCATGGCCTCTTCGAAGACTTCCAGCGCCGGCTTCTCGGTCTTGGCTTCTACTTTGGCAAATGCTCCGTATACAATCTTCTGGGCTACGCCTTTTTTACCGTCCAGCATGATGTTGTTGATCAGCTTGGTAACCACTTTGTTGTTGTACATCGGGTCTGCCAGTACGTCTCTTTTCTGAGTATGTCCTTTACGTGGCACGTTACTTCCCTCCTTAATACGTGTTCGCCGGATCGCTCCGGCAAGATTCACTCTTTAATTCATCGGTACTCACATGTGTCGTTCTACGTGTGTCCGTGCCCGGTAATCCTTCTATATCAAACCCGCAGTCATAGGCTCTCTCGATGAACCCCCGGCACAAGGCGCGCTTATGCGGCGCCAACAATCATAGTTCTGTTTGTGATACTTTGTTGATCTTTATTTCTTAGCGTCTTTCGGTCTCTTGGCGCCGTATTTGGAACGGGCCTGACGTCTCTTGGCAACGCCTGCGGTATCCAGCGTACCACGTACAATGTGGTATCTCGTACCGGGAAGGTCCTTGACTCTTCCTCCGCGGATCAGCACAACGCTGTGCTCCTGAAGGTTGTGTCCCTCTCCCGGAATGTAGCTCGTAACCTCGATTCCGTTGGAAAGACGTACTCTGGCGATCTTACGAAGAGCGGAGTTCGGCTTCTTCGGGGTCGCGGTCTTAACGGCCGTGCAAACGCCGCGCTTCTGCGGAGCGGATGCGTCGATCGGTTTCTTCTTCAGGGAGTTAAATCCTTTCTGAAGGGCCGGCGCCGTAGACTTCTTAACGGATGTCTGTCTTCCCTTTCTTACTAACTGGTTGAATGTTGGCATTCCTTTCACCTCCTGCATGGTTTGTGATGACTGCTGTTCTTCAGACTTGCTGAAAACATGCGGGCCGAAACACGCATGCTCGTATATTATATAAAATAGAAATTTGCTTGTCAAGCGGTTTTGTGCTTGAGTTTCACCCAGTTTTATCCAGCGTCAGTTGAAAATTTAAATTCCACCCCTCTATGGAATTTAATCTTGCAAACTCC
>JAUNHB010000020.1:9901-37356 GCA_030524125.1 Eubacteriales bacterium | reverse complement strand
TTTTGTGGCAGTACTTTCGGAACCATCCCGAACGATCCCGAGAGCTTCAAATTTATAACCGTCCGGCTTTGTGACGTCGCTGTCGTCGATATGAATGACCGGTTCTGCGGGAACCATTCTTTTCACCTGCCGCAGATAAGCGGCAGCAGATGCGGAAGGAGTGACCTTTTCAAGATGCCGGGACAGACGATCCACAACATTGATCTTTCGGGAAGGTTCATGGAGCTGGTCAACGATGTCGGTGAGCAGGCAGCTTCCGGGAAATTTTATTTGAGAAAGTTAAAATTTTTCTTTTCAACTGGTAGGTATTTGATGTAAAATGAGCCATGAGGAGTCTCCTTTCTTTTTGTTTAGTAAGGTTTTTGTGTGGTAGCTTAATTTTACATCAAAAGGGAAGAAGATTCCTTATATTTTTGGTATTTTTTGAAAGTTGTTCATAGCCGTATTTCTCAAGAGGATGGGATGTGGATAAAACTGCGGAAACTCAAGCAAAGCATTACTTGACAAGCTGCTTTTTGATTGGATATACTAGAGACAGCAAAGGAGGGATACACTATGGCAGTAATGGACGGCTGTGAGAGCAAGTACCGCACGCCTGTGCCCGAGGAAAGGAAATGTCCGACCTGCGGCAGAGAGGTGGAGGTCTTCACAAACGGCGGAAAGGTCATCGAGGATACGGCCTGCGAATGCGGATACGTGTTCAAGGCGGAGGAGGTTCAGGCGCTGAAGGTGGAAAGACCGGAGGAGTAGGACGAACATCCCGTAGGAGAACAGCATTCCGGCGCGCCGGACGACAGGAACGGCTATGGTTCATTGTCGTCCGGCGCGTCTTGTGTGAACCGGAACGCAGTGCGCCGCCGTCCCGAACGGCTACAAATCAATGAATGACAGATAAGGAGTTGGGTATGATAGACAGAAAGGAAAACGCGCCGGCCGCGGAGCCGGAGCGCCAGTATTATTTTATAGAGAAGGTAAAGGAATACGTGCAGAGGGAGTCCGGACGGCTGGGGCGGCCGCTGACGGCCAACATCACCACGTTTGGCTGCCAGATGAACGCCAGGGACTCGGAGAAGCTCTCCGGCATCCTGCGGGAAGCCGGGTATGAGGAGACCGGGCGGGAGGACGCGGACTTTGTCATCTACAACACCTGCACGGTCCGGGAGAACGCGAACCTGCGAGTCTACGGGAGGCTGGGCGTACTGCACGGCTACAAGCGGAAAAATCCGCATATGAAGATCGCCCTGTGCGGCTGTATGATGCAGGAGGCCACGGTGGTGGACAAGCTTCAGAAAAGCTACCGGTTCGTGGATCTGATCTTCGGCACCCACAATATTTTCAAGTTCGCGGAGCTTCTGTACACGACGCTTATGTCGGACCGGATGATCATCGACATCTGGAAGGATACGGATCAGATCGTGGAGGATCTTCCCGTGGAGCGGAAATATCCGTTTAAATCCGGCGTGAACATCATGTTCGGCTGCAACAATTTCTGCAGCTACTGCATCGTCCCGTACGTGCGCGGGCGGGAGCGGAGCCGGGATCCGAAGGACATCCTGCGGGAGATGGAGAGTCTCGTGGCGGACGGCGTGAAGGAGATCATGCTGCTGGGGCAGAACGTCAATTCTTACGGAAAGAACCTCGAGGAGCCCATGACCTTCGCACAGCTTCTCGCCGAGGCCGAGAAGATCGAGGGGCTTGAGCGGATCCGCTTTATGACTTCCCACCCGAAGGATCTCTCCGACGAGCTCATCGAGGTGATGGCCCGCTCGAAGAAGATCTGTCGGCATCTCCACCTGCCGCTGCAGTCCGGGAGCAGCCGGATCCTGAAGGTCATGAACCGCCATTACACGAAGGAGCAGTACCTTGAGCTGGCGGAAAAGATCCGGAAGGCCATGCCGGACTTGGCGCTGACCACGGACATCATCGTGGGCTTCCCCGGCGAGACGGAGGAGGATTTTCTGGAGACGCTCGACGTGGTCAGACAGGTTCGCTACGACAGCGCGTTTACGTTCATTTACAGCAAGCGCACCGGAACTCCGGCGGCGGTCATGGAGGATCAGATCCCTGAGGATGTGGTGAAGGACCGGTTCGACCGGCTCCTGAAAGAAGTGCAGGAGATCTCAAAGGAGATGGCCCTGCGCTTTGCCGGGACGGTGCAGACCGTTCTCGTGGAAGAGAAAAACAGCCAGATGGAAGGATATGTGACCGGACGGCTCGGAAACAATCATGTGGTGCATTTCCCCGGCGGGGAGGAGCTGATCGGACAGCTTTTGAAGGTCCGGCTCGACGAGTGCAGAGGCTTCTACTACATGGGAACGGCCGAAGAATAACGGCGGCGGAACAAAGACGCGGCGCGAAGGCTCCTGCCGGGGCGTCCGCCGGATCCGGGAAGGGAGCGGGGCATGAAAAAAAGACGGTGCGCAGGAACGGTTGCCAAACTTGCGTGTATGACGGCGGCCGCCGCCGTGTACGGTGCGGGGATCAGTCTGTTCCTTGATCCCAACGATCTGGCGCCGGGCGGCGTGACCGGTATCTCGGTCATCCTGAACCGGCTCACCGGGCTGGAGACCGGCACGCTCTATCTTCTCCTGAATCTTCCGATCCTGATGCTGGGCGTCTGGAAGCTTGGGTGGAGGATCATGGGAAAGACGGCCTTTGCCATCGCGTTTACTTCCTTTTTTGCCAATCGGATGGCGGATCTTGGACCGGCCACGGAGGATCCGCTTCTGGCGGCGGTGGCAGGAAGCGTGCTGATGGCGGCCGGTATCGGGATCATCTTCCGGGCGGGAGCCACCACCGGAGGGACGGACATCATCGTCAAGCTGATCCGCCGCCGGTTTCCCTGGCTGAAGACCGGGTTTTTGTTCCAGTGCATGGATATGGCCGTCGTGGCCGTCTCCGGTCTGGTGTTCCGGGATCTGGGAACGGCGCTCTATGCGCTGATCGCGGTGCTCATAGGCGGAAGAGCGCTGGATTATATGCTCTACGGAGGCGACGAGGCGAAACTGATCTATGTGATCACCGAAAGGCCGGAAGCGATCGGGCGTCGGCTTCTTATGGAGGGCGGCTTTGGCGTCACATATCTGCGGGGGAGCGGAGGCTTTACGGGCGAAGAAAAGCAGGTGATCCTCTGTGTCGTCCGCCGCACGCAGGGGCCTCTGATGGAGGAGATCGTGAAGGCGGAAGATCCGTCCGCCTTTATGATCGTCACAAGCGCCGGAGAGATCTACGGCGAGGGCTACAAGGATTTCTTCGCGGAAAAGCTTTAGGACTGCGCCTCCGGCTCCTCCAGCCGCCTCATGGCCTTTCGGAACTGGAAGAAGAACAGGACGGCGGTGAAGCTCACCGCGATCACGTCCGCCACAGGCTCCGCCATGTAGACGCCCCGCGTCGGATCGGACACCAGACGGGGCATGAGATAGATCAGCGGCAGGAGCAGCACGAACTTCCGCACCACGGCCACGAGGATGGAGCAGAGCGCTTTGCCGAGGGAGACGAAGGTCATCTGGCAGGCGAGCTGGATGCCGAACAGGAAGAGGGCTCCGCAGTAGATCCGAAGAGCTCCGGACGTGAAGGACAAAAGCTCAGGATCCGGCGTAAAGATGCCGGCGAACAGCCGGGGCGCGCACATGATGAGCAGCCACAGGACCGACGAGTAGATCAGGCAGGAGCCGAGAAGAAACTGGAACGTGCGGCGCACCCGGTCCGCGTTTCCCGCGCCGTAGTTGTAGCTGGCGATGGGCTGCGCGCCCTGCCCGATGCCCTGCATGGGCAGCATGGCGAACTGCATGACGCTGGTCAGGATCGTCATGGCTCCCACGGCCACGTCCCCGCCGTAACGGAGCAGGGAGGCGTTGAAGCAGACGGAGATCACGCTCTCGCTGGCCTGCATGATGAACGTGGCGAGACCGAGGGCCACGCTGGGGAGCAGGACGGAGGGCTCAAGAGAGAGCGACGAGACCTCCAGACGGAGCATCGTCTTCCTTCCGCGCAGAAAGCGCAGCACGCAGATACAGGAGGCGCACTGGGAGATGACCGTGGCGAGAGCGGCTCCCTTTACGCCCATGCCGAAGCCAAAGATCAGGATCGGGTCGAGGATGATGTTGCAGACCGCGCCAAGAAGAACGGTCTTCATGCCGGTGGACGCAAAGCCCTGCGCCGTGATGAAGGCGTTCATGCCGAGGGTGAGCTGCACGAAGATCGTCCCCACGGCGTAGATGTTCATATAATCCGTCGCGTAGCCGATGGTGTTTCCGCTGGCGCCGAACGCCATGAGAAATTCCCGGTTCCACAAAAGGAGCACGGCGGTCAGCACGGCCGAGAGGATGATCTGGAGCGAAAAGCAGCTTCCCAGCGTCCGTCTGGCCGACTCCATGTCGCCCTTTCCCATAAAGATCGAGGCGCGGGGCGCGCCGCCGGAGCTGATGAGCGCGGCGAAGGCCGACACGACCATAATGATGGGCATACAGACGCCCACGCCCGTGAGCGCGAGGCTTCCCTCTCCCGGTATGTGGCCGATGTAGATGCGGTCCACGATGTTGTAGAGCATATTGATGAGCTGCGCGGCCACCGTCGGCACCGCCATTTTCAAAAGAAGCCGTCCGATGGGGGCGCTTCCCAAAAGTTCTTTGTTGTCTTCCATAGTAAAATCTCCTCCTGATCCCTGTCCATAAAAGGTATTATAGTATCGGAGAAATCCGATGTCAATGCGGAGGGCGGCTGGATGAGTGTTCAGCCCGCGCTCCCCCAGCCGAAAGCAGCAGGCCCCAATTCGTGCGGGCACGATTGTGGCCTGTCACTTCCGGCTGGCTGAACGGATGAAGCGTAAATAGTACTTGCTATCTGGGAGGAATAGTGCTACTGTATATGGTACAGGGCGAAATGCCAGAGTACCATATATTGTTTTGGAGGAGAGAGTATGAGGGAGAGCGTCATCACGTGCCCGGAGATGATCAAAAAGAGGAACGGCGCGCCGGTTCCGTTCGATGTGAAGAAGATCCGGGAGGCCATCCGGAAGGCCAACGATGCGGCCATGGTGGAGGCCATCGCGCCGTTCCAGTTTGAAAAGCTGGTGGACGAGGTGGTGGAAGCCATTCCGGCGGGGCAGACCCCCAACGTGGAGCAGATCCAGGATCTGGTGGAGGAGAAGCTGATCGAAAACGGATTTGCCAAGACGGCCAAGGCCTACATCTTGTACCGCGCCGAGCACACGAAGGTCCGGAAGACCGAGGCGGATCTGGTCAATATTTACCGGGAGCTGACCTTTACGAGCGCGGCGGACGCGGATATCAAGCGGGAGAATGCCAACATCGACGCGGACACGTCCATGGGGACCATGCTGAAGTACGGGTCGGAGGGAGCCAACTATTTTGTGGACAACTATATTTTGCCGAAGGACATCGCGGCGGCCCACATCAACGGGGATATCCATATCCACGACAAGGATTTTTACATGCTGACGGAGACCTGCTGCCAGATCGACCTTCTGAAGCTGTTCCACGACGGATTTTCCACGGGGCACGGCTACATCCGCCAGCCGAAATCCATCGCCAGCTACGCGGCGCTGGCCTGCATTGCCATCCAGGCGAACCAGAACGAGATGCACGGCGGCCAGTCGGTCCCGAATTTTGACTACGCCATGGCCGAGGGCGTGGCCTGTACGTTCCGGAAGGAATACTACGACGCGGTGCAGCGGTATTTCTGGCTGGAGTACGACTGCGAGAACGTTCTGGGAGACCCGTTCCGGACAGCGCTCAAGGACGCCATGCCCGAGCGGATCAACATGACGAACATCGACGACTATGAGGAGCGGCTCGTGCAGTGGCTCAAAGGCTGCGGGAAGATGTGGCTCGGGGAAGAGCCCCGGGAAGAGGACATCCGCAGATGCCACCGGACGTCCATCCGCATCGCCATGAAGGAGACGGATCTGGCCACCTATCAGGCCATGGAGTCTCTGATCCACAATCTGAACACCATGAATTCCCGGGCGGGCGCGCAGGTGCCGTTCAGCTCCATCAACTACGGGACGTGCACGTCCCCGGAGGCGCGGATGGCCGTTAAAAATCTGCTGAAGGTGACGGATACCGGGCTTGGAAACGGGGAGACGGCCATTTTCCCGGTGCAGATCTTCAAGGTGAAGGAGGGGATCAACTACAATCCGGGCGATCCCAACTACGATCTGTTCCGGCTGGCCATCAAGGTGTCGGCCAAACGGCTGTTCCCGAACTTCAGCTTCCTCGACGCGCCGTTCAATCTCCAGTATTACAAAGAGGGGGATTACAACACGGAGATCGCCTACATGGGCTGCAGGACGAGGGTCATGGGAAATCATTACGATCCCTCCCGGGAGGTGACCTGCGGCAGAGGAAACTTAAGCTTTACGTCCATCAATCTGCCGAGGCTCGGCATCCAGGCCAAAGGGGATCTGGAGACATTCTACCGGAATCTGGACCGGCGCATGGAGCTTTGCTGCCGTCAGCTTCTGCACCGCTTTGAGATCCAGAAGAAAAAGACGGTGAAAAACTATCCGTTTCTGATGGGACAGGGCATCTGGATGGATTCCGAAAAGCTGAACGTGGGCAACACGGTGGGAGAGATCCTGAAAAACGGGACGCTGAGCGTGGGATTTATCGGACTGGCCGAGACGCTGAAGGCGCTGACCGGGGCCCACCACGGGGAGAGCGAGGAGAGCCGGAAGCTGGGGTATGAGATCGTCTCGCATATGCGGGCGTATCTGGATCAGAAATCCGAGGAAACGGGGCTGAACTTCACGCTGCTGGCCACTCCGGCGGAGGGTCTGTCGGGACGGTTCGTCCGCTTTGACCGAAAGCGGTTCGGCAGTCTGCCGGGCATCACGGACCGGGATTATTACACCAACTCCTTCCACGTCCCGGTCTATTACCCCATCGGCGCGTTTGAGAAGATCCGGATCGAGGCTCCCTACCATGCGCTGACCAACGCGGGACACATCAGCTATGTGGAGCTGGACGGCGACACGGCCAAAAATCCGGAGGCGTTCGAGGCGATCATCCGCTGCATGAAGGAGAGCGGCATCGGCTACGGCTCCGTCAACCATCCGGTGGACAGAGACCCGGTGTGCGGCTATACCGGCGTCATCGACGACGTGTGCCCCCGGTGCGGACGGCGGGAGTGCGAGTCCGTCTCCATTGAGAAGCTGAACGCGCTGCGCAAAAAATACCCGGACATTCCGGTGTATCTGGACGCGAACCACTGACGATCATCAGAATTTGAAAAAGGAAAAGAAAAAGGAGAGAACGACATGGCAGGAAGAGTATTGCCCGAGAACGGAGCAGTAGGAGAAAACGTAAAATTTGACCGGATCCGCAGGATCACCGGATATCTGGTGGGAACGACCGACCGGTTCAACAACGCCAAGAGAGCGGAGGAGAATGACCGTGTCAAGCACAGCCTGTCCTAAGCTGCGCATCGCGGGCACGGTGCAGGATTCCATCGTGGACGGTCCGGGGATCCGCTATGTGATCTTCACGCAGGGCTGTCCGCACCACTGTCCGGGCTGCCACAATCCCCAGACCCATGATTTTGCGGGCGGACGGGAGGCGGACATACAGGAGCTGCTGGAGCAGATCTTCGGGAATCCGGTGCTGTCGGGCGTGACCCTCTCCGGCGGGGAGCCCTTCTGCCAGGCGGAGGCGCTGCTTCCGGTGGCGGAGGCCGTAAAAGCCCGCGGAAAGCATTTGACGGTCTATACCGGATATGTTCTCGAGGAGCTTCTGAAAATGGAAGACAGAGGCGTACAGAGGCTTCTGGAGCTGACGGATCTTCTGGTGGACGGTCCCTTTCTCCTGGAGAAGCGGGATCTGACGCTTCCCTACCGGGGAAGCGAAAACCAGCGGGTCATCGACATGGGAAAAAGCAGAGCGGCCGGACGGCTTGTGCTGTACCGGAGCGATTACGACGATCTGTGAGAGAAAAACGAAAAGGCCGCCGCAGAAGCACTTGGATCAAGTGCCCCTGCGGCGGCGTTATGCTTTACCTGAAAAACGGATTGATCCACTCTGCGCCCACGACCGCGAGCGCCACAAGGATCAGGCACGCGGCGCAGAACCGTAACAGCTGATCAGACCGCTTTGTTCCCCGCCCGCCGAATTTCCACGCCGCGTAACCGGTCAGGAAGCCAAGCGTATTGATGAGAATGTCTTCCGCGTCAAAGCTTCCGAGCCGCGTCAGCATCTGCAGGGCTTCCAGAACGGTAATGCCTGCCAGAAAGAGGATCAGCGACCGGAAAAACGATGCCTGCCCCGACGGGAGATTCCACGGGATCAGGACGCCGAACGGAATAAAGGCCAGAAGATTTCCCAGCGAAAAGATCCATAGCTTAAGAAGATCCAACGAAAAGTGTCGGGGGATCCACAGAGGGATCCCCGTAATGGCAAAAGAAAACTGAAACGAATCAAATCTGGATGTTCTTCCAAATCCCAAAAACATACAAAATAAAATGACGATCAGATATCCTGCCAGAACCCATTTTTTAAGTATTTTTTTAGCCATCGCTATCATCTGACCGTCTGCTTGTCCGATCGACCCATCCGGGCCGTCACCGTCCGGATCAGCAGAAGCGCGCCCAGAAGGATCAGGAACGAGACAGCGAGGACGATCCACGGGTTTCTCAGCGTCCCGGCGATACAGTAGCCCACAAAGGAGACGGCGGCCACGAGGATCGCGTAGGGAAGCTGTGTGGACACGTGATTGATGTGATCGCACTGGGCGCCCGCCGACGACATGATGGTCGTGTCGGAGATGGGAGAGCAGTGGTCGCCGCAGACGGCTCCGGCCAGGCAGGCCGACACCGTGATGACCAGAAGGCTCTCCGGAAGATCGATCCCGGCTACGATGGGCAGCAGGATGCCGAACGTTCCCCATGAGGTCCCGGTGGAAAACGCGAGGAAGATCGCCACGAGGAAGACGATGGCCGGGAGCATGCCCAGCATATGTCCGGCGCTTCCCTCGAAGATGCCGCTCACGTATTCCGGCGCGCCCAGAAGTCCGGTCAGGGACGACAGCGTCCACGCGAAGGTCAGGATCAGGATCGGGCTGATCATGGCTTTAAAGCCCTCCGGAAAGGCTTCCATGCAGTCCTTGAAGGAGAGCGTCCTGCGCACCACATAGAAGACGATCGTGAAAAGCAGCGCCGCGGAGGAGCCCATGGAGAGGCTTAACGAAGCGTCGCAGCCCGCGAAAGCGTCCACGAAGCTTACGCCCGAGAAAAAGCCGCCGGTGTAGATCATGCCTGTGACGCAGCAGACGATCAGCACGATGACCGGCACAGTCAGGTCGACGACGCGTCCCCTGTCGGAGACCGGCTTCATGGCGTCGTTATCGCCCACCCGCTCGCCGCAGGTGAACAGATCGCCCTTTTTGGCGTTGTTCTCATGCTTTCTCATGGGGCCGAAATCCAGATCCATGGCCGTGATCACGATGATCATGGCGATGGTCAGCAGGGAATACAGGTTGTAGGGAATGGCCCGGATAAACAGATCCAGCCCGTCCTGACCCTCCACGACGCCGGCCACGGCGGCGGCCCAGGAGGAGATGGGGGCGATCATACAGACCGGCGCGGCCGTGGCGTCGATCAGATAGGCCAGCTTGGCTCTCGACACCTTGTGCTTGTCGGTGACGGGGCGCATGATGCTTCCCACGGTCAGGCAGTTGAAATAATCGTCCACAAAGATCAGCACGCCGAGCGCGAAGGTGGCGAACATGGTTCCCCGGCGGGTCTTCACCCGCTCTTCCGCCCATTTTCCGTAGGCGGCGGAGCCTCCGGCCTTGTTCATGAGCACCACGATCGTGCCGAGCACCACGAGGAAGATCAGGATCCCCACGTGGGAGCTGTCCGACAGCGAGGAGATGAATCCGTCCTCGAACATGACGGTATAGGCGTTCACCACATGGAACTGCGTATAGAACAGCGCCGCCGTGACGATACCCACGAACAGGGAGCTGTACACCTCCTTGGTGAGCAGCGCCAGAAGAATGGCCACCAGAGGCGGCACTAAGGACCAGAACGTCGCATACATAACAATTTTCTCCCTTCTTGATAAAAAACGTATAAAAACAGAGTAATAGGGATGTCGAAAAATGTCAAGAAGCTTCTCTGATAAAAGTGCGGGGGATTGAATACGCGGCGGATTGATGATACAATGAGACACAGCAAGAGGGAGCGAAGCGTCCGGGAAAAGCGGACGGCGGAAAGGAGCGTCTGGATTGACGATCGTACATCTGAGCGGCGAGGAAAGAAGACAGATCCGGGAGGTTTTAAGAGAGTACCAGCAGCAGGCGGAGGTGCAGTCCATGCGGAAGTTTATCCAGCACGGACGGACGACCACTTATGAACACTGTATGAACGTGGTGCGCTTCAGCTACTGGCTGAACCGGAAATTTCACCTGAAAGCCAACGAACGCGCGCTGCTGATCGGCGCGCTGCTCCACGATTTCTACCTCTATGACTGGCATGAGAAGAGCACATGGCACCGTCTGCACGGCTTCAGCCATCCGTTCCGGGCTTCCCGGAACGCAAAGAAGCTGTTCCGGATCGGCCCTGTGGAGGAGAACATCATTGAGAGCCATATGTGGCCGCTGACGCTGCGCCATTATCCGAAATGCCGGGAGGCCGCGATCGTGTGCGTGGCGGACAAATGCTGCTCCGTGCTGGAGACGGTGAGCGCATAGGCTTTTGGGGACTTAAATAACAAACGAGGAGAAAACAGACAATGCTACTTGCAAGAGATTTCAGAGAAATTGCCAGAGAAAATCTGGCCGGCCGATGGCCGTTGGCCATCGGGACCTGTCTGGTCGGCTCGCTTCTGGGCGCGGCCATGAACGTGAGTATTGACGCAAGCTCCTTCAGCAGCAGTACGCAGTACCGGGAGCTGGCGGAGAATATCAGGACGAACGAATCGCTGACGGCCGCTTTGCCGGTCCTGATGACGGTGGGGATCGCGGCCATCGTGTGGCTTCTGATCTGCGCGGTCATCGGAGGCGCGGTCACGCTCGGGTACGCGCAGTTCTTCCTGCACATGACGGACGGGGCGGAGGCCGGGTTCGGAGATCTGTTCTCCCAGATGCGCAGATTGTGGGAAGGCTTCTGTATGCAGTTTTTCCGGGGAGTCATGGTCATGGCATGGTCGTTTCTGTTTGTGATCCCGGGGATCATCGCCATGTACCGGTACAGCATGACGCCCTACATCATGCTGGAGCATCCGGATCTGTCCGTGATGGAGGCGATCTCCGAATCCAAGCGGATCATGATGGGAAACAAATGGCGTCTGTTCTGTCTGGAGATGAGCTTTATCGGCTGGATCCTGCTGGGCATGATCACCTGCGGGATCGCAAGCCTCTGGGCCAACCCCTACATCGAGGCGGCGCGCACCGCGTTCTACCGGGAGATCACCGAGCAGCGTTACAGCCGCCCGCACACGGTTTCTCTGGAGAAATAAAAAGCTGAAGAAAAAAACGGGGAGGAAGCGATCGCTTTTTGCCCGTTTTTTCTTGACAAATGAAACAGTCTTTCTTATAATTGTTTGCAGGCAAACAAAAGGAGTGGGCATCATGCAGGAAAGTTATCTTCAAAATACAGATATCAGCTTTCTCAACAAAAAATTAGACAATCATATCCAGCGAAAGATCCACGCTTTGTATGACCGGAAGGAATTTCAGGAGTGCTCCCTGATGAATATGTGGGTGGCGGACTATCTGTTCCACATGGAGCTGAGCCAGACGCCTGTCTTCCAGAAAGACATCGAAGCGGAGTTTTCCGTCAACCGGTCGACGGCGTCCAAAATGCTGACCTTAATGGAAAAGAAAAAGCTGATCAGACGGACGAACTGCGCCAGCGACAGCCGTCTCAAGCAAATTGAGCTGGAGCCGTACGGTCTGGAGCTTCAGAAAATGTGCTGCCGCATAAGAGAAGAGATAGAACGCCAGCTGACTGCCTGCCTTAGCGAAGAAGAGGTGAAGCTTTTTAAAAGTATGTATCTGCGTATTCTTGCGAATATGTAGAAGACTCTCTTTTTTTCTTCAAATAGTTTGCTTGCAAACTTAAAGATAATACAAAAAAGCAACAGGAGGAATCCACATCAATGAATCAAAGAGAAGAGTTGTTTCAAAACGCCCCTATTTCAAAATCTGTTTTTCAGATGGCTGTCCCGACCGTCATTTCTTCACTGGTACTGGTCATTTATAATATGGCGGATACGTTTTTTATCGGACAGACCCACGACTCCCTGCAGGTGGCCGCCGTATCGCTTACGAACGCCGTGTTCGTCATGTATATGGCGATCGCGCAGCTGCTGGGGATCGGCGGAAGCGCCGTTATATCCATTCTTTTGGGAAGGGGAGAGGGGGAAAAGGCGAAAAACGCTTCCGCGTTCTGCTTTTACGGTTCGCTGATCTTCGGCGTCCTGATCGGGATCGCGATCCTCTTATTTATGGATCCGCTGCTGGCCGTACTTGGCAGCCGAAATGAGACCTATCAGTATTCAAAGGACTACTTATTTTATATCGCGGTCGGCGCGCCCTTCATTTTGCTTGCGAACACCTTCGGCCATGCGGTAAGAGGAGAGGGCGCTTCCAAAGCGTCCATGACCGGCGGAATGATCGGGACCATCGTCAATATTATTTTAGATCCGGTGTTCATTCTGGTATTTCATATGGGAACTGCGGGAGCCGCGATCGCCACGGTTTTGGGAAATGTGTTTGGCTGCGTCTATTACCTCTATTTTTTGGCGAAAAGAAGCCAGTCCATGTCCTTCGGCTTCAGACATCTGAAAAGCTGCGTCCCGGTTGCGGGGCGCGTGTTGTCGATCGGCGTCCCGGCGGGGATCAGTTCCGCGCTCATGAGCATATCGACGGTATTGCTGAACAATGCGCTTATCCCCTACGGAGATACGGCTGTCGCGGCCATGGGGATCGTGACCAAGGTGTATCTTTTTATTGTTTTCGTTCATATGGGAATTTCCAATGGTATTCAGCCGCTGCTCGGCTACTGCTACGGATCGGGAAACCACAGCCGGTTTGTCGGGATCCTGAAATTCAGCGGCGTTCTGACCGTCCTGTGCGGAAGCGTGCTGACGGTCGTCTATCTCGTGTTCAGCGAGCAGATCATGGGGCTTTTTATTGACAATTCAGAAGTGATCCAATACGGCGTTCCCATGCTGACCGCCACCTCCCTGGCCGGTCCTGTTCTGGGACTTTTGTTCCTGTCCGTCAACAGTATGCAGGCGCTGAACCGCCCGCTTCCGGCGACCATCCTTTCTCTGTGCAGACAAGGATTGTTCTTTATCCCGTTCCTGTTCCTGTTGAAACAGATGTTCGGGCTGAATGGGATCAACTACACTCAGACTGTGTCCGATTATCTCGCCATCCTGATCGCGGTAGGTATGCTGCTTCCGTCATTGAAGCGCGCATTTCCCGCGGAAGGGCAGGGAGCAGACAGCTGATCAGGATTCGGGTGCTCCTCCGCACCCAAACAAAAAAAGCCTGCAGATGCAGACTTTTTTTATGTAGAAGTGGAGCATATGGGATTCGAACCCACGGCCTCTACAATGCGAATGTAGCGCGCTCCCAACTGCGCTAATGCCCCAAAAAGTGGAAGCAATGGGGCTCGAACCCATGACCTCTCGCGTGTGAGGCGAACGCTCATCCCGGCTGAGCTATGCTTCCATGTCGACTATTATAGCACGTCCCTAAAAAAATGCAAGTATAAATTTAAAAAAATTTTGAAAAACTTTTTCGCCACTATTCAGCCATGCGGTAAATATGGGAAGGCGCTGCGTCATGCCTGCATGTAAGCAGAGCTTTCCCATATTTATCATACGGCGTTTAGCCGTATATCGAGAAAGCAGACGCGCACGCGCCGGATAGCTGCGTAAGTAGCGGGCTTTCGAGATGCATGGCTGAATTGAGCCAGCCGGGAGCGCGTAAGCATAGCTTTGCGAATAGCGCGGACTGGGCGACCGCCCCGTAAAGCCATGGCAGCAAAGAAACTTTGCGTGACATATGAGAGGGGATTTCTTATAATGAATAAAAAGAGCCAGAGAAGGAGGGACGGCGATGGCGGGAGTGGGAAGCAATATCCGGACATTCCGAAAGAAGAGGAATATGACGCAGGACGAACTGGCGCAGAGGCTTTTCGTGAGCCGTCAGACGGTCTCCAACTATGAAACCGGAAAATCCAATCCGGACATCGACATGCTGGTGCGGATCGCGGGGGAGTTGGAGGCGGATGTAAATGAGCTGATCTTCGGCCCGGCACAAAAGCCCGGCCGAAAAAAGGAGCTCCACAGACTGGCGGTGCAGAGCACGTTTTTTCTCATGCTGCTCCTGGCGGCGTCGTGGCTACGGCCTGTCATAGACCAGTGGACAACCGACACGTTTGATATCGGCCCGCTCGCGCTGTATCTCACGCTGACGCCGCCTCTTTTGTCGCTGGCGGTCGGATGGATCGCGGTGCAGGCGGCCTGCGTGCTGACCGGAGCAAGGAGGATCCGGACTGGCTGGGCGCGTGCGGCTTTCCTTGCTGCCGCTCTCGTGACGGCGGCCTATTTCCTGAGCCTGCTTCCGCTCTGTGTGGTACGCGGATACGGTACAGTGCGAATGCTCCTTCTTCATTTTGAAAAGGGCAGTCTGCCGAGGCTTTTTTCCGATCCCGTCTACGCGGCGGTCGCCCGGATCTCATCCCCCGCCTACGTTCTTGTGACCTTTCGCCGGTACGAGACGTGCGCCCTGTTCGCGGCGGCCGGAGGGGCGCTGTGGTACGGGAGAAGGGCGGGGGCGGAAGTCACCGCTCCTCCTCGATCCGCGCCAGAAAATGCTGAAGCGCCAGACTCTGTTCCCCCTTCGTCCACACCGCGATGATCTCCTCGTATTCCTCTTCGCCCACGAGGGGGACGAACACCAGATTGTCCGCGTCCTTGAGCTTGCTGGTCACGTAGGAGGGCAGGATCGAGATGCCCTGTCCGGCGGCCACCATCATCAGGATGCTCTCGGTGTCGTTGGAACGGAACAGGATGTCCGGCTGATAGCCCGCCTTCCGGTACAACTCGAGGAAATGGCTGTCCCCGAAGGATTCCCCGGTGGCCGACGGGGTCATGTACAGGATCGGCTCGCCCTTCAGCTCCCGCCGGGAGAGAGCGCTTCGTCTGGCCAGCGGATGATCCTGATAGAGCGCCACCACCAGAGGTACGCGCTCGATGAGCCGGTAGCCCACGTTTTCTTCTCTCCGGATGTTCGTGCTGTCCCAGGTGAAAATGATATCGTAGTCCCCGTTTAAAAGCCCGGCGGCCAGCATGTCCGTGTCGCACCGCCAGCAGGTGATCAGGATGTTCGGGTAATCCTCGTGAAAGAGCCGCAGAAGCTCCGAGAGGTCGCTGCGCTCATAGCCCTTCGTGTATCCCACCCGCAGAGAGCCCATAAGACCCGTGGACGCTTCCCGCACCCGGCTGATGGCGGCGTCCATGCGCTCGAGGATGGCCTTGGCCTCCCCGAGGAACACGTTTCCGGCTCCGGTCAGCGCGATGGGCCGCACGGACCGGTCGATAAGCTGTACGTCCATATTTTCCTCCAGCGCCTGAATCTGCTGGGTGATGGCGGTCTGGGAAATGTAATACTGATTGGCCGCCTTGGTAAAGCTCCGGTATTCGGCCACGGCGATAAAGTATCTGAGCTGATTGATGTTCATTGGCAGTTCTCCATCATAAGTTTATCTTATTTTAATATAAAATCCATGTGGTTGCAAACAAAATATCTCCCTTTTATAATAGAGCGTGGCTATTCAGCCATGCGGTTCTCCTGTTTGCCATACGGCGTCTGGCCGCGAGCGGGAGAGCGTGCGCGCAAGTGTCGGCAGAGCTGCGAGGCGCGAAGCAGCGGGCTTTCGGGATGCATGGCTGAACCTGAATGCGACAATATTGGAGGGAGAGTATGAAGCGAGAAAAATTCAGCTCCAGACTGGGCTTTATCCTGGTTTCCGCCGGATGCGCCATCGGTCTGGGCAATGTATGGAAATTTCCGTATATGTGCGGAGAATACGGAGGAGCGGCGTTTATCCTGATCTATCTGGCGTTCCTTCTGATCATGGGCATCCCGGTCATGGTGTGCGAGTTCGCCATCGGACGGGGCAGCAAGCGCAGCGTGGCGGCGGCCTTTGAAAAGCTGGAGCCGGAGCGCACGATCTGGCACCGGATGAAATACATCGGGATGCTTGGATGCTATTTACTTATGATGTTTTACACGATGGTGGGCGGCTGGATGCTGTACTACTGCTTCCGGAGCCTCAGAGGCGACTTCGTGGGGGCCACGTCAGAGGCGATCTCCGGAGCCTTTGGCGCCATGCTTCTGGATCTGCCGACCATGACCTTCTGGACTGTACTGATCTGCGTCATCGGCTTTGCGGTCTGCATGTTCGGACTCCAGTCGGGCATCGAGAAGGTGACGAAATTTATGATGGCGGCGCTTCTCCTCATCATGGTGGTGCTGGCCGTGCACTCGGTGTTCCTTGAGGGAGCGGGAGAGGGCGTCCGGTTTTATCTGATCCCGGATTTTGAGAAAATGGTGGAAAACGGCATCGGAAACGTGGTGTTCGGCGCGCTCAGCCAGGCGTTCTTTACGCTGTCCATCGGCATCGGCGCCATGATGATCTTCGGAAGCTATCTGGATCACTCCAGAAGTCTGACCGGAGAGGCGATCAACATTACGATCCTGGACACCTTTGTGGCGCTGACTGCGGGCTTCATCATCATCCCGGCCTGCTTTGCCTACGGCATCGAGCCGGGCGCGGGACCGAGCCTTGTGTTCATCACGCTTCCGAATATTTTTGCACAGATGACGGGCGGCTTCCTGTGGAGCGCTCTGTTCTTCCTGTTCCTGAGCTTTGCGGCGCTCACCACGATCATTGCGGTGTTTGAAAATATCATCGCGTTCGATATGGATCTGCTGGGCTGGACCCGCAAAAAAAGCGTGTTTGTCAGCGCTGTGGCCGTCATCCTGCTGTCCATGCCCGCAGTGCTCGGCTACAATGTGTTATCGGGCGTCCAGCCGCTGGGCGCGGGCAGCACGATCATGGATCTGGAAGACTTTATCGTGTCCAACAATCTGCTTCCGCTGGGAAGCCTTGGCTACGTCCTGTTCTGCACGAGAAAGAACGGCTGGGGATGGGACGCGTTTATCAGGGAGGTCAACTCCGGAGAAGGCATTTCCTTCCCGAAGGGGCTCAAGAGTTATGTATCCTTCGGGATCCCGCTGATCATTGCGGTGATCTATCTGAAGGGCTATTACGATAAGTTCAGCGGCAGCGATCCGCTGACGCTCGGCTGCTGGATGGCGGTCGCCGCGGTCTTTCTTCTGTTCGTGTTCTGGTGCGCGCTGGGACGGTCGAAGAGGACGGCATAAACAGCAAAAAGAAGTTCCTAAAGCAGCAGGATGTCCCATACCGTGGGCGTCCTGCTGTTTTTTGTGCGATACGCCGTGTAAGCGGCCGCCGTGCTTCCCCTGTCCGATCGTCCGTGCTCGCTTCTCAGGATCTCCGCTCCGCAAAATCGAACAAACTTTCGGTTTATGTATTGACAAACAGATGTTCTGGTACTATAATCCAGATATAGAAACAAATGTTCGGAACGGTTGTTCTGATTTTGCGTTCGAAGGAGTGGAGTGGAATGTATACAGCGCAGTTGACAGAGAGGGAACAGATCAGGAAAACACGGCGGGAGAGGGCGCTCAGAAGACAGAAGGAGAGAAGACGGTTCCTCTTTTTGTTCGCGGTGACGCTGGTTCTTATGTTTACCGTAGGCGTGGGCTTCGGGACGCTTCTGACGAGGGCGGAGGAGCCTGTGCAGAGCGGCTCCTACAAATATTATTCCAGCATCGAGCTGGAGTCCGGGGATACGCTGTGGGATCTTGCGGGCGAATACATGGACGAAGATCACTATATCAGCCGTGCGGACTATATCAACGAAGTCATGACGATCAACCATATGTCGGACGACCGGCTCGTCTCCGGCCAGAAGCTGATCGTTCCTTACTATTCGGAGGAGCTCCGGTAAGCTCTTTTTAAAGATTTTTTTAAGATTCCGGTCTCTTCCTTGTGACCTCCGGAAAAATATGCTAAAGTGAGTTTAAAGCAGCATCTACAAAGGAGGGCGCACATGAAGAACAGATCCTATTATTTTCTCTTTTTGCTATACATATTGATGTTCGCGTTTATCCTGTATATCAACGGGGTATTCACAGGCGGGGTCACATCCGTAATCAATCTGGCCATCAACATTTCCTTTCTGGTCCTGATCGGCGTCCTGCTGGTCGCTTCCGCCGTCACGTTCGGCAGGCTGAACCAGGCGGCAGACGCGCTCGACAGAGCCGCAGAAGAGATGAAGAACCAGCATGACGCGGTCTCCAAAAATCTGTGGGAGCAGTACCGGGACCGGAAAAGCCTGTTCGGCAACCGCACGCTGGATCTGCAGTTCGAGAAGTACCAGCGGCGCATCCGGGAGCACACCAGCAGGAAAGGGACGGTCCTGGCCGCCTGCCCGGTGGAGGACTACATCAATGAGGACGTGATCGACCGGATCGGCAGCGCGCATTACAATTCGGCCGTGGCGGGCACCATGTCCGGACTGGGGATTCTTGGAACGTTTCTCGGCCTGACGCTGGGAATGCTTTCCTTTTCCGGATCGGAGAACAATGTGTTTACGATCTCCGACAACATCGGCCCTCTGCTGGAGGGAATGAAAGTGGCGTTCCACACGTCGGTGTACGGTATTTTCTTCTCCCTCGTGTTTAATTTTGTATATCGGGGCGTCATGGCCGACGCTTACGGAAGGCTGACGGTATTTCTGGAGGCGTTCCATGAATATGCGGAGCCTCCGGTGAGCGGCACGGATGAAAATATGAGCGCCATGCTGATCTATCAGGCCAATATGGCAAACGCCATGAGATCCATCATGGAGCTTCTGCAGGGGCGGGAGGAGCTTCAGATCAAAGGACTGGACCGGATCGTACAGCAGTTTATCAACCAGATGTCGGAGACGATGGGGACGGAGCTTGGCCGTCTCGGCCGGTCTCTGAACGACGCCTGCGAGGCGCAGAGCGCTTACGCGAGAAATTTCCAGCGTCTGGAGGAGAGCACAAAGCTTCTGCTCGACGCCAGCCGGGCCATGAACGACACGATGCATCTAACGCTGGACCGCCAGAGGGAGCTGGAACAGAAGCTGTCCGATACGTGCGACCAGCTGGGCAACGAGCTGTACACGTTTCACCAGATGAGGGATCTATATGAGAAATAGCAGAAGAGGCAGAGACGTATTTAAGGAGCCGAGCTACTGGCAGTCCTACTCGGACATGATGGCAGCGCTTTTGCTGATCTTCATACTGATCATCGCCGTCACGCTCGGGATCTATCAGCGGAAGACCGCCGATCTGGAGGACGCGCAGGCGCAGCTGAACGCCACGCGTCTGGAGCTGGAGGAGGCGGAGAAGGAGCGTCAGGACTCGCTTGTGAAGCTCCAGGATGCCTACGCAAAGGCCGTCATGACGGAGGACGAGCTGAAGGCGGCCTACGCGGCCATCGACGAGGCGCAGACAGAGCTGGATGCGGCCAGAAGCGAGCTTCAGGACATTGTGGGGATCCGGACGGACATCATCGGGGAGCTCCAGAGCAAATTTTCCAACTCCACCATGCAGGTGGATCCGCAGACCGGTTCCATCACGTTCTCTTCGGACGTGCTGTTCCGCTACAACAGCGCTACTCTGACCGGAGACAGCAGGGCGACGCTGAAGTCGGTGATCCCCATGTATCTGGATGTGCTGCTTCAGGACAGCTTCCGGCCTTATATCGCGGAGATCATCATCGAAGGACATACGGACACCGACGGCGATTATCAGAGCAATATGACGCTTTCGTACAACCGGGCCAATTCCGTGGCCAGATTCTGTCTGAACTCAGCCAACGGACTTACCGGAGAGCAGATCGCGCTGTTGGAGCAGCTTCTGACCGTGAACGGACGATCCTACAGCGATCCGATCTACAAAGAGAACACGGATCAGGTAGACATGGCCGCGTCCCGAAGAGTAGAGATCAAATTCCGTCTGAAGGAGGATGAGATGATCGAGAAGATCACAGAGGTTCTCAATCAGTCGTAATATGCACAGAAACCGAAGGCCGGACTCCCGTCAGAAGGAATCCGGCCTTCGGTTTCTGTATGGAAAGCTTCTGTGATCCCGCTATCCCCGGAACCGGTTCAGGCAGGCATACAACTCCTGGATCCTCGGGCGGGCGAGGCCGCACGGCACATAGGAGCTGCAGAAGGGTTCCCAGCCTTTCTGATCCAGCGTGCGCATCAGAAGCTCCGCCGTCTGCTGTACGGTCTTCCGGCCGTCGATCACCTGTTCCAGCGCGAAGCGCAGAAGACAGGAGAGGGCGGCGGTCTGCTCGGAATCCGCCAGCTGTTCCACGTACCGGAGATCCACCGTCTCCTTGTCGATGGAGAAGGAATCCTTGCCGAAAGTTTTCGTCTTCATATGTTCGTGGCGCGGCTGCTCGTCTCTGCCGGGGCGGCCTCCTCTGCGGCGGTCGTCCCGACCGCCGGATTTTTTCCGGAAGGGCGGGAGCGCGCGGTCAAACTCAGGGATCCGGAAGTTGGGCGCCTGCGTTCTCGGCGCTTTGTGCTCCTTGCAGAGCTCCTTCACGTGATCGGTGATGTCCACCGGACGATAGCAGTCCATCTGAACGATCTTGTCCGCAATGTAAAAGAAAGCGCCGGAACTTCCCGCCACAAGGATCGTGGAGACGCCCGCCTTTTCATAGAGATCGCGGGCTCGCTCGAGAAACGGAGTGATGGGCTCTTTTTCCCGGCTGATGACCTGCTGCATGAAATCGTCCCGCAGCATAAAGTTGGTGGCGGACGTGTCCTCGTCGATCAGGAACAGTCTGGAGCCGGACTCCAGATTTTCAATGACGCCCGCGGCCTGCGACGTGCTTCCGCTGGCGTCCGGCGTCGAGAAGAGGGCAGTGTCCTTCCCGTTTGGAAGATCGTTGATGAACATGGAAATGTCCACATTCCGGATGGAGCGCCCGTCCTCCGCCCGGAGCTTGACCGCCGTGTCCTCGGTGATGACATATTCCCGTCCGTCTCCGGCGATATGGTTATAGACGCCGGTCTGCAGCGCTTCGAGGAGCGTGGACTTTCCGTGGTAGCCGCCTCCTACGATCAGCGTGATGCCCTCCGGGATCGCCATGCCGGTGATCGTTCCGCGATGAGGGAGAACGAATGTTCTCTCCATGGAGGCGGGAGAGCGGAAGGGCACGCTGTTCTGGAGCGGGAGATCGGACACGCCGCTTTTTCTCGGAAGGATCGCGCCGTTGGCCACAAATGCGGTCAGCCTTTCTTCCCGGAGAAGCTTGCGGATCGCCTCCTGATCCTCTGCCAGATGGATGGCCGCCTCCGTCTTTTTGGCGTCCAGCTTCCGGTAGAAGAAGCTGTTCTCCACGCAGCGGGGGAGAAACTCGAACAGGATCTTTTCCAGCTCCCCGGCGTTGATCGTGCGTCCAAAGGCCGGGAAGCCCACATGGAAGCGGGCGATGATCCGGTCGCGTCCGATCTGGCAGGCGCTCCGCTCCAGTACCTCCTGCCCGCAGCGGGTGACGGCCAGAAGGCCGCTTTTTCCGGACCCCTTCGCCTTGAAATTGTAGTCCTCAAACTGGGACGAAAACTGCCTGGTCAGATGATCCTGCAGGGCGATCCGGGCGCAGTCCGTCTCATAGAAAGCGGCCGGGAAGCCGGCGTTTTTGTGCAGGATTTCCACATGCAGGCTGGAGGGCGACGCAAAGGGATCGCCCTGTACATGATCAATGACAAGTAAAAAGCTTCCAAACTGATAGCTTCCGGCCAGCGATTTGTAAGCCGGATAACTCCTGTGATCTATATCGCGCAGCTGTCTGCGCAGGTCTTCCGATGATTTCATGATGACTGAATCTCCTTTCCTGATGTATACTAACACAGAGCTTTGAAAAGAGACAACCATTTTTTGCTTGCAGAATCTGTGCGGGAGTAGTAGAATGGACAGAGATACAACGTGTCGCAAAATGACAGTTTTACGACACGTTGCACAGGCCGACATACACGGAAAAGAAATGCATCCGTTGCGTGTCGGCTTTTTTGTGTCCTTGCCCGGCGGCCATGCTCTCAGCCCCCACGGGCCTGTGATGCATGGCAACGCGCAGGGTCGCCGTGCCCGAAGCAACAGCGGAACGTAGGTTCAAACAGAACGTACGTTTGCGGCAAGGTATGCACGCCCGCCACGGTCTGGCACCGCCTTAAGTGTAAATGCGTTAGGCGGCGGCCGGGTTCAACTCCCGGCACGGGCACTCACCAGCAGGTGAAGAAAGGAAAGGTGGAAATATGTTAGTATCTGGTAAAGGGAAACTCGTTGGAATCCGCCACGGCGAAAAGAATGGCAAGGCGTGGGGAAATGTGTACATTGATGACGAACTCAATCTGATGGAGCGGCTCCAGTGCTTCGTCAATGGTGACCGTCTGGAGACCGTCAAGCGGATGGCTCCCGGTACGGTCGTTGAGGTGCATGGCCGCCTGTACTCTGGCGGGGATGGCGGCAATCAGACAAGGTTCTATCTTGACTCGATTTCTGTCGTAAAGTAGTCAATAACGGCTTTGCCGTTGTTAGATAAAAGAAAGGGGAACATGCTATGACTGCATTACTTAACTCTTCGGCGGCGGGTGCCGTCACTGCTTCGGATTGGGCTGATGTGATTACCGCTCTCACGGGTCAGATTAGCGTTAGCACGATCGTGGCCGTACTTGCCACGTTGGTAACTGCCGGTATCGGTCTGGTGTTCATGTGGTGGGGCGTTCGCAAGGCTCTCCGCTCCCTCATGGCGGCATTCCGGAAAGGCAAAATGTCCCTGTAAGGGCCATGGCGGGGGAACACTCTCCCGCCCTTTTTGGGTGTATGTATGAAAGAATATTTGGATAATAACTTAAATCCGGTGGACGGCGGAAAAAGCGTCAAGTACAAGCTTGACTTCTATCGGGAGCATCCGTCTTATTTCCGTCCTGAGGGTATCATGGTCTTTTGTGGCCCTCAGGGTGCGGGAAAGACGCTCTCGGCTGTCCGCTATATCCGGCGGGTGCTGGACGCTTATCCACGCTGTATCTTCTGCTCGAATACGGTGATTCGAGGCTATGAGGATAGAACCGTGGAGTATAACGGCCTTGACAGCTTAAAGGATATTGAGAACGGTTTCGAGGGTGTCCTCTATTTTATAGATGAGATTCACCTTGAACTGAACTCACTGGAAAGCAAGAATATTGACATGGACGTGATTGTGGAACTCTCCCAACAGAGAAAGCAAAGAAAGCACATCGTAGGCACAAGTCAGGTCTATATGCGCATGGCGAAGCCGCTCCGGGAGCAAGTCAAGAATATCGTGCTTTGCAAGAATTTCTTCGGGATTCTCCAGCATAACCAGTTGATTGACGGGTTTACGGCGGTCGAGGAAAATGGAAAGCTGAAATGTCAGGTTATCAAGAATCAGTGGTTTTTCCATGATGCGGACTTGTATGCTTGCTATGATACGTATAGTAAAATGAAGCGATATAAGAAAGAATGGAAAGGACGGCGGCAAAGTGACAGAAGCGATTAACTTATTTACAGAGGTCGTACAAGCGGCGATTCCCTACGGGGTCACGTTCGCACTGGGTCAGATGATAGTCAACTCCTTTATGAAGATGGCTTTCGGTGGCAAGATTGAATTTTAGAAAGGGGTAAAGATATGTTATGGAAGATACACAGATTAACGGGACGGCTGATGTTGATTCTGATACTGCTGTGGATGCTGATACTCCGGCGGTAGGGGATGCGGCTCCAGACGTGGCACTGGAAACAGAGGAGCCGGAAGAGACTGCCGGGGGAGCTTCGGAAGAAACAGAAGAAACAGAGGAAGAATCAGAAGAAGAACCGGCAGAAGCTCAGCCCGGCTACTCTTTAGAGAATCCGATGCCTGTTTACATCGTGGAGCCGGTCGAGGAAGAAACGGAACTGGAAGTTATGAGCCTTACCGGCTCTTATGCGGGAACTATATCTGATACGTACTTAAGTTACTTCCGTGGCATTGTCCAGAAGCTCAAAAGCTCGGAACACTATCTAGTGTACCGCTCCGGTCAGTACAGTTATACGATGGTCTACGGTGAAGATGTTGCGCTCAGCGGCTCCCGGTTCTCTGGCTCTGGCTCCGTGGTCACGATTTACCGTGACTCAAGCTCCTACTCCTCGGATTGGTATGTGGAGTATAGCGAAGACTCTCTGAGTCTGGATGCGGGAACGCTGTTCGTCTATTCAGACTTGGGGATGTACCCAACGCTCAAGGAAGGGGGTTCGGCACTTGAATTTTCGGCGCTTCTTTTCGCGGTCGGCTTTGCAGTCGTGTATAGCGTTTGTCATGATATTTTCGATTATATCATGGAACATGTCTATAGAAAGTAAGGCGGCTGATTATCCGGTTACTTTGGAAGATTCTGTTACTTTTTGGGGCAGTGAATTTTTAAATACTTCTGAGAATGTTATTACTGTCTATAAACCTTATACGCTGACACGTACTTTGATGCCTGCTTCGGATTTTGAGGTAGGTCATACTTATCGTATTACAGTTAATAGCATGGATTTTTCGGAACCTAATGCATATGCTGGATCTTTGTATCTATATAAATTTTCTAGTGGCGGTCGTAGAGCCGGTTATCCTGTTTGGTCGCTTTCAGATGGGAACTTTGTACTTGATTCTGTTGGCGGTGTGTCTGAGATTACTATTGAAACTTCAAATGATTTAGTTCTTACGCTTTCAGATTGTGTATATGGTATTTTTTCAAGGACGAGTTCGAGTAATGAGGGTTCTGTCTCGCTTTGGGGTGAGACTACGGTATCTTATTCCATTCTTGTTGAGGATGTAACTGTTCGGTCTGATACGGAAATTTTGGAGAGTATCGAGTCCGAAATGCAAAAAGGGAACGAGATTGCTGAAGAAACAAAGGAGACAACGAAAGGTATTTTCTCTAGCATTACTGACTTTTTTGGCAATTTTTTTCAAAATTTGATTGATACGGTGGTCAGTATCTTTGTTCCCTCTGCGGAGGAAATGGGGGATTTATTTGGACAACTCAATGACTTTTTTTCAAATACGTTTGGCTTCCTTTATGCGCCGTTTGATTACATTATACAACTGTTAGGTGTTTTTACATCTGCTACCGGTGACACTGGCCTGACGTTCCCCGGCTTCTCTATCATGGGTTATGAGGTGTGGCCCGATATAACCTATGATCTCTCTGAGGATGAGCTTGTTGGCACGATACTGGGCTATGTCCGTACCGGTACGGGCATCTTGCTGGCTGGTTGGTTCATCATGTATCTGCAAGACTTTTTCAAGGAAAGGTTCGGTAAAGGATGATTATTAAAGGCTTGTTTTCTCTTATCATTGCCCTCCTTAATATCGTGTTCGGCTGGGTCAGCCTGCCCGCCATGCCGGAAGCGGTAGACACGGCTTTTCAGACGCTCCTGTCTTATATAGAAGCGGGGATAGGCTTTGTCTGGCTCATAGTGCCGCGTGAGATGGTGCTCGTGGTCGTTCCGGTGATTCTGGTGCTGTCGAACTTTGATAAGCTGTACTCGGTTGTTATGTGGGTATTGAGAAAGATTCCGTTTTTGGGGATAGAGTGAGAAAGTGCGTGGGGTCCCCGCCAGAGGGCGGGGCGCGCACTCTCTCACTCTCCCGCTGTCACTCGTTCACTTGCCCGGCCCCCGGATAGTAACACGGGGGTCGTAAATACAGAGGTGTTCCATGTATCATACAGATGTCTTTACGACCGGTCTTTCTGTCTCTGTCGATTGGTTGGCGTTTACTGTGTTATATGATTCTTATACGGTTTCCGATGTGATTTCTTTTTTGGGTTTCGATTCTTCCCAGTTTTCCCTTATGCCCCGTGGGGCTATGGGCTATAAATCCATGCAAAACTTAGACGGCTATGGCCTGTCCGTGCTGTCGGATGGTAACACTGATATGGGGATTCACGTCAATATCACAGGCTCGGCGGTCGGTCATGTGCTCCAGATGTACGCGAAAAAGCATATGGACGTGGAGCCGTTCGGCGGTCGGGAAGTGTTCGGCGTGGATGATTTTGCCCAGACTGTGCTTACCAAATTCCTGTCGGACGTGTGCAGGCTTGGACAGATTTCCCGGCTCGACTTGGCGATTGATGACGCAGGGGAAAAGGTGCATTTCACGCTCGATGATGTTACGATGCATCTGAGTGAGGGTCGCGTAGTGTCCAAGTTCCGCCAGTACACGAACAACGTTAGCCGCAAGATTAACGATGGAACGATGACAGGCGGCACGATATATTTCGGCTCCGGTCAGTCAGACGTGCGGCTCCGGGTGTATGACAAGCAACTGGAGCATAACACAAAGCATCCAGAAGAGCCTGTTTCTCATCCGTGGGTGCGTTGGGAGTTCCAGCTTCGCAATTCCCGCGCCCAAGCGGCTGTCCGCTATCTGCTCGAGGGCCTTTCTCTGGGAGAAGCTGCGGCGGCGATACTTAACAACTATATCCGCTTTATTGAACTGGACGACTCCAATCGGTCGCGGTGCTCCACCACGGCAGACTGGGACAACTTCGTGGGATGCGTGGGCCGCCTCTCTCTCACCGTCAAGGCGGTGCCAAAGACGCTTGACGATAAACGCAACTGGATTAAAGAGCAAGTCCTCCCCACTCTCACTGGAATTATTATCGCAGACTCCGGGATGTTCGATATCATCACGGAAAACTGGGACGCTTCGGTGATGCGCATGAAGTCTGACTTGGTGGCCTTAGTCGATGCGGCCTTGAAAACTGGCCCAACAAGCTAAAAGAAAGGACGCCCCAAGCCCGCCTCTTCTGTTTTTGTCTATTTTTCCTACTGGAAAAATAGGTAAAAACAGATGTAGCTCGGGCGTCCGTCCATGGCCCGGTAGGGCCGTCCGCGCGCACAGGCGCAAGCGCGGACAACGCGCCACCCTCCCGGCTACGTCAAAGCCCCCCCCCTGTGTTGATTGGCCCGTGCGCGGACTCGTAGGCTTTGATGTATTCTTCAAGTGCTATTTCAGTTTCCGCGCTTTGTTTTCTTCTATTTTGTTCAGCTATATGTTTTATTTTTTGTATGGTTATTTCTTCTGCATAGATTTTAAATTGTTTTTTCATAGTTATACCTTTTGCAACTCACAGTTTATGGTACTAAAGGGTACTGTATGGTACTATATAGTCTCAAGAAAGTAACTAATGTACTTTTTAGTAACTGGTAGACCCTAACACTATCCTACCATAAGAAAGGGGAAAAAGTAAATGAAAAATGATAAGATTTTTACCGACTCTCAAGTATCTACTCTT
>JAUNHB010000020.1:0-9891 GCA_030524125.1 Eubacteriales bacterium | reverse complement strand
TTTGCTGAGAATAATGCTCTTGACCATCTTAATACGGTTAAGTCTATGAAAACAACAAATTCAAGCCCTACTTTAGACACTTTAATTGAATACTGGGAAACAGCGATAACAGAATACGTTGACGTTCATAACGCTATTAAAGACTTGCTTTGTAAAGGGGTTTTGTAATGATTCGAGTGATTGACGTTATGAGCGTGGGGAGCGATACCCTCCTTTATGTTATAAAATCCAAGGATACCGGCCAAATATACTGGTCGGGTTCCTTTCGGGAGTTTGTGCGGGAAATTAGCGTTTTCTTCATGCTCTACTTCTGTGAAGTTCTGGTTGTGGACGTTGACAAAATCAAGAGCCATTATTTGATAGTGCTCTACATCTAGTGTATAATGTATGTCGGGGAAAGACAGTGCAACGTGCTTCCGTAAAAGCCCAGTTTTACGACACGTTGTATCAAAACTCAAACAGAAAGGAGTTTTTTCATGTCTCTTAGCTATCATGAACAAATGGATCTGAAAAATACAAAAAAGCTCCGGGAGCTTTTGAAGGAGCTTCCCGCTTTCGCTTCGGACTTCTTCCGTGCCATGGAGATCAAGAAGGCGACCAACACACGGCGCAATTATGCATATGATCTGAGCACCTTTTTTTATTTTCTGAAGTCCGAAAACCCATATTTTAAGAACAAGGATATCCGGACTCTTCCGGTATCCGTCCTCGATGACATCAAGCCGGTGGACATTGAGGAATATCTGTCCTTCTTGAACTACTACGAAAAGGACGGTCAGACGTTCATCAACCACGAGGAAGGAAAAGCCAGAAAGCTCGCCACGCTGAACACTTTCTTCGGCTATTACCACAAAAAGGAAATGATCTCGACCAACGCCCCATCGGTCGTGGACGTGCCGCGGGTGAAGGAAAAGAACATCATCCGGATGGACGCCAACGAGGTGGCCCAGCTCATCGACAATATGGAGTCCGGGGAAAAGCTGTCCAAACAGCAGAAAATCTGGCATGAACGGAACAAGCTCCGGGATCTGGCCATCGTCGTCACTCTCCTCGGAACAGGCGTTCGGGTGACCGAGCTGGTGGGACTCGATCTCACCGATCTGGATTTTGACAACGGCGCCATGCGGGTGATCCGCAAAGGAGGAAGCGAGGATCTGGTCTACTTCGGGGAGGAGACGGAGGAAATGCTGCGGGCGTATCTGGATGAGCGGCTGCAGATGGAGCCTTCGGAGGGACATGAGAACGCGCTTTTCATCTCCCAGAACAACACGCGCATCACGGTGCGCTCGGTGGAGCGTCTGGTGAAAAAGTACGCTTCCACCGCCACGGCCAAGAAGATCACTCCGCACAAGCTTCGCAGTACCTACGGCACGACGCTCTATCAGGAGACCGGGGACATCTATCTGGTGGCCGACGTGCTGGGCCACAAAAACGTCAACACCACGAGAAAGCACTACGCCGCCATGAAGGAAGAAAACAAGCGGAAAGCGGCCCGCATCATTCAGCTGAGAGAAAAGGAGTAAAGCAGACGATGAACCTTCAAAAGAAAAAACTGACCTTACAATATTGCATCCTGCAGGGAGCCTACTGGGCTTCCTTCGGAACGATCTACGCTTTTGCCACCTTGTTTCTTCTGGACCGCGGATTTGAGAGCTCCGCCATCGGCGTGATCATCGCTCTCGGAAATATCCTGGGCGTGATCCTGCAGCCGGTGTTCGCCGCCGTGGCGGATTCCTCCCGGACGATCACGCTCCACAAGCTGACGGGAGCGCTCTCCTGCCTGATGCTTCTTTTGCTGGCGCTTTTATATCTGACGCCGAACGGGCTTCTCGCCGTGGCGGTCCTTTTCCTTCTGACGGACACGTTCCTCCAGGTGATCCAGCCGCTGATCAACTCCATCAGCGTCTACTATGTGAACCGCGGCGTGGAGGTGGATTTCGGTTCGGCCAGAGGGACAGGCTCCCTCTCCTACGCCGTCGTTACCTACGCGCTGGGAAGCTTTGTGGAGCGGTACGGGACCAGTTCGATCCTGCTGACCGGGCTTTTGCTGGTCCTGATCATCAGCGCGACCGTTCTGACCATGCCGGTGCTGCCTGCGGTGCGCGCCGCCCATCCGGCGGAGGACAGCTCCGGCAAAGCCGGGCAGGAGGATCACAGAGCAGAGCCTCTCTCCTCCCCCGACGCCGCGCATGCCGCCGGTTCCGAAAGCATGTTTTCTTTTATTGGTAGATATAAATATTTTATGTTGACTTTAGTGGGGATCACATTTCTGTTCACCTTCCACAATATGAACAATTCCTATCTGATCCATATTATTACAAACGTGGGAGGAAGCTCCTCCGATCTGGGAAAAGCGCTTGCGGTGGCGGCCGTGACGGAGCTTCCGGTCATGTTCCTCTTCTCCCGGCTGGCCAGACGATTTCCGAGCAGCACGCTTCTCATGGTGTCCGGCGTGGTCTTCGCGCTGAAGGCAGCGATCTGTATGCTGGCCTCCCACATGACGCTTCTGTACGCGTCCCAGCTCCTTCAGATGGGCTCGTTCGCGCTCTATATGCCCGCCTCCGTCTACTACGTCAACCACACGATGGACGACCGGGACAAGTTCAAGGGACAGGCGGTCATGACCGGCACCAACACGCTGGGCGGCGTGTTCGGAAGCCTGCTGGGCGGGTTCCTGATCGACAGCGCGGGCGTTCCGGCCATGAACGCGGCAGGCTTTGGACTGGCGGCCTGCGGCTGCGTGCTGGTGCTTTTGTTCGCCGGAAAGAGGGATCAGGGCTGATCCGGCGCCTGGACGCCCTGATAGAGGAAGGTGCGCCCTCCGTCTGTGGATTCGTACAGGGCGAGCCCCGCGCCGTCCCCTCCGGCGTAGTCGCCGTCCGCGCCCTGCCCGCAGAGCACGAAGAGACGGCCGTCCTCCAGATACGGCATTTCCGGAAAGTCATAGGGATCGTATCGATAGCCGCCCTCCAGCGTCACGCTGAAACCCTCGATGGCGACCGGCGCGTAGCTCTTCCCTCCGTCCTGCGTCACATAGAGATCCGCCGAATCTCCGCCGCCGTGGGTGAGGGAGGCAAAACCGAGCTGTTCATCCAGAAAGGTGAACGCAACGCCCATTCCCATTTCGGGAAACGGCTCCCCATTCTGAATGTCCCAGGTCGCTCCCCCGTCGGTGCTGATCAAAAGCAGGTAGGCGCGATGGCCCAGGGCGGCGTCCAGCACGGTCATCCGATAGACCGTCCCGCTCTCTCCCACCGTGCACTCCTGTTCATAGTCTCCGGTATAGCCAGCCAGATAGGCCTCCTGCCACCCGTCGTCCCTATCTCCATCGTCTTCGCTGCCGCTCTCACTGCCGTCTCCGGAAGAGAAGGCGTCCGTCAGCGTCTCCAGAAGGGACGCCTGAAGCGTCTCCCAGGATGCTCCCTGGGCCAGAGAGAAAAGTTCGCGGTCGAGAAAGATACGGACCATACCGTCCGGCGTGGACAGATCCACAACGCTGAGGCCCGCGTCCGCCGCCATCTGTCCGTTTTTCCAATAGCGGGCGTCCTCCCTGACGTAGAGAAGCCAGTCCGCCAGATCTCCCGCGCAGACGGCAGCGTCTTCGGAGGCGCAGGAGACCGTCAGGACAGATGGTTCCGCCTCCGCCTGGCTGCGCCCGTACGCCTGTTCGTCCAGCTCGACGGTCCATCCTCCGGAGCCATCGGCGGAGAAAGCCGCCCATCGGCTTTTGGTGGACCAGAACCGCACGGCATCGGCTTTCATCAGCTGGCTTAGATAGTTGTCGGAGAGATCATACATGTTGGACACGGTGAAATAAAAGGGCTCCGCCCCCGGATCCCGGCTCTTTCCCACGCAGACGGCGGACGTTCCGTCGGACGCCGTCCCGTCGCGCCGGACGTCGTCTCCGTACGTTTCCCTTATTTTTTCGTCCAGCTGTTCCTCGCTCCAGCCCTGAAAGGGTCTCCGGAATAAAAGGCCATACGGCTCGCAGATCCGGGAATTTCCCACATCGAGAAAATAGACCGGCGTGCAGCGAAGATATCCGTCCGGCAGGACAGCCTCCGCCTCGTACTCTCCGGAAGCCACATAGGCAACGGTCCGGACGGCTCCTGTCAGGAGAATGACAAAAATCCCGGCTCCAAGGAGGAGCTTTCCGGCCAGCGTCCGCAGCCTCTGCGCGTCCCCGATCAGGAGTCCGAGCAGCACAAGCGGCACGAGAAGCCACAGGAAGACGCCCTTCGCCGTCTGCGCCATGGAGCGAAGCTCCAGACCATAGACGTGGATCAGCGTCCACTGAGCCAGCTGCAGCGCGCACGCCAGAGAGACCACGCCAAGACCGATTTCCCATCGTTTTCTGTTCATATCCGATCCTCCCCCTCACTGAAAATACCAGAGATTTTTGATCTGTCCGCTCAGGTCGTCATAGCTCCATGCGCGTCCGCTCCGGCTCCGGCAGTTGGGATCGTTGACGAAAAATCCACTGTCGTCATAGCCGTACAGCATGATAAAGTGACCTGCGGTCGTGAAGTCGCCGGGGCCCATGGCGCAGATGATCGGATGTCCCGCGTCCAGCTCCCGCTTCATGAGCTGTTCGTCCAGAGCCAGCTCCGTTCCCGTGATCCCGAAATCCGCCGCGCCGTCCGTCATAAGGCTCCATGCGGTACCGGTCCCCTCCACATAATAGCCTTGCCGCCAGGCATAGTCCGCCAGACGGTCCGGCGTGGCGGATTCGTCCCGTGTGAGGGCGTAGACCGTCATGGACAGACAGGTGGGGCCGCATCCCGAGATGCCGATGCAGCTGCTCCCGTAGGAAGCGTATCCCCACCGGCTGTCCCACTGGAGAAACAGAGGATAGTCATCCCGCGTCTCCTCCCGGGTCAGCCCGCCTGTGACCGTCCCGTCGCTGTCCGGATAGGCAGACGCGAACTCCAGCATCTCCGGGTTGTTGGCCAGCGCCTCCAGCACCGCGTCCGGGTAGGCGTCGCTTCTCTCCACGATCTTTTGATAGGCGCTGGCAGAGGACGCCAGCTCCTCCAGAGCTGCCAGCGCCTCCTCTCTCGTCCTCTGAACGGGCGCCTCCACGGCGGTCGCTCTTCCGGTCAAAGCGCCGGATCCGGACGCTCCGAGCAGCAAAAGCAGAAGCTTCCCGGCCGCCAGAAGGAGAAACAGCATGACGCCGAGGCGGATCCCGTTCCGGATCCGGCGCTTTCGTCTCCGCGCTCTTCTTCCGACCGCCCTGGATGGATTCCTTCTTCTTGCTGTCGCTCCTGCCCGTCTTCTTGTCTGTTCTGTATCCATTTGTCTGTTTTGTCTCCCCTGATGCAGATTTGCCCCGGAGAAGGACAAAAAACATCCGCCCTCCGGAACGGTCAACGTTATTGTACCATATCCGGAGCCGGATGTTTCTTAAGCAAATCCAGAGAATACTTAAAAATTCTTATGCTTCGGGACGCCTCTTAAGCCGCTCCCTGCACTCCCGCCAAGCGGGATAATGCCGATCCAAAATGCCGTAGAACCGGGCGTTGTGGCCCCGCTCCAGAAGATGAGCCAGCTCATGGACCACCACATACTCGACGCATTCCGTCGGATAGGCGCCGAGGCGCAGGCTGATGGAAATATTGCCGTTTCTGGTGTTGCAGCTTCCCCACTGGGAGCGGGTATCCCGGATCGTGACTTTTCCGCAGCGCACGCCGAGGATCGTCTGCCATTTCCGGAACAGCTCCGGGAGGATCGAAAGGAGCCGTTCCCGGTAGGCGGGCAGAAGCTTCTCTTCTTCCTCCTCCCGCTTCCGAAGCTCCTCCGGAGCCGGGCGCTCTTTCCTTCGTTTTTCATACCGGTCCAGCCACTTTCGGATGCGCGGCTCCTCCAGCGTCCGCAGCGCGTCCTCGCAGCGCATGCCGGAGGGGACGGACATATGGATGACGGAGGGTTCCTCCGGACGGATCCGGAGATTAACGCGCCTGACGTTCTTCCTCTCGATCCGCACTGTGTAGCCGTTCCACAGGAAGGTCGTCTCATGCGCGGGATGTGCCATGTCGTTACGCTCCTCTCTGCTGGGAACTCTCCTCCTGCGCTCCGCGTCCCCCGACAGCCTGCGTTGCGGCTTTGGCGTTCATGATCAGCATCTGCAGACGGTTCTCGATATTGGCAAAGCTTACGTCCGGATCATAATCCAGCGGCAGGATCTGCACGTCCGGATACAGTTCCTTGAGCCGCTTGGAGATGCCTCTTCCCACCACGTGGTTGGGCAGGCAGCCAAAGGGCTGAAGGATGATGAACGCCTTGCAGCCGTGCTTTGCGTGATGCAGGATCTCTCCCGGGATCAACACGCCCTCCCCGGCGTCGAAGGTATGGTGAATGATCGGATCGCTCTCGCGCACCAGATCCTGCATCCGGCAGGCAGGCTCGTAGAGAGGATGCTCCGACGCGATCCGGTCGGTCATGGCGTGCGCCATGTTGAACACCCGGTCCACCAGCGCGAACCACGCTTTTTTATCCAGCGGCTTTTTCAGATGATATTCCCGGATCTGCGCGCCCTGATAAAAATAGGTCTTGCGGATCACGTCGGTCATGCGGGCCTCGATGATCTCAAAGCCGTTGCTCTCCAGATACCGTTCGATGTCGTGATTGGCTCCCGGATGGAAGTTGAGGAGATACTCTCCTACGATCAGCACCGTCGGCTTTGGCTCCGAGCGGTCGTATTCCACCTGATCCATGATCCGTACGGCCTGCCGGAAGCCCCGTCTGGCGCCGGATACGCCGGAGCGCTCCAGACCGTCCACCACCTGGGTGACCGCCTCCTCGAACGCCTGATCCGCGCTTCCCTTTGTCTTCTCGTAGGGCCGGATCTTCCGCAGGAGCTCCTCCAGCGCGTCGATCATCGGAAGCGCGAACGCGATGCGCACAGCCGACAGCATGTTCATGCGGAAGCCCGGATGAAGGTCGTGGGAATCCGTATCGTCGTTGGTCAGGATCGGCACATGGACGTACCCCGCGTCGTCCAGCGCTTTCCGAAGAAGCGCGCTGTAATGGGTCAGACGGCAGTCTCCGATGTATTTCGCCATGCCGACGGCCACCTCCTGATCGTCGTATTTCCCGCTCCGGAGAGCCGCCAGCGCCTCTCCGATGACGATCTGCGCCGGAAAACAGATGTCGTTGTGGACGTACTGCTTGCCGAGACGGATGGCTTCCTCGCGGCCCACCTCCAGCGGCACGGCCCGGAGCCCCTGCGCCTTGAAAGCGGCCGTCATGACCCGGCAGAAGGCGTGGGAGGTGTTGGGGACCAGCACGATCTTCTCCCGGCGGCATTCCTTCGTGTATTTTACCGGATAGGGATCCGGAAGGGGATGCACCGTCAGGGCGCTTTTCCTGCGGCGGCTCATGGCCACCGTCTCCAGAAACGAGCGGACGCGGATGCGCAGAGGCCCCTGCACGTCGCTTTCGTCCAGCTTCAGGATGAGCGGCGTCTTGCCGGAGATCTCCTTCATCATGCGGACGATCTCGTCGGACAGATAGGCGTCGTGGCCGCAGCCGAAGCTTACGATCTGCACGTACTCCAGACTGCTGCTTTTGGCCGCCAGCACGGCGGAGGACAGCATCCGGGCATGATAATTGTTGACGATGTCCAGACGGCTCCGGCTTAGGTCCACCTCGTTGACGCCGGGCACCGAGTCTGCGGTCAGCACCGGGATGCCCATGCCCGTGAACATTTTCGGAAGATCATGGTTCACAAGCGAGTCGTTCTGGTAGGGCCTCGAGGCGAGGACGACGGCGTAGCCTCCGGTCTTTTCCACCTGACTGACCACGTCCCGTCCGGCAGCGCGAAGCTCGCGTTCAAAGGTCTCCTGCGCCAGATCGGCCGCGTCCACAGCCTTCATGGTAAGACCCGGCTCCACGCCGAAGGTTTCCTCCATATAGCGCGTGAGCTGACGGTCCCGGTCTTCTTTTCTGTACCAGTGAAAGAGCGGCGCGTCAAAGGGGATGCCCCATCGTTTCGCAGGGTTGTCGGAGTTGCGAAGGACGATCGGGTAGCCCTTTACGATGGCGCACATGGACTCGCTGGTGTCGGCGGTATTTTCCGAGGCCACGGTCGTGATGGTGGGCATGAAGATCCGGTCCACCTTATGGGCGGCCAGATTGCGGATATGCCCGTGCGCCAGCTTGGCCGGGAAGCAGACCGTATCGGAGGTCACGGCGGACAGACCGCTCTCGTAGATCTTCCGGGTGCTCGGATCCGAGACGCGCACCCCGAAGCCGAGCGCACGGAAAAAGGTGTTCCAGAAGGGCATCGTCTCCCAGAAGGACAAAACTCTCGGGATCCCGATCACCACATGGCGGTCCGGATGAAGGGCCGGGAACGGATAGTCCTGAAACAAAAGCTGTTCCCGCAGGGCGAACAGGTTGGGGACCGCGTCCGTCTCCTGCTTCGCCTCCTTTAAGCGCCTGCGCACCGTCTCATCCCCCGGGTCTCCAAGGATCTCCCCGCGCTCGCAGCGGTTGTTCGTGATCCATGATTTCCCGTTGGAGAAGGAGACGATGGTCCGTTTGCAGTGGTTGGCGCAGAACGGGCAGGGCGAGTTGGCTTCGCGGCTGTAGGAAAACGTATCCAGAGCGTCCAGACCGATGAACGTCCGCTTCTCTCCGCCCATCCGGAACCGCTCCTTTGTGATCAGCGCGGCGCCGATGGCTCCCATGATGCCCGGATAGGGCGCGCGGATGACCTCCCGGCCCAGATACTGCTCCAGTGCCCGCAGCACCGCGTCGTTCTCAAAGGTGCCTCCCTGGACGACGATCCGGTCGCCGAGAGAGTCCACGTTGGAGATCCGGATCACCTTCGTAAATACGTTCTCGATGATGGAGCGGCACAGTCCGGCCATGATATCCTCGGGAAGCCGTCCGTTGCGCTGCTCCGTGATGATACTGCTGTTCATAAAGACCGTGCACCGGCTGCCGAGGGCCGCCGGATGCTCCGACGCGAAGGCGGACGGGGCGATCTGCTCCATGGGGATGTGCAGGGAGGCGGCAAAGTTGCTCAGAAACGAGCCGCAGCCCGAGGAGCAGGCTTCGTTCACCAGAATGTTGGTGATGATGCCGTGGTCCAGCCAGATGGCCTTCATGTCCTGTCCGCCGATGTCCAGCAGGAAGGTGGCGTCCTTCACATATTTTTCGGCGGCCCGGGCGTGGGCCACCGTCTCCACCGTGTGGCATTCCACGTCGAAGGCTTTGGCAAACAAAAGCTCTCCGTAGCCGGTCGTACCGGCCGCCAGGATCTTAAGCTTGGCGCCCGCCTGCGCGTACCGGTCCCGCATGGAGATCAGCGCGTTTCTGGCCACCGTCAGAGGATCCCCCTCGTTCAGCGCGTAGAAGGAGTCCAGAATCTCCTCGTTCTCGTCCATGAGGACGAACTTGGTGGTCGTGCTTCCGGAATCGATCCCAAGATAGGCCTCCACCACCTCTCCGGCCTTCGGTTTCTTCCACGCGGTCTCCGCACGGCGATGGCGCGCAAAAAACGCCTCCTGCTCCTGCGGCGAGGCGAAGAACGGCTGCGCTCCCTCCGCCGGGGAATCGCATGCGGCGCAGGACTGCCCGTCCATAAGCCGCTTCATCAGCCTTGGGATGTCGAAGCTTCGGCTCTGGTCGACGAACATCTGCTTTAAGGACAGCGCCGCCCCGTAGGCGACCATCAGCTCCGGGCGGTCCGGAACGATCGTGTCGGATGCGCCAAGGCCGAGCCGTTCGGCGAACACCCGGATCAGCGTGGGATTGAAGGTCAGCGGCCCGCCCTCGAAGATCACGGGCTTTTCGATGTCCAGCCCCTGCGCCAGACCGCCGATGGTCTGCTTGGCGATGGCGTGGAAGGCGGACAGCGCCAGATCCTCCTTGGCGATCCCC